>CALMVN010000273.1:26294-68206 GCA_937873225.1 uncultured Acetobacteraceae bacterium
GCCGTGCTTCCGCGCGGACTCCTTCCGGCGGCTGCCGGAATCCTTCCCGCCTTGAACACCATCCCCTCGCCCGAGCGCCTGCCCACGAAGCGCCTGCCCACGAAGCGCCTGCACGTCATCACCTGGGGCTGCCAGATGAACGTGTACGACAGCGCCCGGATGACCGACGTGCTGCGGCCGCTCGGCTACCGCCCGGCGGACACGCCGGAGGAGGCCGACATGGTCATCCTGAACACCTGCCACATCCGCGACCGCGCGGCGGAAAAGGTGTTCTCCGAGCTCGGCCGGCTGCGCGTGATCAAGCAGGCGCGTGCCGCCGAGGGCCGTCCCACCGTGCTGGCGGTCGCCGGCTGCGTGGCGCAGGCGGAAGGCCGCGAGATCCTGAGGCGGGCGCCGTTCGTGGACATCGTGCTGGGGCCGCAGACCTATCACCGGCTGCCTGAGATGGTGGCGCGCGCGGCACGCGCCGGCGGGGTGGTGATCGACACCGACTTTCCGCCCGAGCAGAAGTTCGACTTCCTGCCGGACGCTGCCGGACCGCAGCTGCCGGGCGGCGTGACCGCGTTCCTGACCGTGCAGGAAGGCTGCGACAAGTTCTGCTCGTTCTGCGTGGTGCCCTACACCCGCGGCGCGGAAGCCAGCCGGCCTGCCGCCTCCGTGCTGGCCGAGGCGCGCCGCATGGTGCAGGGCGGCGTGCGCGAGATCACCCTGCTCGGGCAGAACGTCAACGCCTACCACGGCGACGGCCCGGACGGCCGGACGTGGGGCCTGGCCCGGCTGATGCACGCCCTGGCCGACATCCCCGGCCTGCTGCGCCTGCGCTACACCACCTCGCACCCGCGCGACGTGGACGACGCGCTGATCGCAGCCCACCGCGACCTGCCGCAGCTGATGCCGTTCCTGCACCTGCCGGTGCAGTCCGGCTCCGACCGCATGCTGCGCCTGATGAACCGCGGCCACACCGCGGACGACTACCGCCGGCTGGTGGAGCGGCTGCGCGCGGCGCGGCCGGACCTCGCCTTTTCTTCCGACTTCATCGTCGGCCATCCGGGCGAGACCGACGCCGACTTCGCCGCGACGATGGCGCTGGTGGAGGAGGTCGGCTTCGCCCAGGCGTTCTCGTTCAGCTATTCGCCGCGCCCCGGCACCCCGGCCGCCGCAGCAGCCGACAGGGTGCCGCCTCCGGCCAGCGACGAGCGGCTGCAGCGGCTGCAGGCGCTGATCCGCACGCAGCAGGACCGCACCAACGCCAGCAGCGTCGGCCAGGCGATGCCGGTGCTGTTCACCGGGCGCGGCCGCCGTCCCGGGCAGCTCTCGGGACGAAGCCCCTTTCTCCAGGCGGTGCACGCCTGCGCACCGGAAACCCTGATCGGCACCGTGGCGATGGTGAAGATCGAGGCGATGCTCACCAACTCCCTGACCGCCACCCTGATCGACCCCACCGCCCTGCCCGACCCGATCCCCCTGCCGGAGAGAGCCTGCGCTTGACCGAACTCGCCACCGCCGCATCCCCCGCTCCCGGCACGGCGCCGGTTCCTCCCGATCACGGGCCGGCCGCGCGAAGCGGCTCGGAAGGCGATGCGAAGGCCGCGACCATGCAGTTCAACGACAACGCGCTGCTGCAGCTGCTGCTGGGCGACCACGACCGCCACCTGGTGCGCCTGGAGCAGGGCCTGGGCGTGCGCCTGGCCTGCCGCGGCAACCGGGTCAGCGTCAGCGGCGACCCCGGCCGTGTGGCGCTGGCCCGCTCGGCGCTGGCGGCGCTGTACCGCCGGCTCGAGGAGGGCCGTCCGATCGACGCGGCGGAGGTGGACACCGCGATCCGCATGTCGGACCTGCACAACACCGTGCTGGACCCCAGGCGCGAGGCGATCCGCGTGCCCGGCCGCGGCGGCGCGCCCAGGCGGGATCCGGACGGGTTCCCCGGCCTGCCCGGCCCTGCCGGCACCCTGCCGCCGGATCCCGACCCGCGGCTGCCGTTCAGCGACCTGCCGGCGATCCGCACCCGGCGCGGCGCGATCGAGCCGCGCTCGCCCGGCCAGGCCGCCTACATGGAGCTGCTGGGCAGCCACGAGATGGTGTTCGGCGTCGGCCCGGCCGGCACCGGCAAGACCTACCTGGCGGTGGCGCAGGCGGTGGCGATGCTGCAGGCAGGAAGGGTCGACCGCATCGTGCTGTCGCGCCCGGCGGTGGAAGCGGGCGAGCGGCTGGGCTTCCTGCCCGGCGACCTCAAGGAGAAGATCGACCCCTACCTGCGCCCGCTCTACGACGCGCTGCACGACATGATGCCGGGCGACCAGGTGATCCGGCGCATGGCGTCCGGCGAGATCGAGGTGGCGCCGCTCGCCTTCATGCGCGGCCGCACCCTGGCGCACGCGTTCGTGATCCTGGACGAGGCGCAGAACACCACCGTCGCCCAGATGAAGATGTTCCTGACACGCATGGGCTCCGGCACCCGCATGGCGATCAACGGCGACCTCAGCCAGGTCGACCTGCCGGCCGGCGTGTCGTCCGGCCTGCGCGACGCGGTGGAAACCCTGGAAGGCCTGCCCGGGATCGGCTTCGCCCGGTTCGAAAGCCGGGACGTGGTGCGCCATCCGCTGGTCGCCCGGATCGTCGATGCGTATGATCAGCGCGCGGCGGCCGAGCGGGACACCACCCGGAACCGGACGCGCCGGGAGACCGATGGAACCGCCAGGTAGGACCAAGCCGAAGAAGGACCGCCCCCGAAAACGGGACGCCCGCCCAGGCAAGACAGGTGCGGGCAAGTCGGGCGCGGGCAAGCCAGGAGCGGGCAAGGCGGTCGCCGGCGTGTCCCGGCACGCGGCCGAACGCCGACGCACCGAGGCGGCGGGCGAGGCCGAGGTGTTCGTGGTCGACCGGCGCTGGCGCCGGCTGGTGCCGCATGTCGAGCGCCTGGCCCGGCTGGCCGCGATCGCCGGCGGCGGCGCCGGCTCGGTGGTGCTGGACAACGACCTGCGCGTACGCCGCCTGAACGCGCGCCATCGCGGCCGCAACACGCCGACCAACGTGCTGACCTTCGCCACTCCGCCCGGCATCGCCGGCGGCGACATCGTGCTGGCGCTGGAAACCGTGCGGCGGGAAGCGCTGGCCGCCGGGCGCCGGCCGCGCCACCACCTGGCGCACCTGGTGGTGCACGGCGCGCTGCACCTGCGCGGCCACCTGCATGGCGGCGCCGGCGAGGCGCGGCGCATGGAGATGGCCGAAGCCCGCATCCTGCACCGCCTGCGCGTGCCGAACCCGTGGAAGCCGCGCCAGCCGTCCGGACCGAAGGGCGGGGCACGGTGAGCGCCTCCGCCCGGCCGGACGCCGAGCGTCCGCGACGCAGCGGCCTGCTCGGCTGGTGGAGCCGACGCCGCGGCGACCAGGACCTGCGCGCCCGCGTCGCCGCCCTGGTGCAGGAGGCCGCGGACGCGCCGCAGGAAGAGGGCGAGACGCCGGAGCTCGACCGGCAGGAGCGAGTGCTGATCGCCAACGTGCTGCGCCTGCGCGGCACCACGGCGGACGACGTGATGGTGCCGCGCGCCGACATCGTCGCCATGCCGGTGAACCTCGGCTTCGAGGACGCGCTGGCGACCATGAAGCGGGAGAACCATTCCCGGCTGCCGGTGTACGGCGAGCAGCTCGACGACATCGTCGGCATGGTTCACGTCAAGGACCTGGTCGGCTATGCGGGCCCGGCGGACGGCTTCCGGCTGCAGTCGATCCTGCGCCAGCCGCTGATGATCGCGCCGCAGATGCCGGTGCTGGACCTGCTGCTGCAGATGCGCCTGCGCCGCATCCACCTGGCGCTGGTGATCGACGAGTACGGCGGCATCGACGGGCTGGTGACGATCGAGGACCTGGTCGAGACCATCGTCGGCGACATCGCCGACGAGCACGACGAGCCCGACGTGCCGATGCTGGTCGAGCGCCACGACGGCACGCTGGACATCGACGCACGCATGCCGGTCGAGCAGTTCGAGCACCGGCTCGGCGCGGTGCTGACCGAGCAGGAGCGGGAATCCGAGATCGAGACCGTGGGCGGGCTGGTGTTCCGGCTGGCCGGCCACGTGCCGACGCGCGGCGAGGTGCTGAGCCACGGCAGCGGCATCCAGTTCCGGGTGATGGACGCCGACGCCCGGCACATCCGGCGCGTGCGCGTCCGCCCGGCGCCCAGGGCCGAGCCGGACCCGGCCGCCGCGCCGCCGCCGGGAGCGGTCTGAGCGTTGAGGATCCACGTCCACACGGGCACCGGCCGCGAGCAGCCGATCACGTCCGAGTTGTGGGCCGAGGCGGCCCGGCGCGCGCCGGATGGCGGCGGCGGTCACGCCGTGAGCTTCGGCGCCACGGCCGAGGCGCTGTGCGAGGCGCTGGCGGAATGCGAGATGGTGGTGTTCACCAACCACCTGCCGCGCCCCCTGCCCGCGCCGGCGCCGAGGCTGCGCCACCTGTTCTGCACCTTTGCCGGCATCGACGGGCTGATGCCGCTCGACTGGCTGCCGCCGGGCGTGGGCCTGCTCAACAACCGCGGCACCCACGCGGACAAGGCGGGCGAGTTCGCGATCATGAGCCTGCTCATGCTGGCGAGCCACATGCCGGGCTTCGTCGCCGACCAGCGGGCGCAGCGCTGGAACAGGCAGCACGGCACCGTGCTGGCCGGGCGCCGTCTGACGGTGGTGGGGCTCGGCAGCCTGGGCGAGGAAGCGGCCAGGCGCGCGTCGCAGTTCAGGCTGCGCGTGACCGGGGTGCGCGCCCGTCCGGCGCCGCATCCGGCCTGCGAGCGGGTGGTCGGCACCGACGCGCTCGACGCGGTGCTGCCGGAGACCGAGTTCCTGCTGCTGGCCTGCCCGCTCACCCCCGCGACCCGGGAGCTGCTGGACGCGCGCCGGATCGGGAGGCTGCCGCGCGGCGCGTTCGTGGTGAACATCGGCCGCGGCGCCCTTCTCGCGCAGGACGCGCTGTGCGACGCCCTGGAGGAGGGGCGGCTCGGCGGCGCGGTGCTGGACGTGTTCACCCCCGAGCCGGTGCCGCCCGGCCACCGTCTCTGGACCACGCCCAACCTTCTCATGACGCCGCACGTGTCCTGCGACGACGGCGCGTCCTACCTGCCGCGCAGCCTGGACATCCTCCTGGAGAACCTCCGGGCGATCCGGGACGGCCGGACGCCGCCCAACCTGGTGGACCCGTCCCGCGGCTATTGAAGCCGGACCACCGCATCCCCGCGCCCGATCCGGCCGGACTCCAGCACCCGTGCGGTCACCCCGCCATGGCCGCGCACGGCGTTGTAGCCGCCCGGCCCGAGCGCCGCTTCCATGCGCGAGCAGGGATGGCACGGGCCGGTGACCTCCAGCACCGCGTCGGCGATGCGCAGGCGGCGTCCGGGAAGGGCCAGCAGGTTGAGGCCGGACACCAGGAGGTTGCGACGCAGGAGTTCCGGCGCGACCGGGTCCTGCCCGAGGCAGGCCGCGATCACGGAGAGGTGCTCAGCCTGCAGCAGCGTGACCTGCCGGGCGCCAGCAGCACGGCCGCCGTAATGGTCGCCGGCCAGGCCGCCCTGCGGATCGAGCAAGGCACGGTCCACCGCCGTCATCGCCGCCCGCCGATCCGGACGGAGGCCGATCCAGCACAGCGTCCCGGGACGAACCGGCGCGTCGATCAGCCGGGCCAGCGGCGAGGCCGGGTTCAGCATCGGCGGCGCGCGCTCCGACCGATCATGCGGCGGGAAGGACCGATGCCCGGCGGGGGCCGGTCACGTCCAGCGGCGGCGCGATCCGGCCACGGCCTCGGCAGCCGAGGGAACCCCATGGAAATGCCGGGCGGCCTGGTGCCGGAGCGCCGCCAGGCTGGGCAGGATGCTGCCGTGCATCGGGCGCAGCCGGTCGTGGGTGGCGAAGAACGCCAGGTCCACGCGGTTGGGCTGCAGGATCGCCGCACCGACGAACACGCCGTCGATCTCGACCACTTCGCTTTCGACCATCGTCGTCCACCCTTGGCGACGGAGCCTGATCCTCGCCAGGGTCAAGGTCTATCCCGTCCTCATCCCTCATTCAAGCACATGGACTCGTGTAATAGTTATTACACTAAAATGATGGAAGGCGCTGCGCCGGTCGCCCGTCAGGCGGCCGCCCTGGAGGGCGTTCCCGACAAGGCTGCGATCAGCTCCGCCTTCACCGCCTCGGCCCGGTCGTTCGGGATCTGGCAGGTTCCGGCCGCCTCGTGGCCGCCGCCGCCATGGGACAGGCACACGGCACCGACGTCGACGGTCGAGGACCGGTCGAGGATCGACTTGCCGATGGCGAACACGGTGTTCTGCTTCCTCAGGCCCCACAGCACGTGCGCCGAGATGTCGCAGCCGGGGAACAGGGCATAGACCATGAAGCGGTTGCCGGGATGGATCACCGCCTCGTCGCGCAGGTCGATCAGCGCCAGCCTGCCGTGCACGGTGGTGCAGCGGCGGAGCTGGGCCGCGAACAGGTCCCGGTGGGCGGCATACAGGTCGACGCGCTCCTTCACGTCCGGCAGCGCCAGCACCTCGTCGATGCCGGCGTCGCGGCAGCGCTCGATCAGCTGCATCATCAGGTCGTAGTTGGAGATGCGGAACTCGCGGAACCGGCCGAGCCCGGTGCGGGAGTCCATCAGGAAGTTGAGCAGCACCCAGCCCTGGGGGTCGAGGATCTCCTCGCGGGTGAACTGCGCCGAGTCGGCCTGGTCGACGGCTTGCATCAGGTCCGGACGGACGCGCGGGAAGGCGGCGGCACCACCGTAGTAGTTGTACACCACGCGCGCCGCGGACGGTGCCGCAGGGTCGATGACGTGGTTGGGATAGGACCGCTCGCCCTTGCGCGACATCTCGCTGGCATGGTGGTCGAAGGCGAGGTGGCAGCCGGCGACATAGGGCAGGTTGGTGACGATGTCGCGCCCCGTGATCGGCACGATCCCATCCTGCATGTCCTTGGGGTGGACGAATTTTATCTCGTCGATCAGGTCGAGCTCGCGCAGCAGCATGCCGCACACGAGGCCGTCGAAGTCGCTGCGTGTGACGAGGCGGTGTTTGGGGGTCGCCATGACGGCCTACGGCTCCGGTTGAACACGGCGACCGTGACAGCGGAAGGTTAAGATTGTCCTATCGGACCTGCGAGAACCAGCAGGCGGTCGAGACCGGACGCGCTACCGAGCACCGCGGCCCGCTCCGGCAGCGTCAGCAGGACGAGGGCGGCATCCAGCGTGGCCGCCTCGTCGAGCTTGGCCAGGCCAAGCGCCAGCAGCGGATCGAACGGGTCGCGCCCGGGCACGCGAGGCGGCAGCATGGCGCGGTGCGCCGCCATCAGGACGGGATCGGCCAGCAGGCGGCGCAGGCTGTCGCCGGGCGCTGCGTCCCCCGCGGCCTGCAGGGCGACCGCGCGCGCCAGCACCGCGGGCGGCGCCGCCTCCTCGGGGATGCGCAGCAGGCCGAGCCGGCGCAGCGCCAGCCCGGCCCGGCGCCCGGCGGTCAGCGACACCAGCGGCACCGCCAGCAGCAGCCCGAGCAGCACCGGCGACATCCAGGCGAACAGCGCCGGCGACACCGCCCAGGCGATCCCGGCCAGCACGAGCCCGAACGCGGTGTAGCGCCAGTAGCCGGCCCACACCACGGCCAGCGGGATCGCCCCGTCGTCGCGTCGCTGCGCGTTCCAGCCGGAGTCGCGGCCGGCCAGGATGGAGATCACGCCGCCGGTCTGCACCAGCATGGCGACCGGGGCGATCAGCCCGCCGATCACCGTCTCGACCAGCAGCGACACGAGCGCGCGCAACGCTCCCCCGGCGCCGCGCCGGTCGGAAGGGTTGAACAGCAGCGCCACGTAGGCCAGCAGCTTCGGCGCCAGCAGCACGGCCATGGTGCCGATGAACACGCCCCTGGCCAGCACCGGGTCGACCTGCGGCCAGCGCGGGAACAGCAGCTTGGTGCCGCCGAAGTACTCCGGCCGCACGAAGCGCTCCTGCAGCGACACCAGGATGCCGCACAGCAGGAACACGAGCCACAACGGCGCGGTGACGTAGGAGCCGATCCCCATCAGCAGGTGCAGCCGGCTGACCCAGTGCAGCCCGCGCGCCGGCAGCACGCCGGCGTGCTGGAGGTTGCCCTGGCACCAGCGGCGGTCGCGTACTGCGATGTCGGTCAGCGAGGGCGGGCTTTCCTCGAACGAGCCGGGCAGCCCCGGCACCATGTGGATCGCCCAGCCGCCGCGACGCATCAGCGCGGCCTCGACGAAGTCGTGGCTGAGGATGTGCCCGCCGATCGGCCGCCTGCCTTCCAGCACCGGCAACCCGGCCTCCTCCGCGAACGCCGCGGTGCGGATGACGGCGTTGTGGCCCCAGTAGTTGCCGTCCGGCCCGTGCCACCAGGCGATGCCATGGGCGATCAGCGGCCCGTACACCCGGCCGGCGAACTGCTGCATCCGGGCGAACAGGGTGGACCCGTTGACGATCACCGGCAGGGTCTGGATCAGGCCGACCCCGGGATGGCGTTCCATCGCCGCCGCGATCCGCACCAGCGTCGCGCCGTCCATCACGCTGTCGGCGTCCAGCGTGACCATCTGCGGATATGCCCCGCCCCAGCGGCGCACCCAGTCGCCGACGTTGCCCGCCTTGCGCTCGGTATTCTTCGCCCGCCTGCGGTAGAAGATGCGGTCGTGCCCGCCGGTGGCCTCCCGCAGGGCGAGGAACGCCGCCTCCTCCTCGAGCCAGACGTCCGGGTCCGTGGTGTCGGACAGGATGAACAGGTCGAACCACGGCAGCCGGCCGGTCGCCTGCAGGCTGTCGTGGATGGCGGACAGGCCGGCCATCACGCGCGACGGGCTCTCGTTGTAGGTCGGCAGCAGCAGCGCGGTGCGCGTGCCGAGTTCCGGCAATGGCCCGTCTCGGCTGATGCCGAGCCCGAGCCCGCCGCGCCCCAGCAGCGAGGCGAAGCCGCCGAGTGCGGAGGTGAAGGCGAGCGCGATCCAGGCGAACAGCACCACGAACAGCGCCAGCACGAGGAGGCCGAGCGGGTGGGGGCCGTTGCCGTTCCGCACCAAGAACAGCTCGTCCCCGCCGCCCCCCGGCAGCCGCACCGCGCCGCCGATCACGCGGAGGCGGCGCAGGGCGAGGCCTGGCGGCCGGGTGGCCGGTCGCCGTCCGGTCCGGGGCGCCTGCGACAGCGACTGCACCGGCATCAACAGCGGCGCCTCGGGCGGCAGCGCCGGGGCGTTCGGCATCAGGGCACCGGGCATCAGGGCGTCCAACGATACACCCACTGCTCCGACAGCGGGCCTCCTTCGCCCGCCAGGGTGCAGTGCAGCTCGGCCAGCCTGGCCGAGCCGGGATGGAACTCGAAGGTGATGCGCCAGCCCTGGATCGACGGGTTCTGCACCACCACCACGTTGCGGATGGCACCCGTGCTGGCACCGAGATCGGCATGCAGCCTGGCATCCGCGCCGAGCGACTTCAGCGCGCCGCCGGCGAAGTCGAGCATCACGAAGCGTCCCTTGCCGTCGCCGGTGGCGCCGATCCGGGTCTGCGCGGTCCGCGCCAGCCCGCTGCTCCACGGGTTGTCCCAGCACCAGTGCATCCGGTAGGTGTGGCTGTACTCCCCGCCCGCCGCGAGCGGCGCCCTGGGGCGCCAGAACGCGACGATGTTGTCGTTGACCTCGTTCGGCGTCGGCAGCTCGACCAGCACCACCGCGCCCTCGCCCCAGTCGCCGATCGGCTCGATCCACAGCGACGGCCGCTTCTCGTAGTTCAGCGCCAGGTCCTGGAAGTCGGCGAAGGCGCGCTTGCGCTGCATCAAGCCGTAGCCCTTGGGCGTGGTGTCGGAGAACGCGCTGACCTGCAGGTCGATGGGGTTGGCCAGCGGGCGCCACAGCTGGTCGCCCTTGCCGGTCCACATCGACAATCCTTCGCTGTCATGCGCGGCGGGGCGGGCGTCGTCGACGTGCTGGCGGTCGTTGGCGTCGAAGAAGAACATGCCGGTGAGCGGCGCCACGCCGGAGCTGGCGATGGCGCGCCTGGGATACAGCACGCTTTCCACGTCGAAGACGGTCTCGTCGCCCGGCCGTATGGTGAAGCGGTACGCGCCGGCGACGCTGGGGCTGTCGAGCAGCGCGTGCACCACGATGGCGCTGGTGCCGGGGGCGGGCCGTTCCAGCCAGAACGCCCGGAACAGCGCGAACTCCTCCTTCTGCTCGCCGGTGCCGTTGGCGAAGCCGCGCGCCGACAGCCCGTAATCCTGGCCCCGGGCGACGGCGCGGAAGTAGCTCGCGCCGAGGAACACGCAGACCTCGTCGAAATAGTCCGGACGGTTCAGCGGATAATGCAGGCGGAAGCCCGCGAAGCCGAGGTTGTCCGGCACGCGCAGGTGCGGGTCCTCGTAGTCGAACAGGCCCGGATCGTAGCCGAGCCGGGCGGCCTGGCCGTCGCGCACCTCGAAGATGTCGATACGCGGCCGGTACAGGAAGCCGCGCGGCAGGAACTCGACCTGGAAGCCGAGCCCCTGGCCGCGCCACAACGCGCTCTCCTTCCTGAAGCGGATGCCGCGATACTGGTCGAAGCTGAGCGCGTCCACCGGCCCCGGCAGCTTCTCGTCCGGCGCGGCATAGGGATGTCCCGCCATCGCCTGCGCCAGCCGGCGCACGCTGGCGCCGTCGAACGGGCCGGGCGCCGCGACAGGCGCCGCCGCCGCGGCGCGTGCGGCCGATCCCGCAGCGCCGGCCGCCATGACCACCGAGGCGGCGGCGCCCGCCTGAACCAGCTCCCGTCGAGACAAGGCCAAACCGATCCTCCTTCCCCGCCTGCCGGGGAGCATCCATAGCCGGGCATCCCTAGGATCGGGCTGTGTCATTTTCACGGCGACGCTGCGGACCCGGAACGTTCCGCCCCCGGATAGCGGGACAATGCTGCGGTTCCGGGCGCCCGGCACCGACCAGGGCCCATAGGGCCTCGCGCGTCCGCCTGGGGCCCATGCGATCGGGACGGCAGACAGGAGCCTCCATCGCGAGGTGTGGCACGAACCGTCGGGGCGGCAAGGGCGTTCCCTCCGGTCGCCATCGCTGCACCAGAGGCCAGGCTTGCCACGTCCCGTCACCGCGTTCCGTCACCTGCTGCCCATCCTGCTGCCGCTGCTCGGCGCCTGCGCGGTCGAGGATTCGGACGTCGCCGAGCACGCGCAGAAGCGCCTGATCGGCCTGAGCGAGGTCGACCTGGAATCCTGCCTCGGCGTGCCCGACCAGCACGCGAGCTTCGGCGGCACCGACGTGCTGACCTACTACGCCACCTCCAGCAGCTCCACGAGCTACGCGGTGCCGATCGTCGGCGGCCTCGGGCTGTCGAACGGCGGCTACTGCCATGCGACGTTCCGGGTCGATGACGGGCGCGTCAGCCGGCTGCTGTACTCGGGCGAGAAGAACGCGACGCTGGCGCCCAGCTCCTATTGCGCGCCGATCGTGCGCACCTGCCTGGCCTGGCTCGACCGGCATCCGGTGCAGGCCGGTGCCGTCGGCACGCCCAGCTACCGGGCCGGCAGCGCGGGCCAAAGCGCGGTCGCGCCGGGCAGCCCGAGCGGCGCGCCGCAACCGGGCGCGTCCAACGCCGCCATGCCGGCCAACGTGCCGACCGCCACCCCGCGCTGAAAGCCGGTCACGGGAGGATGCCGCCTGCCATGCGATCCGTTCCACGAGGTCCGGGCCGGTGATCGCCGATCGCCGCGCCGGGATGCGCATCCTGGTCCGCGAAAGCGTGCGCCCGCTGCTGGCACTGTTCGCCTGGGACGTGGTGGTGGTTCTCGCCTTCCAGCTCGCGCACCGTTCCTGGATGGACCAGCCGGCGCTGCCGTTCTCGCTGATCGGCTCCGCCCTGGTGCTGTTCCTGAACGTGCGCAACACCGCCGCCTACAACCGCTGGTGGGAGGCGCGCACGCTGTGGGGGGCGGTCACCAACAACGCCCGAAGCTTCGCGCGGCAGATGCAATCGCTGCTCGGCGGCGCGCCGGAGCTGACGCGGGCGATGATCGGCTACGCCCACGCGCTCCGCGGCGCGCTGGCCGGCGCGGACGTGTCGGGAACGGTGGAAGCGCTGCTGACGCCGGAGCTGGCGGGCCGGGTGGCCGGGCTCCGCAACCGGCCCACGGCGCTGCTGTTCGAGATCGGCGTGGCGGTGCGGGTCCTGGCCGAGGCCCGCGGCGTCCATCCCGCGGCACAGGCCGGGATCGACCGCATCCTGTCCGACCTCGCCAACGCGCAGGGCGGGCTGGAGCGCATCCGCAACACCCCGCTGGCGGTGCAGTTCTCGGTCCTGCCCTGGCTGCTGGTGCGGGTGTTCTGCCTGGTGCTGCCGCTTTCGATGGTGCAGGAGCTGGGCTGGATCACCCCGCTCGGCTCGACCGTGGTGGGCTTCCTGTTCGTGGCGCTGGACGAGATCGGCGCCGACCTGGAAGCGCCGTTCGCGCCCGGCCTGCACGCGGTGCCGATGGCGGCGATCACCCGCACGATCGAGATCGACCTGAGGCAAGCGATCGGCGATCCTGCGCCGGAGCCGATGCAGCCGGTGGACGGCGTGCTGGCATGAGGCTCGTCTTCGAGGGGAGGTCCGCATGGCATCCGCGCCGCTGCCGCATGAGCCGGTCACGCCCGACCAGGCGCTCGCCCGGCTGAAGGAGGGGAACCGCCGCCACCTCAGCGGCGAGGCGATCCACCACCGGATGACCAGCCAGGAGCGCCGCGCCGCCCTTGCGCAGGAACAGCGCCCGTTCTGCGTGCTGGTCGGCTGCTCCGACAGCCGGGTGCCGCCGGAGGTGCTGTTCGGCTGCGGCCTGGGCGAGCTGTTCATCGTCCGCAACGCCGGCAACGTGGTCGACCTCGCCGCCATGGGCAGCATCGAGTACGGCGTCGTGGTGCTCGGCGCGCCGCTGGTGGTGGTGCTGGGACACGAGCGCTGCGGCGCGGTGCAGGCCGCGGTCAACGTGGTGGAGACGGACGCGACCTATCCCGGCAGCATCGGCCAGATGATCGAGCCGATCATCCCCGCGGTGCTGCGGGCGCGGCGGGACGGACCGGACAACCTCCTCGACCGCTCGGTGGAGCAGAACGTCCTGCGCATCGTCGCCCGGCTCCGCAACACCGAGCAGCTGCTGATCGAGCCGCAGCGCGAGGGCCGGCTGAAGATCGTGGGCGCGCGCTACGACCTCGACGACGGAAGCGTGGAGTTCTACGAGTAGCCGTCCGGCCGGCCGGACGAGCCGGACGCCGACAAACGCGGCGCCCGGCGTCGCGGTCTCAGTAGTAGCGGTAGTAGTGGTGGTGGTAGCGGTCCCAGGCCCAGGCGCGATGGTGCCAATGGTGACCGTGGTAGTAGTAGTGCGGCCCGACCCAGCCCGGCGGCACCGGCTGCGCCTGGGCGAGCGGCATCGCCGCCAGGGTCGCGACCGCGGCCGCCGCGGCCAGAACGGAACGCCTGAGGTTCCGACGGAAGTCCATTCCGGTTCTCCTGTTTCCGCCCGGACTCGTTGGTGACCCCGGGCGTCCAGGTGATCTGGCCTTCGTTCTGCGGCACGATTCGGGCGGATGTCGTAACCGGGTGTGTCCGCGCATCCCGGCGTCGCGGATCGACCGGCTGCGCCCGGTCAACCGGACGCGGCACCCACCGTTCCGGCTCCCGCCGCCGCATGCCGCTCCGCCGGCTCCGGCATCAGCGCGGCGGCAACGTCGGCGACGTCCCGGCTGAGCATCTGCAGGGTGAAGCGGGCCAGCGGCCCGGCCTCATCGCCCAGCCGGTCGAGCCTACCGGACAGGGCACGCGCCTCGAACACCAGCCGTCCGGCACCAGGCCCGCGCGACTGCGCTTCCCCGTCGAGTGCCGCCTGCAGCGACCGGAACGCCGCCGACACCGCCGTCGACACCTCGGCCAGGGACGGCGGCGGCCCGTCCGTCGCCGCGGTCTCGCCCAGGGCGCGCGCGACGAACAGCACGTCGCTCTGCAGGCGACGCAGCATCGGCACCAGCCGCTCCATCAGCGGGTCGTGCCGTTCCACCACCGCGAAGCGCTCGCGGTTGGCCTCGGTGATCGCCGCCACCAGCGCCCGCAGCGCGTCGTTGCTGCTGTCGTTCAGCCGCTCGACCTCGTCCATCGCCACCCGCCGGGTCAGCACCGCCGCCTGGGTGGCGTCCACCGTGGCCAGCATGTCGGAGGCGGCCTTGAAGGCGAGCTGCCGGGCGCGGGTGCGGAACACCAGGTAGGACACCGCCAGCGACACCACCGCCCCCACCAGGATCGCCAGCACGCGGTCGACCGGACGGCTGAACGCCCCGCCCTGCGCCGGGAACAGGAACACCACCACCAGGGTGACGCCGGCCAGGCGCAGGTTCGGCTTGAACGCGGCCAGCAGCGCCAGCGGCACCAGCAGCACGGCGAACACCGGCACCTTGGGCAGCCCGGCGAGCCACAGCGCGATCCCGGCCGCCCCGGCGAGGGCGCCGACCAGCGTGCCGATGATCTGGTCGCGGCCGGCTTCCAGGGTCGAGCTGATCCGGGCCTGGGTGACGATCACCGCGGTGATCAGCGCCCAGTAGGGTTCGCGCAGGTGCAGCGCCTGCGCGACCAGGTCGGACAGGAACACCGAGACCAGGGTGCGGACCGCCTGCCGCAGCTCCGGGGTCCAGCCGAGGATCCGGTCCCAGGCCGGGGCGAGGCGGCCGGTCCGCCCGGGCTCTTGCCGGACAGCGTGGTCGGACATCGCCGCCGGTCAGCCCGGCGCCTTGCCCGAGCCGTCCGCCGTGCCCGCGATCGGCAGCGGCACCCAGCGCGAGCCGTCGCCGTTCTGCACCAGCATCACCACCGAGGGCCGGTGCTGCCGCCGCGCCGCGTCGATGCCGGTCTGCACCTGCGCCGGCGACGACACCTCCGACTGCTGCACCTCCACGATCACGTCGCCCGCCTTGATGCCGCGGTCGGCGGCGGCACCGTCGCCGGCCACGGCCGTCACCACCACCCCCTTCTGGGTGTCGGCGATCCCGTATTTCTGGCGGAGCAGGTCGTCGAGCGGCGCCAGCGTCATGCCAAGCCCGGCGAGGTCGACCGTGGCCGGAGGCGCCGGCTTCTTCGGAGCGGGCGTGGCTGCCGGTGCCGCGCCGTCGTCGGGAAACGCGCGCACCGTGACCGGCAGCGTCAGCGCGTGCCCGTCGCGCCACAGCACCACCGGTACCGTCTGGCCCACGGGGGTCTCGCCGACGACCCGCGGCAGGCTGCGCCCGTCCACCGGCTTGCCGCCGACCTGCTGGATCACGTCGCCGGTCCTCATCCCGGCCTTCGCCGCCGGCCCGTCCACTTCCAGCCCGGCGAGCAGCGCGCCCTTCGGCGCCTTGAGCCCCAGGCTGTCGGCGATGTCCTGGCTCACGTCCTGGATCCGCACCCCGATCCAGCCGCGCGTAGCCTTGCCGAACCGGCGCAGCTGGTCGATCACCCCGCGCGCCTCGTTGGACGGGATCGAGAAGCCGATGCCGATCGAGTCGCCGGATGGCGAGTAGATCGCGGTGTTGATGCCGATCACGCCGCCGTCCATGTCGAACAGCGGCCCGCCCGAGTTGCCGCGGTTGATCGGCGCGTCGGTCTGGATGAACTCGTCATAGGGCCCGTTGTCGAACGAGCGGCCGCGCGAGCTCACGATCCCGGCGGTGACGGTGCCGGACAGGCCGAACGGGTTGCCGATCGCCACCACCCAGTCGCCGACCCGCGCCTTGTCGCTGTCGCCGAACGCCACCGCCGGCAGCGGGTGCGCCGGCTCCACCTTGAGCAAGGCGAGGTCGGTCTTGTCGTCGTGGCCGAGCAGCCGGGCCTTGAGCACGGTGTCGTCCTGCAGCGTCACGGTGATGAGGTCGGCGCCCTTGATGACGTGGTTGTTGGTGACGATCAGGCCGGACGGGTCGATCACGAAGCCGGAGCCCAGGCTCTGCATCCGGCGTCCGGGCGACGCCTGCGCGCCATCCTGACCGCTTCCCTGGCCGTTCCCTTGGCCGCCCCCTTGGCCGCCATGATGGTTCATGAAGTCGTGGAAGAACTTCTCGAACGGCGAGCCGGGCGGAAAGGCGGGCACCGCGGGGCCGCTCCTGTCGCCGTTCTTGTTGTTGCCGTTCCTGTTCCCCTTGTCCGGCGCGGCAGGCGCGCTCGGCAGGTCGCCCTCGTCGTCGTCCTCGCTGTCGTCGCTTGCGGTGCCGGTGGAGGAGATGTTGACCACGGACGGCAGCAGCCGGGCGGCGAGGTCCGCGAAGCTGTCCGGCGCGCCGCGCGCCAGGGCCGGCACGGGTGCTGCCACCGGCAGCGCGAGCCCGCCGCCCGACGCCAGGACAACCGCCAGCAGGCCGGACGCCAGCGGGCGGCTTGCGGACCGGCGCCGGGGATCCGGAAGGCCGCACGAGCCGCGCGGCGCGGCGCCTCCGCCGGAGGAGGAAGTGAAGCGCATGGCTCGGTCGGTCTCCTGCGTGCGGCAGCGATCTGTTCCCGATCTGCTCACGCGTCCGGTCCTGCGGCAAGGGCCCGGGACGCGGGGAAACGGCGGCGCGTCAGGCGCGGGCGATCACCCAGCCTGCCACCGCCTCGCCCAGCAGCGCATAGCCCGGGTCGGCCATGTGCGTCCCGTCCGGGGACAGGGTGTCGCGGGTGAAGGCGGTCCCGTCGCACCAGCCGCGCATCAGCGCATGGCGCGGGAACACCGCCACCCCGGCCTCGGCGCCGAGCCGGTGCAGGGCGTCGCAGTAGGCGGCAAACCCCGGCGCCTCCTCCAGCGCGCGGCTGTACTGCTGGTCCATCAGCACCAGGTCGGCACCGGTGTGCAGGAGCCGGGCGATGCCGCGCCGCGTCAGGCGCTCGAACAGGTCCAGCGGCACCGGCCGGGTCACGTCGTTGGAGCCGGTCTGCCACAGCACGAGGTCCGGTTCCGCGGCGGCCACCGCGTCGAGCCGGCCGTCCATCTCGATCGCGCACTCGCCGCTGACGCCTTGGTTGGCGAGCGCGATGCCGCCGGGGAAGTGCGGCAGCAGGGCACGCCGCATCACTGCGGGATAGCTGTGCTCCGGGCCGCTGGCGCCGAAGCCTTCGGTGGTGGAGGAGCCGAACGCCACGACGCGCAGGGCGCGCCGGCCTGGTCCGGGAGGATGGCTCCGGACGACGCGGGTGCGCGGCAGGGACGGAACCGGACCGGGACTCACGGTTGGCTCATCCGGCGGCGGCTGCCTCGCCGGCACGCCGGGCGACGCGCCGCTTCGCGTCCCGCTTGCGCCGGTCGAGTAGCCCGGCCATCAGGTAGAGCGTGCCCAGCCCGACCACGTTCACCGCGACCTGCATCGGCCAGCCGGTGCCGTAGGTGGTCATCAGCAGGCGTGCCAGCAGGTCCAGCACGGTGCCGACCGAGAACACCTCCAGCGAGTGTCGCCCATACACCGCCAGCACCTGCCCGACCCGGCCGCCGGCCAGGGTGCGGGCCAGCCGGCTGCTCTGCACCAGGTAGAAGATCGCCAGCACGTCGATCAGCCGCAGCGGCGACAGCGGCGTCTTCTGCGGCGGGTCGATCGGCAGCGGCGACAGGTCCGGCAGCCCCCACTGCGCCCAGGGAAAGGACTGCACCGCGCTGAAGCCGAGATACAGCCAGCACGCCGCCACCACCCACCGGTTCCACGGGATGTCGCCGCCGGTGCGGCCGGTCTCGATCGCCGACCAGGCGCCGAGGGTGAACAGGAACTGCCAGGCGAACGGGTCGAAGTACCAGCCGTCCGGATCCAGCCAGTTCGGCAGGTTCAGGCGCGGGTCGAGGTTGATCAGCAGCCACATCGCCGCACTCAGCCCGAGCGCCGCCCAGCGGCTGGTCCGCAGGCCGACATAGATCACCGGGAACAGCACCAGCAGCACCATGTAGAGGGGCAGGATGTTGAGGTTGCCCGGCAGCGCCTGCAGCGACAGCACCCGCCAGAACGAGCGCACGCCATGCGCCAGCTCCGGCTCGAGGAAGTCGACCGGCACCGGGTGGTAGCGCCGCCATTCCCGCACCGCCATCACGGTGGCGACCAGCATCCCCATCTGGAACAGGTACAGCCGCAGCACCCGCTGCCCGAGCCGGAGCAGCCCGGTGCGCACGCCGTCGCGCTCGAACGCGCGGCCATAGGCCAGCATGGAGGCGTACCCGGCCAGCAGCACGAAGATCTCGGCCGCGTCGCAGAAGCCGAGGTTGCGTATGGTCAGCCGGTTCAGCAGGTTCTGCGGGATGTGGTCGCAGAACATCATGGTCAGCGCCACGCCGCGCAGCGCGTCGACCCGGTGGTCGCGGCCGGGCCGGGCCGGCGCCGGGGCCTTCGCCGCCGGAGGCGGTGCGAGGACCGGCTCGCTCATGTCCATACCGCCCTCCCGTCCCGCTGCGTCCGGCTCAACCTATGGAGCCGGGACGCGCGATGCCAGGGCAGGATGCCGGGTGATTATGGCCAAGATGCGATTCGCCACCGGCCGGAGGGTGCACTAAGCCCGGAGGCGACCGGCGGACGAGGCGATCACGTGGTAAAAGCGGACGGGGCAGAAGCGAACGGGACGCTGGAGCAGGCGGTGCGGCAGGCGCTGCAGCGGATCCCGGCGCCGGGCGGGGATCGGGACCTGGTGGGCGCCGGGCTGGTGGAAAGCGTGGTGGTGCGCGACGGGCTGGTGCAGGTGGCGATCCGCGCCGACCGCGCCGGCGCGGCCGGGCTGGAGCCGGCGCGCGGCGAGGCCGAGCGCGCGGTGCGTGCCCTGCCCGGGGTGCTGAACGCGACCGTGGTGCTGACCGCGCACCGGCAGGCGGCGCCCGCTCCCGACCCGGCACCGGCGCCCGCCGGCGGCGGCCACCGGCCGCTCGGGCTCGGCGGCGCGGAGCCGCCGGCAAAGCTGCTGGCCGAGGTGCGTGCTGTGATTGCGGTGGCGTCCGGCAAGGGCGGCGTAGGCAAGTCGACCACCGCGGTCAACCTGGCGATCGGCCTGTCCCGGCTCGGCCTGTCGGTCGGGCTGCTCGACGCCGACATCCACGGTCCCAGCCTGCCGCGCATGCTGGGCATGTCCGCCGTCCAGCCGGAGGTGCGCGACGGGCGGCTGGTCCCGGTGGAGGCCTGGGGCATCAAGGCGATGTCGATCGGCCTGCTGGTCGAGGAGAACAAGGCGATGATCTGGCGCGGACCGATGGTGATGGGCGCGCTGACCCAGCTGATGGGCGAGGTCGAGTGGGGCCCGCTCGACGTGCTGGTGGTGGACATGCCGCCGGGCACCGGCGACGCCCAGCTCACCCTGGCGCAGAAGGTGGCGCTGGCGGGGGCGGTGATCGTGTCCACGCCGCAGGACATCGCCCTGCTCGACGCCAGGCGCGGGGTTGCGATGTTTGAGAAGACCCGCGTGCCGGTGCTGGGCATCGTCGAGAACATGAGCGTGTTCTGCTGCCCGAACTGCGGCCACCGCACCCCCCTGTTCGGCCATGGCGGCGCGCGCGCGGAAGCGGACAAGCTCGGCGTGCCGTTCCTGGGCGAGGTGCCGCTGCTGCTCGACATACGCGAAAGCGGCGACGCCGGAACGCCGATCCTGGCCCAGGACCCGCACGGCGAGGCGGGACAGGCCTACGTCGCGATCGCCAGGCGGGTGGCCGAGGCCTTGCGGCCGCACCTGCGGCAGGACCGGGTCTAGTGTCCCGAATCTGAAGTTCGTCGGACTTCAGGTCCTCGGTGGCCACTGATCTTTCCGATAAGTTAGTGGCCTGCTTATCCCCGAGATTCACCCGCGAATTCAAGCCAGGACACTGGTGCCGGTTTCGATCGTATGACGAGCAGGGATGCTCCTGCCGGACGGTAAGCTGTATGGCAGGTCTACCTTGGGGTCATGAGATCCGATACGCGCCAGCAATACCAAACACCGTCATCGACCAGATGGAGCATATCACCTCGACCAGTAAGCAAGGCCGGATGTTCCCATACAGGTGCCGGCTGACTTGTTGGAGCTGGTAAACGGCGCAGAGGAAGTGCCCATTGAGCGATTGCGCAAACGTCTTCTCCTTGCCCTGGACCATCGAGTGTGACCAGCACCAAACGGTTCGCATCCTCGCCATAGCCGCCTGCTATGAGCGCGTGAGCGCCGTCCACAGCTATTGCGCTCGACCCTCTGAATTCGCTTCGCCACCACTGGACAGGTCGTCCCGGCACGACTCGAATCAGTCGAAAATCCACATGCGAATAGAAGCAAGTCAAGGCGCTCCGGTCTGTGATGTTCAATGCATAGCACTCGATCAACAGACCAGCTTCAAACAGCCAGTCAGGCAGGGATGAGAGTGCGCCGTTCACATCGAAACATCCGAGTCCGTCCAGTGACGGCGGATACTCATGGCCACGAACATCCCAATCGCCGTTGCCGCCTGTTCCCTGGTCACTCCAGCCAACCCAGATCCGGTTGGAGGCGTCCGTTACAATGTGTTGGATGCCGTCACCAAGCCTGAGACGGCCTAGCAAGGCGCCGTCGCGAGAAAACAACCGTGCATTGGCGCCACCATCAAAGCCCGAGTCTGCTGTGAGCCATCGTCCATCATCAAATCGATCGATGATCGGGTAGGGCTTTTCGAGAGGACAGGCGAATGCCTCCACCCAGCCGGAACTACAGGCCGTCCACACCTGTGCCGTGCCTTCAGAACTGAGGGCCTTAAGGCGCGAGACAGGATTAAGACGAGGCGACGATGGCAAAACCCGTTTGACGCGCTGATGCTCACCTGCAAGATCGACATTGGTTGACAGTAAGGCAAGCGTTCCATCTGCGAAGATCGTGTAACTAATCGGCTGCCAGCCGGTAGGCAGCGGAGAAAGGAGCCGCTGGAAGGAGTGTGGAACAGGCGACGATCGATCTGACATGAAAGAATGCTAGAATAGCTGATCGCTGATGTGGAGGCTGCTCTAGGTGTTCAGTCCCGGCGTGTGGCGACACGGATCACGAGGCGGCACGGGACAGGCTGCCATGGGTCGGAAGAGCTTCGCCCGTCGGTTCTGACGCGTGAGGAGGAAGCTGCCGTGGTGGCGTTCTGCCACCGGCAAGGGCCAGGTTCGAAGCCTGTCCGATCGGGTTCCTCGAATGCCGGCTTCATCAGGTCGATCAACTGTTCAGCGTCCATGAGCCGCCGTATTCCGGATGATGATCTTCTCGTGCATCCCGTCCGCCTTCCGTCGGCTGCCTGCTTGGAAGCCTACATGACCTGCTTGGACGCTCCGTTACGACACCGGACCATGCTTCAGGAACATGCGGTGCCTTTCCATGCTAGCCGTCGCATGTTCCCAGTGAACCCCGAACGTCGCCGCCACGTGGGGATAGTCGAACGCAACCTTGACCAGCCATACCTGCCCAACGGTCAGGTGGGCCTGTTGCCGTACGACGTGATCGCCGCCGTGTTCGGCGAGCCATGCGAAGACGAGCCCTGGATCCTCCACAAGCAAGGTGAAGCGTTGCACCCTCGTAGATTTTCCATCCGGATGGCGTCCACCACCCTACTGCATCCATGCTGGCTTCTTCCGGCCACCTTGTGTTGATCGACCGAGCCGGTTCGACCGGACGATGCCCTAGCGCCCGGCCCGCGCCACCCGCCGCCTGAGCAGGAAGCCGCGTCGGGGCCGCATCGGCCGTGCCGGCGCGAACAGGGCGAACACGGCGATCCCGACATAGCCCGCCAGCGGCACCGCGAAGCCGGCGCTGATGCCCGACCGGTCCGACAGCAGGCCCACCAGCGGCGGCAGGAGCGCCCCGCCCACGATCGCGCTGCACAGCAGGCCCGACACCGAGGCCGCCGGCGCGTGCGAGCGTTCCAGCGTCAGGGTGAACAAGGTCGGGAACATCACCGAGTTGAAGAAGCCGATCAGAAGGGCGGCGCAGGCGGCAAGCGGGCCGGCGGTCTGCGACACCGTGAGGCACAGCAGGACGTTGATGATCGCGAACACCCCCAGCACCCGCCCGGCGCTGACGATCCGCAGCAGCTGGCTGCCGGCGAACCGGCCCAGCATCGCCCCGCCCCAGAACACCGCGCCGAGCAGGATGGCGGCGCGGGCCGCGGACACGCCCAGGATCGTGGGCTGCGACAGGAAGTTGACCATGATGGTCGATACGCCCACCTCCGCGCCGACATAGACGAACACCGCGAACGCCCCGAACAGCCCCCAGCCGGAGCGGAACGCCGAGACCAGGCTGCCGCCGAGCACCGACGGCAGCGGATCCGCCGCGATCAGGCGTCGGCGCACCGACCACGCCAGCAGCGCCAGGCCCGCCACCAGCAGGGCGATCAGCCCGAACTGGCGGTCGATGTTGTGCAGCGACACCAGCCGCGCGGCTCCGGTGGAGGCGATGCTGGGATCGGGCGTGGTGCCGGAGCCGAACAGGCCGCCCCTGAGCAGCAGGCGCCCGGCCACCACAGGCCCCAGCACGGTGCCGAGCGAGTTGAACGCCTGCGCCAGGGTCAGCCGCGCATGCGCGCGCGACGGCTCGCCGTGGGCGGCCACCAGCGGGTTCGCCGCCACCTGAAGCAGGGTGATGCCGGACGCGATCACGAACAGCGCCAGCAGGATCACCCCGTAGCTCTGCGTGCGCGTGCCCAGCAGCACCACCAGGCATCCCGCCACGGTGACGCCCAGCGCCAGCTCGATCGCCCGCGGCGCGCCGACACGCCCCAGCAGCACCGAAGCCGGCAGAGACACGGCGCCGTAGGCGGCGAAGAAGGCGAACTGGGTGAGCATCTGCGCCGCGTAGCTCAGGTGGAAGATGGCGCGCACCGCCGGCGCCAGCCCGTCGATCACCGAGGACACGAAGCCCCAGACCAGGAACAGCGCGGTGATGGCGGCGAACGGCACCGGCCGCGGATCGCCCGGCGGATCGGGGGGAACCGGACCGTGCGACGGGAGCCCCACCGGACGGCCGTCAGGGATGGGGGGAGCAGTCGGTGCGCCCGGTCGCGATGCAGTCCTGCTGGGCGACATAGCGCTGGACCATCGGGAACAGCATCACGCCGGCATAGATCAGCAGCAGGATCAGCGCCAGCACGACGAACGGCATCAGGCTCGGCAGCGGGCTCGGCCCGCGCGGCGGCTCACGCATGAACGGGCACTCCTGCGCGCTGCGGTCCCGCACGATGGCGCCAGGCCGAAGGCGATGCAAGCCGCATGTGAACGTTGTTCAGGAAACCGGCGGACGCGCCGCCGGCTTCAGTCGAGCAGCCAGCGCAGCGAACGGCGCAGCGCCGCGGTGCCGTCCCGCTCGAACCACGCGCCGTGCGCGAACACGACCCGCTCCGGCCGCAGGTCGAGGAGGCGCCGGGCGGCGCGGGCGGCGGACGCGCGGCGCAGCCTGATCACCGCGCGCAGGTAGGTGGCCGGCATGCCGTCCGGCGCCGTCGTGCCGAGCAGGCGGGCCACCGGCCGAAGCGCCGCCGGCAGCTTCTGCGCCTCGAGGTTCAGCACCAGGTCGGTCAGCACCAGGGTGCGCGACGGCTCGTGGAACAGCGCCACCTCCAGGAAGCCGAGCCCGCCCGGCACCGTCACCAGCGTGATCCCCTCCCATTCCGGCGGCGGCACGTCGCCCAGGTCGTTGTCCAGACGCACGCGGCTGCGACGCACCGGGCCGCGCTCGCGCAGGCCGGGCGCCGCCCAGGTGACCGCGTCCGGACAGGCGCGCTGCCAGTCCTGCAGGAACATCCAGTGCGCCACGTTGGGCGCGACCAGGTGGCGGATGCGGCCCAGGGTCTCGAGCTGGGCCTTGAGCGGATAGCTGAACCGCGTCGGCGAATGGAGCAGCAGGTCGCCGCCGGGCAGGCGGATCACGGTCATGCGCACCGGCAGGGCGCTGCCCAGCGGGCCGGGCATCAGGCTGTCGACCACGAACACGTCGCCTGCCACCGGCTTGGGCGTGTCGACCGGTGGATAGCCCACCTGCTCGGCCGAGGGCGGGTGGAGGTCGAGCACCCGCCCGACCGGCCCGGAGCCCTGCCCCGGGCCGCTCACCGGGCTGGCGCTGCTGAACGCCGTCACCAGCAGCTCCGACGCGCCCACGGCCAGCAGCAGCGCGCGGCTGCCCGCGGGCTGCCGACGCATCAGCAGGGCGGCGCCGCACAGGGCGGCCCCGCCGGCGGCGTCGAGCAGGAGGTGGGCGCGCATGCCCAGCACCGGCCGCAGCCCGGCCTCGTAATCCGTGAGCACCGCATAGGAGCCGTGGAAGGCGGACGCCGTGCCCATCACGCGACGCACCGGCCGGGGCAGCGTGCCCGAAACGGCGAGGCTGCCGAGCAGCGACGCCACGGCGTAGTCGATCGCGCCATGCAACCGGGTCGGGATCTTCATCGGGCACCTCGGACACTGCTGATCCCGGGAACGGCGCAGCGCGGCGATAGATGCGTCGCCGGCCGGCACGGAAAAGGCCCCGGACGCTTTCGCCGCCGGAGCCTTTCCGTCAGGCCGGACTGTCGGCGACCACGGGCGGCGGATCGCTCCGCCGCCCGGTGCCTCAGAAGTTCAGCAGCAGCTGCGGGATGTCCACCGAGCCGAGGCCGGTGGCGAGGTCGTAGCCGACGCCGGCGTTGAAGGCGGTCGACTGCGTCGTGGTGCTGGTGGACGAGATGCCGATGCCCTTGGTGGACAGGCTGTTGGTGTAGCAGTTCGGGGTGCCGGCCTGGCAGGCCACCGAGTTGTCGCCCACCGCGACGTCGTGGAACACGCAGAGCGGGTTCGCCGGGAAGTTGGTGGTCTGGCACTGGGTCGCCAGCAGCTTGTTCTTGTACTGGACCTTGGCGATCTGGTACAGCGCCGGCGCCATGTTGCCGACCTTGCCGTACAGCTCCGCCACCAGGGCGGCGATGCCGGCGAAGTCGGGAGCCGCGAACGAGGTGCCGCCGAAGGCGGAGCCGAGGAAGTTGTTCGGGTTGGTGAAGTCGCACGGCACGCCGCCTTCGGCCGTGTTCGACATGCACTCGAGATAGAAGTGGTTCCACTGCCCGTTGGAGGCGAACAGGGAGATGTCCGGCAGGTCGCGCACGCCGTCCTTCGGCACGCCCGGCACGCCGGTCAGCTGCCACGAGGGCTTGGCGAACAGCAGGCTCTGCCCGCCGCTGCCGCCGACCACGTTCTGGTAGGTGGCCGCGGTCTGCGGGTTGTTGCAGTTCTGCAGCGGGCCCGCGGCGCCGGCGCCGGCCCAGTTCACGTAGGAGCCGCAGCTGTTGTCCCAGGGGATCTCCGGCACGTAGCTCTTGGCCGAGCCGCCGGTGGAACTGTTGGTGCTGCTCCAGAAGGTGCTGTTCAGCCCCACCACGGTGTCGCCGAAATCGGTGCCGCCGACCGCGGTGTCGTAGATGTTGGAGGCCAGCCCGTTGACGTTGATGCCGCTGGTGGCGAGCGTGGCGCCGGTGTCGGCGATGTCGGCCGCGCCGTCGCCGGTGGACACGAAGATGGAGATGCCCTCGGCCGCTCCCTCCTCGACCAGGTTGGACCATTCGGTGAGGAACACGACGCCGTTCTCGAACTCGGCGCCGCCATAGGACACCGAGATCGCCGAGGCCGTGGTGCCGCCCTCGACCAGGTTCTGCAGCGCGGTCATCACGCCGAACCCGGTCTCGCTGGAGGAGCAGGCCGCCTCGATCACCGTCGCGTCCGGCGCCACCGCGCCCGACCACTCGGCGTCGAGCGCCGCCTCGCCCTCGTCGGCGGTGAAGCCCGGATCGACGCAGCCGCCCGGATGGGTGATGCTCAGCGTGCCGGCGTATCCCGACAGCCCGAACTGCGAGCGGAAGTTCTGCACGTCGGCCGGGTTGATGTCGGTCTGCTCGGCGACCGCCAGCGTCACGCCCTTGCCGGTCACCTTGCCGACCACGCTGGAGCCGCTGAACAGCCCGTTCTCGTCGTAGATGGTGTGGAAGTCGCTGGGCGTCACCGCGTAGAAGGTCGTGCCCTGCACGGCCATGGTGTAGCTGGAGCCGACCTTGTGCACCTGGGCGCCCGCGAGCGCTGCCGCGGACGGCTTGCGGCTGGCCACCAGCATCGGGCGCGGGAAGAAGTTGCCGAGCACGGCACCCTCCACCACCGGGCTGAGCGCGGACGGGAAGGACTGCTCGCCCGACGCCGCGAAGTGCCGCTGCCCGGACCGGGTGTAGCCGTGCAGCACGGTGTGGAAGGCGGCGCCGACGCTCGCCGCGGTACCGGAGAAGTCGATCGACATGCCGGTGGGCGACACCTTGTTCACCACCAGCCCGCGCGACTGCAGCCACGCCACCGTGGTGGCGATGTCGGCGGCGTCGGGCCCGTACTGGTCACGCAGCTCGGCCGGGGTGAGCCAGCGGTGGTACTCCGCCGAGCCCTTGGTGGTCTGCGCCAGCACCAGCGCGTCCAGCGCCGCCTGCTTGTCGGCAGGCCGCTTCAGCGCCAGCTGCAGGTGCTCCAGCGCGTGCCCGGACGCGAGCGGGCCCGTGTCGGTGGCGGATGCGAGGGCGGACGGCATCGAGTGCGACAGGGTGGCCAACGACGTTTCGGAAACCGAAGCGCCGATCAGGGCGCTGCCGGTTGCGGCCTGCGCGCCTGCCGCGGCGAGACAGGCGAGCGCACAACCGAGCCCGGCCCGGTGCACGAAGTTTCTGGATGACAAGTAGGGATCCTCCCAGGTTGCGCGGCCAGACTGCCCAGGTTCTGGGCAGAAGCTGAGACAGCTCTCGGGAACACGAACGATGCTCAACTTCTGGACAGACATTAACGGTATGCAACGGTCCGGCAAGGCTTTGTTTATGGGATTTGACGGACAATTCGCTCCGGAACGGCTCGATCCGGATCTGCCGGCCTGATCGGGACCGGACACCACGATCGGCCGGCGCAGCCGGAAGCAACCGGCCTCACGACTCGCCGCCTCGGGAAGTCCCCGGAGGCCCATGCGGAGGTGGAACGGAACGGCCGGACCGCGACCGGTTCACGTCCTCGCGCCGGCCGCGCTCCGGCTCGTCGTCCGGGCAGGCATCCTCGCCGACCAGGTGGCTACGCCAGGTCCGGTGATGCTGCGGCCTGGATCCGGCCAGCCAGTTCCGGCACCGTCTCGACCAGCTCGCGCAGCTCGCGGCCGCCCAGCCCGAAGGCGGCGGGATCCAGCGGCTCCCGCCCGGCCAGCGCCGCACGCAGCAGCGCGGGCGCCGGACCCGACAGGGTGGTGGCGTTCATCACGTAGTCGGCGAACGCGTCGTGCACCGCCGGCACCCAGGCCTGCACCACGCCCAGGATCGCGTCGGCGAAGGCGCGTATCTCCGCCTGGGCATGCGGGTCGGCGCGCAGGCTGAGGAAGCGCAGCAGGTTCCACAGGTCCACCTTCCAGTAGAACTGGGTGTAGATGCCCACCGGCAGGTTGATCCGGGCCAGCTCCCGGGCGACGCCGGCGCGCCCGGGATCGTGTGCCTCGCCCTCCGCCTCGTTCAGCATCCAAAGGTAGTTGTCGTAGCAGCGCGCCGCGTCGTCGCGCAGCATCTCGACCACGCGCGCCGCCTGCTCCGGCGCCATCGCCGCCCCCCGTCCCTGCCGGTTCGACGCCGACTGCGCCGCCACCGACTCGGGCGGGGGGACGTAGAACTCGCGCTCCAGCACCGAGTAGCGGGCGGAGTACTCGTTGATGGAGGCGGTGCGGTGGCGGAACCACTGCCGGGTGACGAAGATCGGCGCGCGCACGTGCAGCTTGATCTCGGCCAGCTCGAACGGCGTGGTGTGGCGGTGGCGCATCAGGTAGCGGATCAGGCCGCGGTCGCTCTGCACCGCCCGCGTGCCGCGGCCGTAGGACACGCGGGCGCCCTGCACCACCGCGTTGTCGTCGCCCATGTAGTCGACGACGCGCACGAAGCCCTTGTCCAGCACCGGGATCGCCTGGAACAGCAGCGCTTCCAGCCCAGGCGCGGTGGCGCGACGGGTGGAGGCGGAGGCGGCCCGCGCGTCGGCGATCTCGGCCTGTTGCGCGTCGGTCAGGAGGGAAGCCGGAACGGGGGACGGGTTCTGCATCGGCTTCCTCGGGCGCGGGAATGGCCGGTCCGGGTTAGCATTCCGGGCGGACCGCTTCGAGCCCCGTTCCGACATCTGGACGCCGGGCCCGGATCGTCCTATATCTGACGGCGCAAGAGGGAAACCTCGGCTACGGCGATAAACGGTACGTGGAATAAACGTTGTGGACCCGGGGGCAGTGCCCGGCGTCTCCACCATCCCGGCGACGGGACATGCGGGGACGAAACAGGCTCGACACGCGTGGTAAAGACCTACCTTTTGCTCGGCATGATACCGCCGTTATCGGGTCATATCACAAGTGCCAATGACAATCATGAGGCGCTCGCTGTCGCTGCATAAGTGACAAGCGCGGTTCGGGGGGGCACCGGGCAACAGAAGCCCCCCCACTCGCTAGTTGGTGCCCATGTGGGCGCTCGCGTGTTGGCGACTTGCACCGCACCATCGATTGTCGCATGGCTGCGCCGTATCGAGGCCCGCACCCGGTTCCCGGGCACGCGTCGCAAACGAGGAGCCCAGCATGGCCGAGGACGATCGCGGCGGCGCCGGCGAGGATGGCGGCATGGCGGACAGCCTGCTGCCCTACGAAGGCTGGATCGAGCAGGCCTACCGGGAGGTGATGGTCCGGGCACTGGAGCATGCCGCCGCCGAGGGCCTGCCCGGCGGCCATCACTTCTACATCACCTTCCGCACCGACGACCCGCTGACGGTGATCCCCAAGCGCATGCTGGCGCAGTACCCGACCGAGATGACCATCGTGCTGCAGCACCAGTTCTGGGACCTCAAGGTCGACGAGGACGCCCAGCTGATGACGGTGGGGCTGTCGTTCGGCTCGGTGCCCACCTCGCTCGCGGTGCCGCTGCGCGCCATCACCGGCTTCGCCGACCCGCACGTGCGCCTGGCGCTTCGCTTCACCCCGGTTCCGGTCGAGGCGGCCGAGCCGGCGCCGGAGCCGGCGACGCAGCTCGCGGTGGTGCCGGAGCCTGAACAGCAGGAGGGTCCGGCGCCGGACCCGACGCCGCAGGTCGTGAGCCTCGACGCGTTCCGCAAGCGAAGCCCCAACCAGAGCTGAACCTCGCCGCCCCGATCCGGATCGCCGCCATGAACGCCCTGCCGCCGTCCTCCGCCCGCCCGCCGGTCCGGCCCTTCGCCTACACGCCGATGTTCCCGCTTGGCCCGGACGCCACGCCCTGGCGCAGGCTGGAGATCGGCGGGGTTTCGGCGTCGGCGTGCGACGGCAGGACGGTGCTGCGGGTGCGGCCGGAGGCGCTGACCGAGCTCGCCGCCCTCGCCTTCCGCGAGGTGTCGCACCTGCTGCGGCCCGGCCACCTGCGGCAGCTGTCGCGCATCCTCCACGATCCGGAGGCGTCGGCCAACGACCGCTTCGTCGCCCTGGACCTGCTCAAGAACGCGTCCATCGCCGCCGGCGGCGTGCTGCCGATGTGCCAGGACACCGGCACCGCCCTGGTGTTCGGCAAGAAGGGCCAGCGGGTGTGGATCGAGGGCGACGAGGAGGAGGCGCTGTCGCGCGGCGTGCACCGCACCTACACCGAGACCAACCTGCGCTATTCGCAGATGGCGCCGCTCTCCACCTTCGAGGAGGTCAACACCGGCACCAACCTGCCGGTGCAGTTCGACATCGCGGCCGCTCCCGGCGAGCACCACGCCGACGAGCTGCACCTCCTGTTCATCGCCAAGGGCGGCGGCTCGGCCAACAAGACCTTCCTGTTCCAGGAAACGCGCGCCCTGCTGTCCAGCCGCGAGCACCTGCTGGAATGGCTCGGCACCCGGATACGCACGCTGGGCACCTCCGCCTGCCCGCCCTATCACCTGGCGATCGCGATCGGCGGCACCTCGGCCGAGCTCACGCTCAAGACCGTGAAGCTCGCCTCCACCCGCTACCTCGACACCCTGCCGACCGAAGGCAGCGCGCTCGGCCACGCCTTCCGCGACGTCGAGCTGGAAGCGGAGGTGCACCGCCTGACCCAGTCGCTCGGCATCGGCGCGCAGTTCGGCGGCAAGTACTTCTGCCACGACGTGCGCGTGGTGCGGCTGCCGCGCCATGGCGCCTCGCTGCCGGTGGGGATCGGCGTGTCCTGTTCCGCCGACCGGCAGATCAAGGCGAAGATCACGCCCGAGGGCATCTTCCTGGAGCAGCTGGAAGCCGACCCGGCGCAGTACCTGCCGGAAGCCACCGACGAGACGCTGGGCGGCGAGGTGGTCGCCATCGACCTGCACCGGCCGATGGACGAGATCCGGCAGACGCTGTCGCGGTACCCGGTGAAGACGCGCGTGTCGCTGACCGGGACCATCGTGGTGGCGCGCGACATCGCGCACGCCAAGTTCAAGGAGCGGCTCGACCGCGGCGAGGGCCTGCCGGACTACCTCCGCAACCACCCGGTGTACTATGCCGGCCCGGCCAAGACCCCAGACGGAATGCCCACCGGCTCGTTCGGCCCCACCACCGCCGGCCGCATGGACAGCTACGTCGACATGCTGCAGGCAGCCGGCGGCTCGTTCGTGATGCTGGCCAAGGGCAACCGCTCGCGCGCGGTCCGGGACGCCTGCCACAAGCATGGCGGCTTCTATCTCGGCTCGGTCGGCGGCCCGGCGGCGCGGCTGGCGCAGGACTGCATACGCAAGGTCGAGCTGCTGGAGTACCCGGAGCTCGGCATGGAAGCGGTGTGGCGGATCGAGGTGGAGAATTTCCCCGCCTTCATCGTGATCGACGACAAGGGCCACGACTTCTACGACGGCCTCACCTGAGCAGGACGGTTCCATGCGCTTCACCGTCGACCGGCTCGACCACCTGGTGATCACCTGCAGGGACGTGGAGAAGACCTCGTCCTGGTACCAGCGCGTGCTCGGCATGGAGCACGAGGAGTACGGCCGCAACCGCCGCTGCGCGCTCAAGTACGGCGGCCAGAAGATCAACCTGCGCCCCTACGGCGCCGAGGGCTGGACCACCGCCGCCGACGCGCTGCCGGGCAGCCAGGACCTGTGCTTCGTCACCGCGGTCGAGAGCGACGACGTGGTCGAGCACCTCGGCCAGTGCGGCGTGGCCGTGACGGAGGGCCCGGTGACGCGGCTCGGCGCGCTGGGGCCGATCACCTCGGTGTACTGCCTGGACCCCGACGGCAACCTGATCGAGATCGCGTCCTACCAGGGTTGAACGCTTGATCCTCCCGCCGGGGCGGGGTCAGGCCGTCCTGATCGAGGCGATGAACCGGCCCACCTCCGCGGACAGGTTCTCCGCCTGACGCGACAGGTCGCCGGCGGCGCCCAGCACCTCGGTCGCGGCGGTGCCGGTGTCGTTGGCCGCCCGGCTGACGCCCGAGATGTTGCTGCTCACGACCCGCGTGCTGGCGGCGGTCTGCTGCACGTTGCGGGCGATCTCGGCCGTGGCAGCCCCCTGCTGCTCCACCGCGGCGGCGATCGCGCTGGTGATGGCACCGACCTCCTCGATCAGCCCGCCGATCTCGCGGATCGCCTCCACCGCGCCGCTGCTCGCCTGCTGCACCTGGGCGATCTGGGCGGCGATCTCGTCGGTGGCGCGCGCGGTCTGCTGCGCCAGGCTCTTCACCTCCGACGCCACCACCGCGAAGCCCTTGCCGGCATCCCCCGCGCGTGCCGCCTCTATGGTCGCGTTCAGCGCCAGCAGGTTGGTCTGGCTGGCGATGCTGGTGATCAGCTCCACCACCTTGCCGATCCGCGCGGCACTTTCCGACAGCGCCCGCACCGTGTCGTCGGTGCGCCGCACGCTGCCGACCGCCTCCCTGGTGAGGCCGGTCGAGGAGATCACCTGGCGGTTGATCTCGTTGATGGAGGCGGCCAGCTCGCCCGAGGCGGCGGCAACCGTCTGCACGCCGCTGCCGGATTCTTCCGCGGCCCGTGCCACGGCGACCACCTGGGCTTCGGTGTGCGCGGCGTTCCCGGTCATGGAGGAGGCGGTGGCCTCCATCTCGGTCGAGGCGGCGGCGAGCACAGACACCGTGCGGCCGATCTGCTGCTCGAAGGCGCCGACGAGGCTCTCGATCCGCGCGTTGCGCCGTTCGCGCGCAAGGCGCTCGGCATCCTTCTCCGCTGCAAGCCGGTCGGCCTTCTCCATGTCGTCCTTGAACACCTGCAGCGCCGACGCCATCCCGCCGATCTCGTCGCCGCGCCCGGCATGGGGAATGGCCGTCGCCATGTCGTGGCCGGCGAGGCGGCGCATCGCCGCCGTCATCGCCACCAGCGGGACCGCGACGCCGCGCACCAGGCTCCAGCCGGCCAGGGCGCAGAGCAGTGCCGCCAGGCCGATGGCGACCAGGATCCAGCAGCGTGCGGAGGCATGGACCTTGCTCCCGTGCCTCGACGCCGACGCGGCGGCGGCGGCGTTCTGCGCCATCTCGGCGTGAAGCGCGCCCTGGAACAGCATGAAGCCGTGCTGCATGTCGCCGCGATACAGGCCGACGGCGCCGTCCACGTCGCTCGCGTGCAGGGCGCTGAAGTACTTCCCGTCCTGTTCCGCATAGCCGGTCCAGGCGCGACGCATCCCCGCCACCCGCACGCGTTCCCCGTCCTGCCGGACCAGCCGGTCATAGGCGGCGAACGCCTTGTCCGCCGCCTCGCCGGCACGCGCCAGCGCCGCCTCGTCGCCGTGCCGCGCGTCCGGATCGGGTGCCAGCGCGGCGTCGGCTTCCAGCTGCCGGTAGCGCATGGTCTGGTAGGCGATGTCGTCCAGGCCATGCGTCCTCGGCAGGGTGATGCTGCGCATGGCGGCGGCGGTGTGGTCCATCGCGCCGAGCCGCTGCAGGGCGAACAGGCCGAGCCCGATGGTGCAGACCAGCACGGCCGCGAAGCCGCCGACGATCTTGGTGCGTATGGCAAGGTTTGAAAGCACGACGGTCTCCGGCGCTACGGACCGGAACAGTGAAGGCCGCGACCGGTAAAGAAAGGCTTTATCCGTCGGCAGGCGGCGGACGACCCCTTCAGGACCAGGGCGTCGCCCGGTTCCGGCCCAGGGCGCGGTCGAGATAGGAGGCGGCGCTGATCAGGGCCAGGTGGGTGAGCGCCTGCGGATAGTTGCCCTGGTGCCGCCCGGTCGGCGACAGCTCCTCGGCATACAGCCCGAGCGGGTTGGCGTAGCCCAGCAGCTTCTCGAACAGCAGCCGCGCCTCGACCACCCGGCCCATGCGCGCCAGGCACTCGACGTACCAGAACGAGCAGGCCAGGAACGAGCCCTCCTCGCCGCGCAGCCCGTCCAGCACCCGGTCCCCGGCGGTGCGACGGAACACCAGCGCGTCCTCCACCAGCGTGCGCTGCACCAGCGCCATGGTGCCGATCCAGCGCGGGTCGCAGGGCGAGACGAACCGCACCAGCGGCATCAGCAGCATGGACCCGTCCGGCGCGTCCGCCCCGGGATAGGACACGAAGCTCTGCAGGTCCTCGCGCCAGAACTCCTCGTGGATGGAGGCGTGGATCTCCAGGCGCAGCGCGTTCCAGTCGGGAAGCGGCGCCGGAAGCGAGCGCTTCTGCGCCAGCCGTATGGCGCGGTCCACCGCCACCCAGCACATCACCCGGGAATGCAGGAACAACCGCATCTCGCCGCGTCCTTCCCAGATCCCGGCATCCGGCCTGCGCCAGTTCGAGCCCAGCCACGCGACCATGTCGACGATGCCGCGCCAGTCCTCGTAGGAGGAGGAGCGGCCGTACTTGTTGGCGAGATACACCGAGTCCATCAGCTCGCCATAGATGTCGAGCTGGAACTGCTTGGCCGCGGCGTTGCCGATCAGCACCGGACGGGATTGCCTGTGCCCTTCCCAATGGTCCAGCGTCTGCTCCGGCAGCTCGCTTTCGCCGCCGAGCGAATAGGCGACGTGCAGCCGCTCGTCCTTGCCGCAATGGCGGGCGCGTGCGCCGATCCAGTCCACGAACGCTTCGGCTTCGTCGACCAGGCCAAGGCGGATGAACGCGTACATCGCGAACGACGCGTCGCGGATCCAGACGTAGCGGTAGTCCCAGTTGCGCTCGCCGCCGAACTCTTCCGGCAGACCGAACGTGGCGGCGGCGACGGGGGCGCCGTGCACCGCCGAGGTGAGCAGCTTGAGCACCAGCGCCGAGCGCGTCACCACCTCGCGCCAGCGGCCGGCATAGTGCGACCGTTCGACCCAGCGGTGCCAGAAGGCCAGCGTGGCGGCAAAGGCGCTGTCCGCCTCGGCGCAGTCCGCCGTTCCCGCCGGCCCGTCCGGGTTCACCTCCAGGAAGAAGCAGGCCTCGCCGTCGTGGTCGAGGTGGAACTCGGCGTGAAGGTTTCCGTCCTGCGCGCGCAGCGGCACGGTGGCGCGCAGCCGCAGCCGCAGGCTGCCGTCCTCCGGCACGAAGGTGCCGTCGGCCTCGATCGCGTGCGGACGGCGCCCGTAGTCGAAGCGCGGCGCGCAGACCATGTCGAAGTCGAACCCGCCGCGTATCACCCGGACGCGCCGCTGCAGCCGCTGCGGCCCGTCCGAGCCGTGCACCGGCATCAGGTCGGTCAGCTCGGCGATGCCGTTCTCCGACATGAAGCGGGTGAGGAGGATGTTGGTGTCCGGCAGGTACATCTGCGAGGTGCGCAGCCCGTCCTGCCTGGGGATGATGCGGAAGGTGCCGCCGGCCGGGTCGAGCAGGGAGGCGAACACGGTGGGGCTGTCGAACTCGGGCAGGCACAGGAACGTCACCGCGCCGTCGCGCGCGACCAGGGCCGCGGTGCGGAGGTCGCCGACCAGGCCATGATCCTCGATCGGCTGCAGGGTGCTGATGGGCAGGGCGGTCATGAACGGGCTCGCGACGGGTCGAGCCCCATCGTCGGGCCTCGCGGCACCGAGACTAGGGCCAAGGCGACGTGTTCCGCCAACCCGGCATTGCCGCGGCCTGCCGGGCACGTCCCGCACCGGCGGATGACGCGCCGGACGCCGACCGGCATCATGCGGGACATGAACGGGAACCGTACGGCCGCCACCGAGATCCTGCTGCTCCGCCACGCGGAAAAGCCCGGCGAGGGCGGCGAGACCGTCGGGCTCGGACCCGACGGCCGGCCGGACGCGAAGTCGCTCACGGTCCGCGGCTGGCAGCGCGCCGGCGGGCTCGCGACGCTGCTGGCGCCGCGCGGTCCGCTGGCAGGGCCGGACGCGCCGGCGCCGCGCCTGCCGCGGCCGGACCGGATCCACGCCTCGGCGTTCCGCAAGGGCGGCGGCCACAGCAGGCGGCCGGAACAGACGGTGCTGCCGCTGGCGGCGAAGCTGGGACAGGTCGTGGACCTCCGCTGGGCGCTGCACCAGGAGGACGCGTTCGGGGAAGCGCTGTCGGCACAGGCCGGGATCGTCCTGGTGTGCTGGCAGCACCAGGGGCTGCCGGCGCTGGCCCGCGCGGTGGCCGCTCCGCAGCGCCTGCCGGAGCTTCCCGACCGGTGGCGCTGGCCGAAGCGCTGCTTCGACGTGATCTGGTCGCTGCGACGGGAGCGGCCGGGCGAGGCCTGGCGCTTCGCCCAGCACTGCCAGGGGCTGCTGGCCGGCGACCGCGCCCAACCGTTCGACCTGCCGGACGGGGCCTGACCCGCCAGTGTCCTGCCCCTGAAGTTCGCACGCGACTTCCAGGGATGATCCCGGCGGCGTCGGGGTTTGACCGGCAGGCGAGCAAGCCGCAGGGCTCCGCCCATCGATCTGCGTCGCAGCTCGGTCCGCTGGGGCCGGAAGCCCCATCAGTGTTGTTTGCGGGTTCCCAACGGGCCCCTGCCTTTTGGGGGGCCCTGGGCAGGGCCCGGGCCTATGCAGGTCGACCCTCCCGCCGTTGGGGTATCCTTGAAAGGCCTAGCGTTCGCCAGGACCCGGCGCGGCGTTCTCCAGCTCCGACAGCTCCGCCATCGCCGCCTTGGCCGTGCCGCCCGGCACGTCCATCGCCACCCCCGGCCCGGCCTGCTCGGGTTGCAGCCGGCGGGTGACCGCAAAGGCGGTGACCACCGCGAGCGTGCCGAACACCATCCCGCCCGCCGCCTGGCCCAGCAGCACGCCGACCGGGCCGTAGCGGGTGCCCAGCGTCACGAACGGGATCGTGCCCAGCGTCGCCCGCCCCCAGTTGAAGGCGGTGGACAGCAGCGGGTGGCCGAGGTTGTTGAACGCGGCGTTGGCCACGAACAGCGCGCCCACCCACAGGAAGCCCGCCACCGTCAGCGAGCAGAACAGGTGGATCAGCACGGCCGCGGTGCCGGTGGCGGAGAACAGGACCACCACCTGGTCCTGCAGCGCTGCCAGCAGCGCCCACATCAGGAGCACGCAGCCCAGCACCAGCAGCAGCGAGGCGCGCAGCGTGTCCCGCACCCGGCTGCACAGGCCGGCCCCGAGGTTCTGCGCCATGATCGGCCCGACCGAGCCGGTCAGCGCATAGATGAAGGCGAACGCGACCGGCGTGATGCGGTCGATCGTCGCCTGGCCGGCCACCGCCTGCAGGCCGAACCGGGCCAGGACGTGGGTGGTGTAGGCCGCCCCTACAGGGGTGGCGAGGTTGGTGAGGATCGCCGGCATCGCCACCACGCCCACCCGCCTGGCGTCCGGCAGCAGCCGGGAGGCCATCGGCCGGTGCAGCAGCCCGTGCCGCCGCACGCCGAGATAGCCCAGCAGCGCCGCGGTGCCGCGCGAGGCCACGGTGGAGATCGCCGCCCCGACCAGCCCCAGGTGCAGCCCGGTGACGACCCCCAGGATCAGCAGCGGGTCGAGGCAGGCGGTCACCGCCGCCCCCCACAGCGTCACCGTCATGGAGCGGCGCGCGTCGCCCAGCGCACGCAGCAGGGAGGAGAACCCCATGCCCAGCGTGATCAGCGGCAGGCAGGGCGAGACGATGCGCACGTAGTCCGCCACCGCGTGGAAGGTGCCGCCGCTGGCGCCGAGCCCGAGGAGGATCGGGCGGAGCAGCAGCACGGTCAGCAGGCCGATCAGCAGCATCACCGCCCCCATCACCAGCAGGGCGGAGGACGCCACGCGTCCCGCCTCCTCGAACCGGTTGGCGCCGATCAGCCGGGACACCACCGCGCCGAGCCCGATCGACATGCCGATGGACACCGCGAGCTGCAGCATGCCGACGGCTCCCGTGAAGCCGATCGCCGCGGTCAGCCCGCGGTCGCCGAGGCGGGAGATGTAGAACAGGTTGAGCAGGTCCACCGCGAACACCGCGATCAGCCCGACCGCGCCGGTGCCGGCCATCACCGCGGTGTGGCGCATGATCGAGCCGGTGCAGAACCGCGCCCGGCGCCCATTCCCACGGGCCTGGACCTCCACGGGTCCCGCCGATCCAGCCTTCATTCCCGGAAACCCCGACACGATCCGGTTCTGACCCATCGCACCCCGTCTGACCAGGGGTTCGGGGACGCGTCAGGCGAGCCGCAGGATCGGCTTGTGACGCCACACCAGCCGGAAATAGGCGCTGTATGCCAGCGCCATCACCACCGTGGCGGTCGGATAGGCGATCCACACCCCGTCGAGGCCGAGCAGGCGGCTCAGGTCCCAGGCCACCGGCACCTCCACCAGCGCGATCGACAGCACCAGGATCAGGGTGGGCACCAGCACCACGCCGCTGGCGCGCATCTGTCCGGACAGGATGCCGTTGATCCCGCTCACCACCACGCTCCACAGCACGATGTGCAGCAGCGTCTCCGTCATGCCGACCACCGGGCGGCTGGCGATGAACAGTTCCACCAGGCGGCGCGAGAACAGGGTGGCGATCGCCACCAGCGTCCCGGTGATCACGAGGTTCAGCAGCATCCCGGTGCGCAGGATCGACGGCAGCCGCGCGGTCCGGCCGGCGCCGATCGCCTGCGCGCTCAGGATGCTCACCGTGATGCCGACCGACATGGCGGGGAACTGCACGTAGGCCATGACCTGGTTGACCGCGCCGTAGGCCGCCGTCGCGCCCGGTCCGAACCGGTTGACCAGCCCCAGCAGCACCATCTCCGCCAGCGCCATCGCCACCATCTGCACCGCCGACGGCACGCCGAGCCGGAGCACCCGGTCCAGGATCCGCCAGTCCGGGCGCATCGCGCGCCAGAAGCGCCGGTCCGGCGCCATCGGGCTGCCCTGACGGCGCAGGAACCAGCAGAGCCAGGCCCCGCCGACCGTCCACGCGGTCACGGCACCCCAGGCGGCGGCGGCCACGCCCAGTCGCGGCAGGCCCAGCCAGCCGCGGATCAGCGCCGGCGTCACGGTCATCGACACCCCGAGCGCGATCGCCAGCGCCCGGAGCGGGGTCACGGTGTCGCCGACGCCGCGCAGCAGCACGGTCATCAGCAGGAAGGCGAAGAACACCGGCATGAAGCCCAGCATCACCGTGGCATAGGCCACCGCGCCCGGCAGCACGCGCGCCGGCGTGCCGATCGCCTGGAGCAGCGGCCGCGCCAGCGGCGTCAGCAGCAGCGACACCAGCACGCCGCAGGCCAGCACCGCGACGGTGGTGGAGGCCGCCACCCGGCGCACCTGGGCGACGTTCCCGGCACCCCAGGCCTGGCCGATCAGCACCGAGGCGCCGACCCCCATGCCGATCACCAGGGAGACCAGGAAGAAGATCACCGGAAAGAACACGCTGGCCGCGGCCATGGCGTCGATGCCGATCATCTGGCCGAGATAGATGTTGCTGACGGTTCCCGAGGCCGCCTGCAGCACGTTGCTCAGCATCATCGGCCCGAGAAAGGCGAGAAAGCTTCTCCACAGCGGCGGGCTTCGACGGAGCGCCATGTCCATGGGCCGGTTCAGACCACAAGACGTTCGTTTCCGCCAGATACCCGGATAGGTTGAGGAGGTGGTGCAAGGGGGCTGGCCCGCCCGGCGGGGAGGACCTAGATCGTGCCGGCCATGACCCTGCTCGCCTCGGACTACGACTTCGCCCTGCCGTCGGAGCGGATCGCGCAGGAACCGGCGCGTCCGCGCGAGAGCGCCCGCCTGCTGGAGGTGCGCCGGGACTGGAGCACCGACCGGGTGGTGGCCGAACTGCCCGCCCTGCTGCGCGCCGGCGACCTCCTGGTGGCCAACGACACCCGGGTGATCCCGGCCCGGCTCGAGGCGCTGCGTGGCGAGGCCCGGATCGGCATCACCCTGGACCGGATCCTGCCCGACGGGAGCTGGCACGTGCTGGTCCGCAACGCCCGCCGCCTCCATGACGGCGACGTGCTGCGCTTTCCCGGCACGACGGTGTCCGCGCGCGTGCTCGACCGCGAAGGGGGCGGCGGCGCGGTGCTGCGCTTCGATGCCGCGGGCGACGCGTTCGACCGCTTCCTGCGCACCGCCGCCGCCCTGGCGCTGCCGCCCTACATAGACCGGCCGGACGGGCCCACCGTAGCAGACCAAGCCGACTACCAGACCGTGTTCGCGGCGCATGACGGCGCCGTCGCCGCCCCCACCGCCGGGCTGCACTTCACCCCGGCGCTGCTCGACGCGGCGCGGGCGCGCGGCGTCGGCCACGTCACGGTGACGCTGCATGTCGGCGCCGGCACCTTCCTGCCGATGCGCGAGGAAACGGTGGACGCGCACCGGATGCATCCCGAACGGGGCATCGTGAGCCGGGCGGCGGCAAACGCGATCAACGAGACCCGCGCCAGCGGCGGCCGGATCGTCGCGGTCGGCACCACGTCGCTGCGCCTGCTGGAAACCGCCGCCGATGCCGACGGCACGGTGCGCGCCTTTGACGGCGAGACCAGCCTGTTCATCAGGCCCGGCCACCGGGTCCGCGGCGCCGACCTGCTGCTGACCAACTTCCACCTGCCGCGCTCGACCCTGTTCATGCTGGTCTGCGCCTTTTCCGGACGGGACCGGATGCTGGACGCGTATGCGCACGCGATCGCGTCCGGCTACCGCTTCTATTCCTACGGCGACGCCTGCCTGCTGGAGCGGGACGCGTGACGGGCTTCTCCTGGACCGCCGAGGCGCGCGACGGCGCCGCCCGCGCCGGACACCTGCACACCGCGCACGGCACGGTGCCGACGCCGACCTTCATGCCGGTCGGCACCGCCGGCACGGTCAAGGCGATGACCGCCGATGCGGTGCGATCGACCGGCGCCGGCATCGTGCTCGGCAACACCTACCACCTGATGCTCCGGCCGGGGGCCGAGCGGGTGCAGGCGCTGGGCGGGCTGCACCGGTTCATGGACTGGCCCGGCCCGATCCTGACCGATTCCGGCGGGTTCCAGGTCATGTCGCTGGGGCACCTGCGCAAGCTGGATGGTGACGGCGTCACCTTCCGCTCGCACCTGGACGGCACCACGCACCGCCTGACCCCGGAGCGCTCGACGGCGATCCAGCACGCGCTGGATTCCACGATCACCCTGTGCTTCGACGAGTGCCCTGCCCTGCCCGCCAGCACCGACGCGATCGCCGCCTCCATGCGGCTGTCGATGCGCTGGGCCGCCCGCTCGCGCGACGCCTTCGTGCCCCGCGACGGCTATGCCCAGTTCGGCATCGTGCAGGGTGGCGTCGAGCCGGACCTGCGCGCGGAAAGCGTGCGCGCGCTGCGGGAGATCGGCTTCGAGGGCTATGCGGTCGGCGGCCTCGCCGTGGGCGAAGGCCAGGCGCTGATGTTCTCGACCCTGGACGCCACCGTGCCGCTGCTGCCCGCCGACCGGCCGCGCTACCTGATGGGCGTCGGCACCCCGGACGACCTGCTGGGCGCGGTGACGCGCGGCCTCGACATGTTCGACTGCGTGATGCCGACCCGCGCCGGCCGCACCGCGCGCGCCTATACCGGCCTGGGCATCCTGAACCTGCGCAACGCCCGGCACGCCAGCGATCCCCGACCGGTGGAGCCCGGCTGTTCCTGCCCGGCCTGCGCCCGGCACAGCCGTGCCTACCTGCATCACCTGTTCCGGGCGGACGAGATCCTGGGTCCGATGCTGCTGACCTGGCACAACCTCCACTACTACCAGCACCTGATGCGGAGCCTGCGCGCGGCGATCGTGGCCGGCCGGCTGGCGGCCCACGCGGAGGCCCTGCGCACCGGCTGGGCGGCGGGCGACCCGACGTGAACGCCGCGGCGCTGCGCGACCGGATCCGCGACCATGCCTTTTCCCTCGGCTTCGACGCGTTCGGGGTGTGCGACGCCACCCTCGGCCCGGAAGCGCGCACCCGTCTGGCCGACTTCCTCGCCAGCGGCCACCACGGCGAGATGGGTTGGCTCGCCGAGCGCGCCGATGCGCGCAGCCATCCCCAGGCGCTGTGGCCCGAAGCGCGCAGCGTGCTGGCGCTGGGCCTGAGCTACGCGCCGGGCGAGGACCCGCGGCACATCCAGGACCGGCCCGACCGCGGCGGCATCTCGGTGTATGCCCGGCACCGCGACTACCACGACGTCATGAAGGGCATGCTCAAGCACCTGGCGCAGTTCGTGGTGAAGCAGGCCGCCGCCGACGGCCCCGAGGTCAAGGTGTTCGTCGACACCGCGCCGGTGATGGAGAAGCCGCTCGCCGCGCGCGCCCGGCTCGGCTGGCAGGGCAAGCACACCAACCTCGTGTCCCGTGAACATGGTTCATGGCTGTTCCTGGGCGAGGTCTACACCACGCTCCCCCTGCCGCCGTCCGAGCCGCGCGCCGGCGGCTGCGGCTCCTGCACGCGCTGCCTCGAGGCCTGCCCGACCGACGCCTTTCCGGCGCCGTACCGGCTCGACGCCCGGCGCTGCATCTCCTACCTGACCATCGAGCATCCGGGCCCGATCCCGGACGAGTTCCGCACCGCCATCGGCAACCGGATCTACGGCTGCGACGACTGCCTGGCCGTCTGCCCCTGGAACAAGTTCGCCCGCACGGCCCAGGAAAGCGCCCTGCACGCCCGCGAGGCCCTGCGCGGGCCCTCGCTCGCCGACCTCGCCGCCCTGGACGACGGCGCCTTCCGCGAGCTGTTCCGCAAG
>CALMVN010000273.1:68216-84181 GCA_937873225.1 uncultured Acetobacteraceae bacterium
GACCTGCGCGCGCCGCACCTGGGCGAGCTGGTCCGGCTCGACGATGCGGCCGTCCGCACCCTGTTCGCCGGCTCGGCGGTCAAGCGCATCGGCCGCGACCGCTTCGTGCGCAACGTGCTGATCGCGATCGGCAACTCGGGCGAACGGTCGCTGCTGCCGGCGGCGCAGGACCTCCTCGGCGACCCGGACCCGGTGGTGGCCGAGGCCGCCGCCTGGGCCTGCGCGCGACTGGCGGCGCCGCGGTGACGCGCCCGCCCGGCCGCGGCGCGATGCTCAAGCGCAGCCTGTCCCTGTCCGGCCACCGCACCAGCGTGGCGCTGGAGCCGGAGTTCTGGACCGCCCTGGAGTCGCTCGCAGCCGGGCGCGGCCAGAGCCTGATCGCCCTGGTGGAGGCGGCGGATTCGAGCCGGGATCCCGCCCGCAGCCTGGCTTCCGCGCTCCGCGTGCTGGCGCTGTCGGGACGCGCCTGAGAAAAATCGTTCGGGCCTGAACGGTGTTCACAACCCGTTAACCATTGGCCGGCAATCTCCTGCTCGACGCCAACACGGCGCCTGACCCGAGGAAGAACTCCGATGCACGCCACCAGCACCCACCCGTCCGACGCCCGCACCGAGACCGTCAGCCCGCTGCTGCTGTCGCACCAGCTGCTGTCGCTGGCCGAGGACGCGCACCGCGCCGGCCTGCCGCAGAGCGCCACCCGCCTGCTCCGCCTCGCCCACACCGTCTGCAACGACCGTCCCCGGGCCCGCTGAAGGAGAAGGAATGCGACCACGCCACGCAGCCGAGCCGCTTCCCGCCTCCATCGCCGGGCGGCCGACAAGGAGCCCCAGGCAAACCCTGCCCATGTTTCCCGTTGAACGTGTTTCCCGCTGAAACGGGGGCCCGCTCGAGTCCGGGCTTGTGATACAGGCATGACCATGGCGATCTGGGGCAAGCTGTTCGGCGGCGTGACGGGCTTCGCGATGGGCGGCCCGATCGGCGCCGTGCTGGGCACCGCACTCGGCCATGCCGCGGATCGCGGCGCGCTGCTGGACCCGCCCGCCGGCACCTGGGGCAACTGGGGCGGCACCGGCTTTCTCGGCAGCGAGCCCCGGGCGGACAAGGGGCAGCGCGCGGCCGACCCGAACGGGGCGGCGCTGCGTCTGGCGGTGAAGATGGCGGCGGTCGCCGGCAAGCGCGACCAGCTGTTCGCCATCGTGGTGGTGGTGCTGTCGGCCAAGCTCGCCAAGTGCGACGGGCCGGTAAACCGCCAGGAGATCGACAGCTTCAAGCGCTCGTTCCGCATTCCCACCGAGTCCACCGCCGAGATCGGCCGCCTGTTCGACCAGGCGCGCACCCGCACCGACGACTACGCCCCCTTTGCCGAGGAGCTCGGCCGCGCCTATGCCGACCGGACCGCCGTGCTGGAGGAGGTGCTGGCCGCCCTGTTCGCCATCGCCCGCTCCGACGGGGCGCTGACCCGGCCGGAGCTCGACTTCCTCGGCCGCGTGCATGCCCTGTTCGGGCTCGGGCACGGCGCCTGGGACCGGGCCGAGAACGGCGCCGCGCGGCCCTCCGCCGACGAGCCGGACGCGTATTCCGTGCTCGGCGTCCGTCGCAACGCCAGCGACGACGAGATACGCGCCACCTGGCGCCGCCTGATGCGCGAAACCCATCCCGATTCGCTGGCCGCCCGCGGCGCCAAGGCGGCGGAGATCGCCGTCGGCGCCGAGCGGGTGGCCCGGGTCAACGCCGCCTGGGACCGCATCAAGCGCGACCGGGGCCTCTAGGCGCATGGACCGCACCATCGTCGAGCATCCGAGCCCGAACTGCCGCGCGCGGGAGCCGGGCTCGGTCGTCGACACGCTGGTGCTGCACTACACCGGCATGCGGAGCGGCGGGGCGGCGATCGAGCGGCTGTGCGACCCGCAGGCGCAGGTGTCCTCGCACTACGTGGTCGAGGAGGACGGCCGTATCGTGCGTCTGGTGCCCGAGCACCTGCGTGCCGCGCATGCGGGGGTGTCGTTCTGGCGCGGCCGGCGCATGCTGAACGACAGCTCGGTCGGCATCGAGATCGTCAACCCCGGCCACGAATGGGGCTACCGGCCGTTCCCGGACGCGCAGGTCGAGGCGGTCGAGTCGCTCTGCCTAGCGATCCTCGGGCGCCACCCGATCCCGGCGATCAACGTGGTCGGCCACAGCGACATCGCGCCCGACCGCAAGCAGGACCCGGGCGAGCTGTTTCCCTGGGCCCGGCTGGCACGGGCGGGGATCGGGCTGTATCCGCAGGAGGTGCCGGATCTCGACACGGCGGAGGACGCGGGCGACCTTGCGCCGGTGCGACGGGCCCTGGCCCGGATCGGCTACGACATCATCGGGGAGGGTGGCATGGACGAGGCGCTGGGGATCGCGCTGACGGCGTTCCAAAGGCACTGGCGGCCGGAAGCGGTCACCGGACGCGCCGACCGCGGCACACGCGCCCGGATCGAGGCGGTGGCGCGGCTCGCCGAGCCCCGATGAGCGACACCCGTCAGCCGGTCGACCGGCCGGACACCTTCGCCACCGTCGAGGGCCGGCGCCTGCTCGGCTGCCGTGCCGACGGCGCCTGGAAGGACTGGGGCCCGTACCTCAGCGACCGGCAATGGGGCACGGTGCGCGAGGACTACAGCGCCGGCGGCGACGCCTGGGACTACCTGCCGCACGACCACGCCAGGAGCCGCGCCTATCGCTGGGGCGAGGACGCGATCGCCGGGTTCGGCGAGCGCCAGCTGCGCTGGTGCCTGGGGGTGGCGCTGTGGAACGGCCGCGACCCGATCCTGAAGGAGCGGCTGTTCGGCCTGACCAACGGGGAGGGCAACCACGGCGAGGACGTCAAGGAGCTCTACTACCACCTCGACAGCACGCCGACCCACTCCTACGCGCGGATGCTCTACAAGTATCCGCAAGGCCCCTACCCCTATGCCGACCTGGTGCAGGAGAACGGCCGACGCGGCCAGGACCAGCCCGAGTACGAGCTGGTCGACACCGGCATCCTGGACGCGAACCGCTACTTCGACGTGTTCGTCGAGTACGCCAAGGCGGCGCCCGACGACATCCTGATGCGGGTGCGCGTGGCCAACCGCGGTCCCGACCCGGCGCCGCTGTGCCTGCTGCCGCAGCTCTGGGCGCGCAACCGCTGGTCCTGGACCACCGGCGTCGCCCGGCCGGTGCTGCGTGCGCTGTCCGACAGCGCCGTGCTGGCGCGGCAGGACGGGATGGCGGACATGCGTCTGTCCGTCGAGCCGGACGCCGTCCTGCTGTTCTGCGACAACGACACCAACGCGGGCCGGCTCTACGGCAGGACGGCATCGGGCTTCTTCAAGGACGGCATCAACGACTTCGTCGTGGGCGGCCATGCGACGGCGGTGAACCCGGCGCGCACCGGCACCAAATGCGCGGCGCTGCACCGGCTGGAGATCCCGGCCGGCGCCGAGCGCGTGGTACGCCTGCGCCTGCGCGCGGGCGACGCGGACGCCGACCCGTTCGCGGACTTCGACGCGGTGTTCGCCGCCCGCATCGACGAGGCGGACGCCTTCTACGACGCCCTGCAGCAGCGGATCACGGATGCGGACGCGCGGCTGGTGCAGCGCCAGGCCCTGGCCGGCATGCTGTGGTCGAAGCAGTACTACCGCTACGACGTGCAGCGCTGGCTCGACGGCGACCCGGCCGAGCCGCCGCCGCCGGCCGGGCGCGCCGGCGGGCGCAACGCCGACTGGCGCGGCCTGAACATGGCCGACATCATCTCCATGCCGGACAAGTGGGAATACCCCTGGTTCGCCTCCTGGGACCTGGCGCTGCACACGGTGGTGCTGGCGCTGGTCGATCCGGACTTCGCCAAGGGGCAGGTGCTGGTGCTGACCGAGGCCGGCGCCATGCACCCGAACGCCGCCCTGCCGGCGTACGAGTGGTCGTTCGGCGACGCCAACCCGCCGCTGCACGCCTGGGCGGCGTGGCGGGTGTTCGAGACCGACCGCACCCTGAACGGGCGGTCCGACCACGACTTCCTCAAGCGCGTGTTCAACAAGCTGTCGATGAACTTCACCTGGTGGGTGAACCGCAAGGACGAGCAGGGACGCAACATCTTCCAGGGCGGCTTCCTCGGGCTGGACAACATCGCCATCTTCGACCGCTCGGCGCCGCTGCCAACCGGCGGCACGCTGTCTCAGTCGGACGGCACCGCCTGGATGGCGATGTACGCGCTGGCGATGCTGCACATCTCCATCGAGCTGGCGCTCGCCGACCCGGCATACGAGGACGTCGCCACCAAGTTCTTCGAGCACTTCCTCATCATCGCCGGCGCGGAAGGCAACGCGCTGTGGGACGAGCAGGACGGGTTCTTCTACGACACCCTGACCCTGCCGGACGGCGAGCGCGTGCCCCTGCGCGCGCGATCCATGGTCGGGCTGATCCCGCTCTACGCGGTGACGATCCTGCGACACGACGAGCTGGCCCGGCTGCCGTCGTTCTCGGCGCGCATGCGCTGGTTCCTCGAGCACCGTCCGCAGCTGGCCGAGCTGGTCTCGTCCTGGGAGCGGGTCGGGCAGGACGACACCGCCCTGCTGGCGCTGCTTCGCACCCACCGCATGACCCGCACGCTCAGCCGCATGCTGGACGAGGGCGAGTTCCTGTCGGTCGGCGGCATACGGGCGGTGTCCAAGGTGCACGAGGCGGCACCCTACCGCTTCGGGTGGCACGGGCAGAGCTTCGAGCTGCCGTACTGGCCGGCGGAAAGCCGCTCGCGCCTGTTCGGCGGCAACTCGAACTGGCGCGGCCCGGTCTGGATGCCGGTCAACTACCTGCTGATCGAGAGCCTGCTCCGCCTCCATCGCTACTACGGCGACACCTACCGCATCGCCTGCCCGACCGGCTCGGACCGGCAGATGACCCTGGGCGAGGTGGCGGCCGAGCTGTCGCGGCGCCTGGTCGGGCTGTTCACGCGCGGGCCGGACGGCCGGCGCCGGGTGCACGGGAGCGCGGCGCTGCTGCAGGACGACCCGCATTTCCGCGACCTCGTGCTGTTCTACGAGTACTACGACGGCGATACCGGGCGCGGCGTCGGCGCCTCGCACCAGACCGGGTGGTCCGGGCTGGTGGCGCTGCTGATCCACAACCTGGCCTGGGAGGGGCCCCAGGCCGTACCAGCCGCGGTGCCGGCCGCGCGTTAACGATCGCTTCAGCACCGCCTGCGAGGATGGGTGGACCGTTCACAACAGCCGGATCCCGTCATGAGCGCCACGATCGGCCTGACCTCTTCCGCCACCGCCTCGCCGCTGCTGTCGGGCCCGGGCAGCGCTCCCGCCGGCCTGGCCGGTACCGCCTCCGGCAGCAGCAGCGCGAGCGGTGCCGGCGCGTCCGGGGGCAGCAGCTCCTCCTCCTCGGGCGACACCACCAGCGTCACCACCAACGCCGACGGCTCGGTCACCACCACCGTCACGGACTCGACCGGCAACGTCGTCTCCAGCAGCACCGCGCCCGCCAGCGATCCCAGCGGCAGCGACCCCGCCGGCTCGCGGCTCAACCTGCAGGCGTGAGCGGCGCCGGAGCCGCCGGCTGCGGCCTGACCCCCAGGATGTGGGCGATCGCATAGGTCAGGTCGGGCCGGTTCAGGGTGTAGAAGTGGAACTCGTCGACGCCGTTGGCCTGCAGCAGGCGCACCTGCTCGGCGGCGATCACCGCGCCGATCATGCGGCGCGTTTCCGCTTCCTCCTCGGTGCCGGCGAACATGTGCTCCAGCCAGTCCGGCACACGCGCTCCGCAGGATTCCGCGAACCGCCTGGCCGGGCCGAAGTTCGACACCGGCATGATCCCGGGCACCACCGGGGCGGTGATGCCGACCGCGACGCAGCGGTCGAGGAAGCGGAGAAAGGTGTCGGCGTCGAAGAACAGCTGGGTGATCGCGCGCGTGGCGCCGGCGTCGAGCTTGCGCTTGAGGTTGTCGAGGTCGGCCTCCGGGCTGGCCGCCTCGGGGTGCACCTCCGGATAGGCCGCCACCGAGATCTCGAACTCGGCGACACGCTTCAGGCCGGCGACCAGCTCGGCGGCGCTGGCGTAGCCTTCGGGGTGGGCCTCGAACCGGCCGCCCTTCACCGCCGGGTCGCCGCGCAGGGCGACGATGTGGCGCACGCCGCAATCCCAGTAGCGGCGCGCGACGTCGTCCACCTCGCCGCGGCTGGCGCCGACGCAGGTGAGGTGGGCGGCCGGCACCAGGGCGGTGTCGCGCACCAGGCGCGCCACCGTGTCGTGGGTGCGGGCCTGGGTGGAGCCGCCGGCGCCGTAGGTGACGGACACGAAGCTCGGCCGCAGCACCTCCAGCCGCCGTATGCAGGCCCAGAGCTGCTGCTCCAGCGCCTCGTTGCGCGGCGGGAAGAACTCGAACGACAGCAGCGGCGGCGCGCGGTCGGCGCGGGGCATCGGCAGCCCGGCCACGCGCGGCCCGGTCAGCCATCGCTCCAGCGGCGGCAGCGTGTGCCGGGCTTCCTGCGCCTCGGCCGCCCGCGTGTCGGAGGAGCGCTCCCGGACGGGGGCGAGCGGCTGCAGCAGCAGCTGGTTGTCGTGGGGCTGGACCATGTTCTTCTAGTCTGGTGGCCGACGCCGCAACCTGCAAGCGCCGGCTTCCGGACGCGGCCGCGCATTGCGCGGCGCCGAAGCCATGATAGACACGTCGACCAGCGGGTTCCGGGACGGTCGGCAACCGGCTGCGATGTTGCGGCGGCACCGCGGCGAGTCGAGGGGCGAGAAGATGGGTCCGGAGAACTGTTCTCGCCGATCTTCGCGTGCCTGGACCGGTGGCCTCGCCTGCGCCGCCCTGCTTGCGCTGGCCGCGACCGGCTGCGCCACCAGGCCGACCGATCCGGAGGCGGCGGCGGACTACGATCGGGTCAACGACCCGTACGAGCCGGCCAACCGCTTCTTCTACCGGGTCAGCGACACGCTCGACGCCTACACCCTGCGGCCGGTCGCCCAGGCCTATGTGTGGGCGGTGCCGGAGCCGGCCCGCACCGGGGTGCACAACGCGCTCGCCAACCTGGCCAGCCCCGCGGTGCTGGTCAACGACGTGTTCGAGACCAAGCCGCGGCGCGCCGGCGACACCTTCATGCGGTTCCTGATCAACTCGACCGTCGGCGTCGGCGGCGTGCTGGACGTGGCCAAGGGCTGGGGCTACCCGGCGAGCCCGGCCGATGGCGGCATGACGCTGGCGAGCTGGGGGCTGCCCGAGGGGCCATACCTGTTCCTGCCCCTGCTGGGGCCTTCCAACCCGCGCGACGCCACCGGGTTCGGCATCGACATCGGGCTGGCGCCGCTCAACTACGTGCCGCGCGGCTATGGCCTGATCACGCTGAACTGGGCGCTGTACGGGATCGGCACGATCGACGCCCGCGCCCAGGTGCTGGCCGACCTCGACCAGGTGAAGAAGAATGCGCTAGACCCATACGCAACCATACGCAGTCTCTACCGGCAGCACCGCAACGCCCAGATACAGGCGATGCGCGACGACCACCGGGCGACGGTTCCGGACTGGTATTCCCACTGACACGGGGCAGGATCGCCATGCTGAAGACCCTCATCCGCCTGCCGGCGGCCACCTTCGTCCTGGCCGGGCTGCTGCCCGCTGCCCTGGTGGCGACGCCGGTGCTGGCCCCGCTCGGTCTCGAGCCGGTGCCGGCGGCCCACGCGCAGGCCTCGTCGGACACCGAGTTCGTGCGTGCGCTCAGCGTCAAGCTCACCGCCGTGGTCAACGGGTCGGGCAGCACCGCGGAGAAGAAGACGCAGGTGCTGCCGCTGCTGAACCAGGACGTCGACGTCGACGCGATCGGCCGCTTCTGCCTGGGCCGGTTCTGGCGCACCGCCAGCCCCGACCAGCAGCAGCGCTACCTCGGGCTGTTCCACCAGGTGCTGGTGAACTCCATCACCGGGCACCTCGGCGACTACAAGGGCGTGGCCATCGCCGTCGGGAGTGCGAGCGCGCAGGGCGACGGCCGCACCTCGGTGCCGACCGTGATCAGCCGCCCCGGGCAGCCGAACACCAACGTGCAGTGGATCGTCAGCGACTCCTCCGGCTCGCCCAAGGTGGTGGACGTGATGGCGGAAGGCGTCAGCCTCAGCATCAACGAGCGCGACGACTACACCAGCTACCTGGCCCGCCACGGCAACAGCGTCGACGCGCTGATCGCCGCCCTGACCCGCCAGGTGTCGCACGCCTCCTGAGCGGCGCGTCCGGGTTCAGCGCCCGACGCCCTCCTGGACGCTTTCGTAGACCAGCATCGGGTAGCCGTCGCGCTCGAACCGGGCCGCCACCGTCATGCCGATCCCGCCAAGGGTGGTGCGTGAGGCGAAGTTGTCCTCGCGCGCCACCGCGATCACCCGCGCCTCGCCGGCGTCGTGGGCGAAGCGGAGCGCCGCGCCCGCCGCCTCGCGGGCGATGCCGCGCCCGCGCGCGGACGGGAACAGGGCAAAGCGCAGGCTGAGGCCGCGCCCGTCCGGACGCTCGTGCATCCCGGTCATGCCCAGGAACCGGTTCTCCTCGCGCACGGTGAAGATGCCGACGCCGCGACGCGCCCAGAAGGCGAGGTCGTCCGCCATCTCGGCCTCCGCCTGCACGCGCGAGCGCACGCCGCCCAGCATCAGCCCGAACGCGCCCGCGTCGCCCTTCAGCGCCGCCATCTCGTCCATGTCGCGCCACTGCACCGGCGACAGCAGCAGACGCGCGGTGCGGACGACGCGGCCGACCGGCGGCAGGCTCATGGCGTCGGGCCCATGGCGGCAGGACGGGCGCGCGTCCGGCGGCGCGCACCGGTCTCCGGAAGTCCGGCGCTCAGCGCGCCAGCGGCCGGTACTTGATCCGGCTCGGGTCGGTGGCGTGCTCGCCGAGGCGGCGCCGCTTGTCCTCCTCATAGGCCTGGAAGTTGCCCTCGAACCATTCCACGTGGCTGTCGCCCTCGAAGGCCAGGATGTGGGTGGCGAGGCGGTCCAGGAACCAGCGGTCGTGCGAGATGATCACGGCACAGCCGGCGAACTCGCCCAGCGCGTCCTCCAGCGCCCTGAGCGTGTCGACGTCGAGGTCGTTGGTCGGCTCGTCGAGCAGGATGACGTTGCTTTCCTGCCTGAGCATCTTGGCCAGGTGCACCCGGTTGCGCTCGCCGCCGGACAGGATGCCGACCTTCTTCTGCTGGTCCGAGCCCTTGAAGTTGAACGCGCCGACATAGGCCCGGCTCTGCACCGCGCGCTTGCCGAGATAGATCGTGTCGGTGCCGCCGGAGATCTCCTCCCAGACCGACTTTCCGTCGTCGAGCGAGTTGCGGCTCTGGTCGACGTAGCCGAGCTTCACCGTGTCGCCGACCTTGAGCGTGCCGCCGTCCGGCTTGTCGTCGCCGATGATCATCTTGAACAGGGTGGACTTGCCGGCGCCGTTCGGCCCGATCACGCCGACGATGCCGCCGGGCGGCAGCTTGAAGTCGAGGTCCTCGATCAGCAGCCGGTTGCCGTAGCCCTTTCGCAGCTGCTCCGCTTGAATAACGGTGCCGCCCAGGCGCGGGCCCGGCTGGATCACGATGTCGGCGGTGCCGCCGGCGCGGTCGTGGCTTTGCGCCAGCATCTCCTCGTACTTCTGGATCCGGGCCTTGTTCTTGGCCTGGCGCGCCTTCGGCGAGGCGCCGATCCATTCCTGCTCGGCGGCCAGCGCGCGGGAGCGGGCACTCTCCTCCTTCTCCTCCTGCTGGAGGCGCTTGCGCTTCTGCGTCAGCCAGGAGGAGTAGTTGCCCTCGAACGGGTAGCCGCGGCCGCGCTCGATCTCCAGGATCCAGTTGGTGACGTTGTCGAGGAAGTAGCGATCATGGGTGATCACCATGACGGTGCCCTCGTAGTCGCGCAGCGTGCGCTCCAGCCAGGCGACGCTTTCGGCGTCGAGATGGTTGGTCGGCTCGTCGAGCAGCAGGATGTCGGGGCGCTCCAGCAGCAGCCGGCACAGCGCCACGCGACGGCGCTCGCCGCCGGACAGGGTGGTGACCTTGCTCTCTGCCGGCGGGCAGGCGAGCGCGCCCAGCGCGATCTCGATCTTGCGGTCCAGTTCCCAGCCGTCCTTGGCCTCGATCTCCTCCTGCAGTTCCGACTGCTCGGCCAGGAGGGCGGTCATCTCGTCCTCCTCCATCGGCTCGGCGAAGCGGTTGGAGATCTCGTTGAAGCGGTCCACCGCCGTCTTCAGGGTGCCGAAGCCCAGCGCCACGTTCTCGCCGACGGTCAGGCTCTCGTCGAGCTTGGGCTCCTGTTCGAGGTAGCCGATGGTGACGCCCTCCGCGGCCCAGGCCTCGCCGCCGTACTCCTTCTCGATCCCGGCGATGATCTTGAGCAGGGTGGACTTGCCGGCGCCGTTGACGCCGAGCACGCCGATCTTGACTCCCGGCAGGAAGCTCAGGGTGATGCCCTTGAACACCTCGCGGCCGCCCGGGAACGCCTTGGTCAGGTCCTTCATCACGTAGACATACTGGTAGGCGGGCATGACGCGGCTCCCGGGGCTTCGTTGGGCGATCGGCTTGGCGCGCGGCGAGCGTCGCCGGATGGCGGACCTGCGCCCGGCAGGACTCGAACCCGCAACCAAGCCGTTATGAGCGGCCCGCTCTGACCATTGAGCTACGGGCGCACAGGGCCGGCCATGAGATCGCGCAAACGCCGGGTTTTGGCAAGGTGGGGCGCTTGGCAGGACCGGCTGCCGCCGATACGGTTCGGCCCGGCAAGGCAAGGCAGCGCGCACCATGGACGTGTCCAAGATCAGCCCCGGCAAGGACGTCCCCTGGGACATCAACGTGGTGGTCGAGATCCCGCAAGGCTCGTCGGTGAAGTACGAGCTCGACAAGGACAGCGGCGCGATCTTCGTCGACCGGTTCCTGTTCACGCCGATGGCCTATCCGGCCGCCTACGGCTTCATCCCCGGCACGCTTGCCGCCGACGGCGACCCGGCCGACGCGCTGGTGCTGGCGCCGGCGCCGGTGGTGCCGGGGGCGGTGATCCGCGCCCGCCCGATCGGCATGCTGAAGATGGAGGACGAGAGCGGCATGGACGAGAAGATCGTCTGCGTGCCGCACGACAAGATGCACACCCAGTTCACCGAGATCCACGAGGTGATGCAGCTGCCCGAGATCACCCGGCAGGTGATCGAGCACTTCTTCACCCGCTACAAGGACCTGGAACAGGGCAAGTGGGTCAAGGTCACCGGCTGGGCCGGCCGGGAGGAGGCGGGACAGGTGATCCGCGAGGCGCTCGCCGCGTACGGGACGTAGTCCCCGGGGTCGGAACCCGGCCCGGGCTGCATCCGACCCGAAGCGGGCCTGCGACGTTCGTGCGTCGGGCCGCGTTCGCCAGCCGGACGGCTGAAGCCCGTCAAGCTCCCGCCAGGGCCAGATCGACCGCGGCCTCGGCGTGGAGTGCCGTCGTGTCGAACAGCGGCACCGCGCTGTCCTCGGGCCTCACCAGCAGCATGATCTCCGTGCAGCCCAGGATCACGGCCTCCGCGCCGCGCTCCACCAGCCGGGCGATCACCTCGCGGTAGGCCTGGCGCGAGGACGGCTCCGCCCGGCCCTGGACCAGCTCCTCGTAGATCACCCGGTGCACCAGGGCGCGGTCATCGTTGTCCGGCACGAGCACGTCCAGCCCATGCCGGTCCGCGAGCCGCCCCTTGTAGAAGTCGTGCTCCATGGTGAAGGCCGTTCCGAGCAGGCCGACCTTGTTCAGTCCGGCGCCCTTGATCCGCGCCGCGGTCGGGTCGGCGATGTGCAGCAGCGGCAGCCCGATGGCCGCCTGAACCTCGTCGGCCATGCGGTGCATCGTGTTGGTGCAGATCACCACGAAGTCCGCGCCGCCGCGTTCCAGCCGCCGTGCTGCCGCGATCATCTCGGCGGCGGCTTCGTCCCAGCGCCCGGCATGCTGCAACGCCTCGATCTCCCCGAAGTCGAAGGACCACATCAGGCAACGGGCCGAGCGCAGGCCGCCCAGGCGGGCCCGGACGGTCTGGTTGATGATCCGGTAGTACTCGGCCGAGCTCTCCCAGCTCATCCCGCCGATCAGGCCGATGACCTTCTGCGACACGCTGCTCTCCGTTTTGCGACCAGTCTGAGGGAGTGGGCCTCGTCCGGCGGGTAGGGTCTGCTCACTGCCAGTCCCCGGCGGTGCGCCTGGCGGAGGCCGGACCCTACGCCGCCGCGATGGTCTGCCCGATCAGCGCCTCGTAGTTGCGCAGGTAGTCGCCCATCGACAGGGTGCGCTCCGCGTCCTTGCGGGCGGCGCGGCGCAGGCGCTGCGACAGCGACCTGTTCTCCAGGATCTCCAGCACGCCGTCGGCCAGCGCCTCGGGGTCGTGGAACGGGACCAGCAGCCCGTTCTTGTTGTGCCGGATGAACTCCTGCACCGGCCCGGTGTCGCTGCCGACGATGGCGCAACCCGAGGCCAGCGCCTCGCGCAGCGACCAGGAGGCGACGAACGGGTAGGTCAGATAGACATGCGCGTCCGATCGCTTCAGCAGGTCGGAATAGCTGAGATAGTCCAGCTTGCCGACGAAGTGCACGCGCGACAGGTCGAGCCGGGCGCCCAGCTCGGCGGTGAGGATCTCGCGCCAGCATCCCGAGGCGAGCCTGGCGCCGTAGCTGACTCCGTCGCCGCCGACCACGATCACCCGCGCGTCCGGCCGCTGGTCCAGGATGCGCGGCAGGGCGCGCATGAAGCTGTGGAAGCCGCGATACGGCTCCAGGTCCCGCGCCACGTAGGTGACGAGCTTCTCGCCCGGCGAGACCAGCACGTTGCGGAGCAGGAAGTCCTTCCTCGCCAGGCTTGGGTCGGGCGCGCAGGCGAGGAGGTCGACCCCCTCCCGCAGCACCGAGATGCGGTCCTGCGCCCAGTCCGGATAGGTCGACTTCTGGAACAGGGTGGGCGTCTGGCCGTGGCCGATGTTGTTCAGCGCCAGCAGGTTGACCGCGTTCTTGGCCCGCACGCGGGGGAACATCGCCGGGTCGTCGGGGAACTCGGGGTCGAAGCCGACATCGAACTTGTCGGTGTGGTAGTAGAACTCGAGGTAGCCCAGCATCGGCGTGTCCGGATACACGTCGGACAGGTTGAGCAGCTCGCCCCAGCCGTGATGGCCGATGATGATGTCGGGCTCGAAGCCGAGGGCCTTCAGGCTGCGCGCGGTCTGGGCCACCATCTCGGCGCGCAGCACGGCGAGCTCGAACTCCTGCGCCGCCGGATGGGTGCCGGGCGTGACGCCCCGCGGCAGCTTGTAGAAGGCGCGGCGCACCCCGGGCAGAACGTTGCTGTTCGGCTCGCTGATGAACACCACCTCGTGCTCGCCCTGGCGGGTGAGGTGGCGGACCAGGTGAAGGAACTGGCCCGGGAAGTTCTGGTGGACAAACAGATATCGCAAGACGCAGCCTGACACTGGTTCGACGGCGATGCCGCCGCGCACCGACTGGAAACGCGGGTGGAACGCGGCGTTCGGGGGGTCGAACGGCCGCTCGACACCGCATTGGGCACGTACGCAGCTTTATGAACCGATAACGGACCTGTCGCCTAGCAGGGTGCTGAAAAACTCTCCAAATGATGTCGAGAAAGCAACGAAGCGAAGGCAAGGGGCTTTGCCCTTTGACCCCATCAAAGGCAAGCCTTTGAAATCTTTTCTAAAAAAGTTGGGGTTTGGGGCCTGCGGCCCCAACGGGTCAAGGGCAGAGCCCTTGCCTTGACTTTTTCAGCGCCCTGCTAGGTGCCGGGCACGGCGCATGAGGATCAGCGCCGTCCCTTGCCCGCCTTGGCCACCGGTCCGCTCCGGGCCGAGGACCGGACGGGCACGCCGCGTGCGGGCGGCGTGGGAGGAAGCGCCTTGTCGGCCTTTCCCTTGGCCGCCACCGGTCGCGGCGGCTCGGTGCGGATCGGGCGGCGCGCCGCCTTGGCCGGTGCCGCGGGCTCCGGCTCGGACAGGGGGCCCGCGGCAACGGCTCCGGCGACCGCGTCGGCGTCGTCGAGCGGCAGGATCTCCACCAGGAAGGCCTCGAGCGGCGCCAGGCTCGGCGCCTCGGCGGTCTCGGTGCCGTCCACCGGGCCAATCGCGGTGCCGTCGGTGAAGGTGGCGCTGAGGCGGACCTCGTAGCGCTCCGCGGCGTCGTTCTTCAGGCGGACGCGGAGCCCCAGGATCGGCAGCGCCATGCCGCGGGAGCCGCAATAGCTGCCGCCTTCCGCCCAGGGCGACAGCCAGCCCTTGCCGAGCACCGCCTGGTACTCGATGTCGGCCGGCTCGACGAAGCGGCTCGGCGCGATGGCGAAGCCCTCGATCCAGTTCTGGCTGCCGCGCACGCCCATCCAGTCGCCGAGCCGGGTCAGCACGTCGCCGCGACGCTGCACGTGGGCGGCGACCTCCGGCTTGCCGGGCGGTTCCGCCGGCGCTGCGGGCGGCGCCTCCGCGGGCGGTGCCGCGGAAGCGGGCGCCTGCACGGTCGGCTGCGCCGGGGCGGCCTGCGGCGCGTCGCCCAGCCGCAGCACCTGGAGCTTGGGCGCCTCGACCGTGCTGTTCACCGTCTGGTAGATCGTCACCAGCACCTCCGACGGCGTTCCGCTGACGCGCACCAGGGCGGCGTTGCCTTCCCCGCCCAGCCACCCGTCGGCGTCGAAGGTGCTGATCGACAGAGAGTCCGCGCGGGTGGCGGGGGGCCGGGTGATGCGCACCCCGGGAAGCCCGGTCTGCGGGTCCGGCGGCGTGCCGCCGGGACTGTGGAACACGCAGAACAGCCCGGGATCGAGCAGCATCAGGTGCGCGGAGACCTTGAGCTCCGTCACCATGTTCCGGTTCGGTGTCGGACTGGTCTGCGACATCGGCGTTATCCGTTCCTGCCTGCCCGACGCGGGCGGGTTCAGCGTGCTGGCGTGCGATGGTGCGACGGCGGAGGCCGCGCCGCAATGGGCTGCTTGGACGCAGACGGTGGCGGAATGACGGCGGAATGACGCTGGCACAGGCGCAGCAGCAGGCGGTTCAGCTCCGGGATCGGCAGCCCGAGCGGAAGCAGCGCGCCGCGGCCGGTGCGCCGTATGCGCTCCGCCGGCGCGCCGAGATCGAACGCGGCGACGGGGAGGCCCGCGCGCCAGGCAAGGCCCAGGGTGAAGCACCAGGTTTCCGGCCAGACCGACGGCAGCAGCGCCAGGTCCGCGTCCTGCGCGCGGATCAGCGCCACCGCCTCCTCCTCGCGGTACTCGCCGGTCACGAACGAGCAGCCCGCGTCCATCAGCGCCATGTCGTCGGGGGTGTGGCCGACCACCACGAACTCGATCGGCAGCTGCCGGGCGCGCGCGTCGGCCAGGCAGGCCTGCAGCACCTCGAAGCCCTTCTCGCGGCCGATGCCGCCGATCACCACGACGCGGGCGGTACGGGGCTGTCCGGCGGCGGCGGCGGCGCCACGGCCGGACGGGCCGCCCGGCCGTGGCGCCAGGGACGACACCGCGGCGAGCCGTTCCAGCGACAGGTCCGGCCGGTCGTCCTCCCAGGGCACCACCTCGGCGCGCAGGCGGGGGAAATGACGGGCCATCCGGTTCGCCGCGTCCTGCGAGGGCGCCACCACGCGGCGCGCCGCCTTCAGCTCCGCGGCCGAGCGGGCCAGCAGGGCAGGCATGGAGATCTCCTCCAGCAGGTTGCTGCCCTGCACCGCGATGCAGCTTTCGCAGCCGGCCACGTCCGGCTCGCCGCAATACCGGCCGCCCGGGCCGACCAGGGCGATCCGCTGGCAGAACCAGGCGTAGTCGTGGACATACGCGTCGAACGGGATGCCCAGCCGGACGCACAGGGAACGGACCTCCGGGTGGTGGCCGAGCAGGTGGTGCCATTCCGCGTGCAGCACCCCTTCCGCGCCGAGCAGCGACACCAGCGCGTCCAGCTCGCCAGGCAGGGCATACGCCCGATCGTGCTGCGGCCGGATCCGGACGGGGTG
>CALMVN010000274.1:0-12259 GCA_937873225.1 uncultured Acetobacteraceae bacterium
CGGTCATGTCGTCCTCTCGTGTCCGCGCCAGACGAGCGCGGGCCGATATGCCGGCATGCACACCTCGATCACCACGTCGTGCCGAGGGGTGACCGCGCGGGTGAACGACGCCGGTGCGGCTATCGGCGCCTGCACGCCCTGCTCGATCAGCACATGCTACTGCCGCTGCGCCACCGTATCCACCGCCTCGACTTGGCCGGTCCGGGTGCTGGGTGTCGCTGGAAGCAACGGGCAGGCAAGCTCCTCTGCTCCTTGCATCGCCCCTGCCCCGGCGCTGCGAACCGGTTCGACCACGCCCTCCGCCTCCAGCCTGCGGCTCCAGGTACGGCAGGTCCTGGTGTGCAGGCCGTTCTGTTGGCAGCAGGCCGTCCGGGTCGGACGGCTGCGGCGATGCGCCAGCATGTGCTGGCGCCAATGCTCCCGATCATGTGGCACGCCCGACCCACTCCGATCTGGGTTGGAACCATCAGCACGTCACCCCGGACCGCGTCAGCGTGCAGCGACCGACCGGTACGTGTGGCCCAGGTCCGGGACCGCTCAGAACAGGGCGCGGGCGGCCCAGTAGAACAGCGCGCCCACCACCGCCGACGCCGGCAGCGTCACCACCCAGGCGACCACGATGCTGCGCGCGATGCCCCAACGCACCGCCGAGGGCCGTCGTGCCGCGCCGACGCCGACGATCGCGCCGGTGACGGTGTGGGTGGTGGACACCGGGATGCCGAGGAAGGTGGCGCCGAACAACGCCGCCGCCCCCCCGGTCTCGGCGCAGAAGCCCTGGATCGGCTTGAGGTCGGTGATCCGCGTGCCGACCGTGCGCACGATCCGCCAGCCGCCGCTGAAGGTGCCGAGCGCCATCGCCGCCTGGCAGGACAGCACCACCCAGAGCGGGACGTGGAACGCGCCGGGCAGCCGCCCCTGCGAGGCCAGCAGGACGGCGATGATGCCCATGGTCTTCTGCGCGTCGTTGCCGCCATGGCCGAGGCTGATCAGGGAGGACGACACCACCTGCAACGCCCGGTAGCGCCGGTCGACCGCGTTGGGGGTGGAGCGCACGGAGCTCCAGGTGGCGAGCAGCATCAGCGCCATCGCCAGGGAAAGCCCGATCGCCGGCGACAGCACGATCGCCGCCACCACCGGGCTGAGCCCGTGCCACAGGATCGCGCCGAGCCCGCCCTTGGCAATGCCCGCGCCGATCAGGCCGCCGATCAGGGCGTGGCTGCTGGAGGACGGGATGCCGAGAAGCCAGGTGAGAACGTTCCAGCTGATCGCGCCGCCAAGGGCGCCGAACACCACCGCGGCGTCGATCAGCCCCGGCGCCACCAGCCCGGCGCCCACCGTGTGCGCGACGTGCAGGCCGAACACCAGGAAGGCGATGAAGTTGAAGAACGCCGCCGCCCCCACCGCGGTCAGCGGCCGCATCACCCGGGTCGACACCACCGTGGCGATCGAGTTGGCGGAGTCGTGCATGCCGTTGAGGAAGTCGAACAGCAGCGCCACCGCGACCAGGGCCGACAGCGCCGGCAGGCCGAGCAGGGTTCCATGCGCCATCGGCTCAGACCTGCTCGACCACGATGCCCTCGATCACGTCGGCCACGTCCTCGCAGCGGTCCACCACGCTCTCGATCAGGTCGTAGACCTTTTCCACCGTCAGCTTGGTGCCGGCGGAGGCGTCGCTGCCGAACAGGGCGCGCAGGCCCGCGTTGAGCAGCTCGTCCGCCCGGCCCTCGGCGTCGCGCACCTCCTCCTGCATCGCCTGCAGCCCGCCCGCGCTGCGGCCGATGGTGCCGAGCAGCGGCATGGCGTCGCGTATGGCGGTGGTGGCCTGCACCGCGCACTCGGCCATGGCGAGCATCTCGGGGGTGTAGGTGATGCCGTAAAGCCGGATCCGCCGCCCGGCCTCCTTCATCAGGTCGATGGTGTCGTCCAGCGCGGTGGTCAGGTCGAGGATCTGCGAGCGGTCGAACGGCGTGATGAAGGAGCGGTGGATCGCTTGCACGGTCTGCCGCGTCACCTCGTCCGCCGCCTCCTCGTGACGGCACAGCGCCTGGTAGTTCTCCTCGGAGTCGGCGCCCGACAGCAGGCCGCGAAAGGCGATCGCGCCCTCCACCACGTGCCGGGAATGCGCCGCCAGACGGGCGACGAAGCGCTCGTCCTTCGGCATCAACGACCTGAAAAACCCGAACATCCCGTTTCGCCGCCCTGGTGTCGCCTCGACTGCTGCTTGTAGTCGAAGCCGCGTCGCCTGCCATACGCTTCGCGTCCGGCCGCTTGTATGACAGGCGTATTTCCCGGATGAGTGTGTCGATGAACGACAGTCCCCTCGTCCGGCGGCGGCGGACCGGAGGACGCGACCCGACCCCCGGCACGGTCGCCGCCGCCCACGCGTCGGCCCGGAACGGGATCGGGTCGTGAACGGTCCGGTCCGCACCGTCCGGCTGCCCTGGTCCGGTTGCTGCTGCGCGCTCTCCCATGCGTGATCCCTGCTGGCAGGCCGCCTGGACCGCGATCGAGCCGCTGCTTCGCCGCCACGACCGGCTGCTGCTGCCGCGCGGCGACTGGCCAGCCGGGGGCACGCGGTCGCGGTTCTACGACAGCGAGATCCGGATCGGGCGCGCCAGCGTGCTGGTGCTGCACAAGGGCAGGCTGGGGGGGATCCCGAAGCCGGCGCTGCGAGCGGTGATGCGGCGATGGCGGTGCGTGTTCGCCAACGAGGTCCTGGTCTGCTTCCGCAAGCCCGCCCCGTTCCCGCTCCGGAGGCAGCCGCACATCGGCGACCGGCACGCCTGCACGCTCTACGAGTACGTCCATTCCCGCCGCCTGAAGCGGATCGGCGGCACGGTCTACTTTTCCCACATCCCCAAGGCGGCCGGCACCGCGGTCTGGACCGCACTCAGCGAGCGGGTCCGGTCGAGCATCTACTACGACTCGTTCGAAAGCTTCCGCAGCAACCCGCCGAAGCCTGGCGAGTACGACCTCGTCGGCGGGCACGTGCCGGTGCCGCTGCTGCTCGCCAACGCGTCCGCTTCGGACCGGGTGGTGGGGCTGGTCCGGGAGCCGACCGCGCGCTTCCGCTCGGCCTTCCTGCACAGCCGACGCCCGGGAGAGGATCCGGAAACCTTCACGCCGGTCATGCAGGCGATGCGCCGCGACCCGCTGTCGGCGTTCCTGCGAACCCATGACGGCCAGATGGAGCTGCGCCAGCAGCTGCTCATGCTCGGCTTCGACTACGCGTCGGACTACGGCGTGCACCGGGACGCGGAGCTGCTGGAGGTCGCGAAGAGCCTGCTCGGCGACGGGCGGTGCCTGTTCCGGCCGACCGAGCACATCGACGACTTCGTTTCGGAGGTGGCGGACATGCTCCGGATCGACGTGTCCGGCCCCCGCCTCGGCCGGATCAACGCCGCGGGCCCGGATGGGGCCGAAGGCTCGGCCGCTGAGTTCGAGCAGGCGTTGCCGGAGATCGCCGCCGGCAACGGTCGCGAACGGGAGCTGTACGACTTCGTCCTGTCCCGGTCCCCCTGTCCCGTGCAGGCGATGCGGGACCGGCCGCCGGCGTCTCCCTTGGCGGCGGCGGCAAGCCCGGCGCCGTAACGGGAGCCGTCGCCGGGCGTGTCCGTGCGGCCGCGGTCACCGCTCGCCGCGCGGGCGCCCGGGCAGCACCGTGGTCGTCGTGATCGCCCCGAGCGAGGCACCGAGCGAGAAATGCGCGAACAGCATCGCCTGGCGGAACGCGGACTCACCCAGGGCCACGGGAACGGCATGCCGGTCCGCCCCGACATGCGTCAGCGCGGCGTCGAGCAGCAGGTCGAGCGCCACGACCGGCAGCATCGCCAGCACGAAGGCCAGGAGGTAGCGCCACGCGTTGCCGCGCATCGCCCGCACCGAGTCGCGCCAACCCGGCTGCGGCGGATCGAGCGCGAGCGCGGTGAAGAACGGCACCTGCCGCGCCACCGCCCATGCCACGAACAGCGCCGTCGGCAGACCCACGGCCAGGAGGACGATGATCGCCGGCTCCCGCGCCGGTGCGACCGCGACCGGTCCGGCCGCCACCAGTCCGGCCGCCACCAGTCCGGCCGCGACCAGTCCGGCAGACAGGAACGCCAGCATCACCACCGTCGCGATCCAGGCGTCGGTCAGCAGCAGGAAGCCGAGATAGCGCCAGAACGGCGCCTTGAAGAAGAACGGGTCGAACCGCTCGTCCAGGAGCAGGTGTCGCCGCCACGAGATGCTGAACGACAGGAGGAACTTCAGCCCGGCGAGCCAGGCCAGGGCGGCACACGCCGGCATGTACCAGGGGGCGGCGCGCACGGCGTGCCACAGGCCCGCAAGGCCTTCGGCATTGCCGACGGTCCGGTGGTACAGGAACTCCGCGGTCACCAGGCACAGGACGGGGGGCCAGATCGCCCTGGCGTGCAGGCGGCGGTGCCGCCAAAGCAGCGCATAGGCCCGCCCGGCGGTCTCGACGACCGGCAGGAGCCCCGGGGGCGGCGGGAACCTCAATGACTGATGTGCTGGAAGTATCCCCAGCGCTCCGTCGCGGGCTCCGCTTCGGCCCATCTCCAGCCCACGGTGTCGAGGCAGGCATCCGTGGTGTAGGAGCGGCGGCGCAGGCGGGCGCCCTTGCCGTCGTCCACGGTGAACAGGACCTCCTTGCAGGGGGCGAGCGGCGTGTCGATCAGCCGGACCACCTCCATCTCGCCGTGCTCGTCGTCGAACAGCGGGATGTCGTGGACGATCTTCCAGGACCGGACCTGCCCCGGCGGCATCCGGCCGACCGCGTCGGCAATCGCGTCCTGTTCGGCGCCCTGGCGGACCCGGGCGACATACTTCTGCAGGTCGTCCACCCCGGCGTTCACCGCCACCGCGACCGCATAGCCGACCACCGGATTGGCGGTCGCGGCACCGGTCGAGCCGCCCACCACGGCTCCGGTGACGGCGCCGATCGAGCCGCAGCCGCCGAGCAGGGCGGGCAGCAGCACGATCCAGCCGCGTCCGCCGGACAGGCGGGAGATCACTGCAGGGAGCCCCAGCGCGACGTCGCCGGCTCCGCGGACGCCCACTTCCAGGCGGTGCCGTCGCGGCAGATCGTGGTCACGAAGAACGCGCGCTGCGGCTGGTGTGCGCGGATGCGGTCGACGGAAAACACGATCTCCTTGCAGGACAGGTCGCCGCCGCCGATGACGCGGCTGACCGACACCTTTCCGTGCTCGTCGCCCTCGATCGGGATCGTGTGGGAGATCTGCCAGGGCGCGACGCCGCCTACCGGCAGCGGCCCGGCAGCGGCCGCGATCTCGTCCTGTTCGCGCCCGTGCACGCGCTTCTCGACCAGGCGGAGGCCGCTCGCGGCCAGCGACTGCACGCCGAGCCCGATCGCCGCGGTGACGGTGCCGTTGGAGGTCACCGCGCTGGCCACGCCGGCGCCGGCGACGCCGGCCGCGTCCGAGGTTCCCTCCGTCAGCACGGAGCCGCAGCCGGACAGCGCGAGCAGCAGGACGGGGATCGGGCCGATCCGGACGACCAGCCCGAGCAGGGATGCGGCAAGGACGCCAGGGCCGGCTGCCAAAGCTGCCGCGCGACGGCCAGGCCGCCGGCGCAAGGAGGGGGGAAGGGAATGCAAGGAGGGATCCATGGGTGATGCAGGTTATCCGACGGGTGTCCGCACCGCCAACCGGTGCGGGCAGACATCCGGGTTCGGGCGCGACGGGCGGACCGCGGGGCGCGTCAGGACGCGAGGGTTTCGAACACGTCGCCCGCCGGCAGCCGCGCCTCGACATGGGCACGGTGCCAGAGCGCGTAGAACAGCAAGGTCCAGGCAGCATGCTGTTCCCGCCGGCCGCGGGCGTTGCGGAACAGGGCGGCCACCCGGTCCGGCGCCGCGACCTCGGCCACGCCCGCCTGTGCCGCGACCAGCGGCGCGAGCCGGTCGCCCTGGGCGGCGATCCAGGCGCCGACCGGCACGGTGAAGCCCTGCTTCGGCGCGAAGGGCTGCGCTTCGGGCATCTCCCGCTCCAGCCAGCGCCGGAGCAGCCACTTGCCACGGCCGTTGCGCACCTTGAGCCCGTCCGGCAGCCGGAACGAGGCGGCCGCCACCGCCGGGTCGAGCAAGGGCGTGCGTCCTTCGATGCCGTGCGCCATCAGGCAGCGGTCGAGCTTCAGCAGCAGGTCGTGCGGCAGCCATTCGGCGATGTCGGAGGCCTGCGCCTCCGCCAGCCGGGAACGCCCGCCGACGCTGCCGAGCTCGGTGGCGGCGATCCCGCGCCGCCAGTCACGGGCGCGGGTGCCGCCGCCGCGCAGCACGCCGAGCCCGTCGAACGTACCGCGTCGGCGCATCGGGCGGCCACCCATCCACCACGGCCGCATCGCGCTGCGGTAGCGGCCGTAGCCGGCGAACAGCTCGTCGCCGCCCTCCCCGCTCAGGATCACCTTGACATCCCGCCGCGCCCGCCTGGCCAGAAGCCAGGTGGGGATGATGGCGTAGTCCGCGACCGGGTCGTCCATGGAGGCGACGATCTCCGGGAGGTGGCGCCAGACCGTCGCCTCGTCGATCCGCAGCACCTCGTGATGCGCTCCCGCCGCCGCGGCGAGGCGCGCCGCCTGTTCGCTCTCGTCGGCCGCTTCCGGCACGTCGAAGGCGGCGGTGAAGGCCTGCACCCGCGCGCGGCCGAGCCGTGCCATCATCCGCAGCACGGCGGCGCTGTCGATGCCGCCGGACAGGAACAGGCCGTACGGCACGTCGGCGCGCTGGTGCAGCGCCACGCTTTCCTCCAGCGCGCGGTCGAGCCGGAGGAGCGCCTCCGCCTCGCCGATCGACTCGGCAGGGCCTTCTGGCAGCGACGCGATCCGGCTGCGGTCGATCACCCGGCCGTTGGCGACCCGGAGCGTTTCCCCCGGCAGCAGGCGGCTGATGCCGGGAAAGATGGTGTCGCGCCCGGTGGTGAACTGCAGCTGCAGCAGCTCGTCGCGCGCTTCCGCGCGCAGGCCGCGCCTGGCGAAGCCGGACGCCAGCAGCGCCTGCGGCTCGGAGGCGAAGGCGATGCCGGCGTCGAACTCGGCGACATAGAGCGGCTTGATCCCGAACGGGTCGCGCGACAGCACGAGGTTGTGGGTGCCGCGCTCGTGGATCGCGATCGCGTACATCCCCCGCAGGCGCTCCACGTAGTGCTGGCCGTCGCGCAGCCACAGGTGCAGCGGCGGCTCGCAGTCGCTGCCGGTGGCGAACCGCACCTCGGGCATCGCTCCGCGCAGCTGGAGGTCGTTGTAGATCTCGCCGTTGGCGATCAGCGCCGCCGGCCCCGCGAACAGGGGCTGGTCGCCTCCGTCCAGGTCGATGATCGCCAGGCGGGTGTGCACCAGCGCCACCCGGCCGACCATGCTGTGCCCGGCACCGTCCGGCCCGCGATGCGCCAGGGCACGCACCAGGGTGGTGAGGCTCGCGCTGTCGAAGCTGCCGGCCTGTCCCCCGGGGCCGCCATGCGGTGCGGGGGCGAAGGCGAACCCGGCGATGCCGCACATCAATCCTTCTCCACCGTGCTCAGGAACTCCCGCCAGCGTGCCAGCACCGGGCCGGCCGCGAACTCCGCCTCGTAGCGGGATCGGCCGGCGGCGGCCAGGCGTCCGGCCAGGGCCGGGTCCTCCAGCACCGCGGACAGGGCAACGGCCAGCGCCCGCTCGTCCTCCAGCGGCACCAGCAGCCCGTCGCCGTCGTTGCGGATCAGCTCGACCGGTCCCTGCGCGCGCGCCGCCACCACCGGCCGGGCGGCGGAAAACCCTTCGATCACCACGTTGCCGAGCGGCTCGTGGCGTGACGGGCAGACCAGGACGTCGCAGGCGGCGACCAGCGCACCGGTGTCGTCCACCCAGCCTGGCATGTGCACCCGGTCGGCCACGCCTTCGCGTCGCGCCAGCGACTGCAGCGCCGCCCGTTCCGGTCCCTCCCCGGCGATGACCAGGTGCGCCCCTGCCACGTGCGGCATCGCCCGGATCAGCACGTCGAACGCCTTGTTGCGGTGCAGACGGCCCAGCGCCAGCAGCATCGGCACGCCTGCCGGCACCGTGTCCGGCCGCCGCGGCGCCGCCGCGGACAGCTCGGCGGCGAAGTTCGGCAGGTGGTGCACGCGCCCGGGCGCCCAGCCCTGCCTCGTGATCCAGTCGACGATGCCGCGGGTGTTGCCGATCAGGTGGTCGCAGCGCCGGTAGTTGGACAGGTCGTAGAAGCCGCCCAGCCGGCCCGCCAGCACCCAGTCGCCCGGGGGCGTCAGCCGGCCGGCGCGGTTCATCCACGCCACCGCGACGCGCGGCCGGAACCGTCGCAGCGCCGCGCCGATACGCGGTCCGGTGAGGAGGTCGAGCCGGCCGCCGAAGCGCAGGCCGACCGGATGAAGGCCGCCGGCGCGGAGGCGGCCGGCGCGGGCGGCGTCGCGGCGGATCAGCGGCAGCACGTCGGTCCCGTCCGCGGCGAGTGCCACCGACAGGCGCTCGAAGAACAGCTCCGCCCCTCCGGCCGGAGCGCCGGCCATGACCTGCGCCACCTTCATCGCGCGGGATGCCGCGCCAGCAGCGCCAACGCCGCTTCCGCCACCTCCTCGACGCCGAGCCCTCCAATCGGCGCCTCGCCCTCCGCTCCGGGTGCGGCGACGAACCCGGCCCTCCTGCCCACCGGGGCGTATTCCGAGGCCCTGCTGGGGCCGAACAGCCCGAGCGTGGGGATGCCGGTCGCGGCCGACAGGTGCATCAGCCCGGAATCGTTGCCGACGTAGAGCGCGCAGCGGCGCAGGCAGGCGGCAACCTCGGCAAGCGTCAGCCGGCCGCGCAGGTCGACCGCGCCGGGGAGCCGGTCGATCAGCGCCTGGCCCAGCGCGTGCTCGGCCGCACCGGGTCCGGCGAACACCACCGGCACCGCGTCCGGCATCGCCTCGCGCAGCCCTCGGAACAGGGCGGCGAACCGGTCCGCCGGCCAGATCTTGCCGGTCCAGTTCGCGGTGGGCCCAAGGCCGACCAGCGTCCGGCCGTGCGGCAGCAGCGCCTCGGCGCGTCGCTCGTCGGCAGGGCCGGTCCAGACCACCGGCGTCGGTGGCGGCAGGAGCCCGAGCACGCCGCCCAGGTGGGCGATGCGATGCCCGGGACGGCGGCCGCCGCGCATGATCGCGCGACGGCGTGCCCGCAACAGGAGGGTGACGGCGGAGCCGCGCAGGTCGATCGCCAGGTCCCAGCGCGTGCCGGCGCAGGCACGCCACAGCGACAGCCAGTGCCGGTCGTAGCGCCGCTTCTCCACCACCAGCAGCCGCGCCAGCCCCGGCATCCGCTCGAACAGGCCCGCCGCCACCGGTCCGCAGGCGACCGTCACCTGCGGGTCGGGCGCCCGGTGCAGCAGGTGGTCCAGCAGCCCGGTGGACAGGACCGCGTCGCCCAGCCGGGTCGCGGTGATGAACAGGATGCGGGTCAGGACGGAGGGCTCCGGAAGCGCGGGCGGACCTGTTAGGCCCTTTCCCCGGTTGCCGGAAGGCGCCGGTCCGCCCAAGTTCGGTGCATGTCCAAGCTTGCCTCCCTTCCCGGCCGCGCCGTCCTGTCCGTTGCCGGTGCGGACCGCGTGTCGTTCCTGCAGGGACTTGTGTCGAACGACGTGTCCCTGGCGGCTCCCGGCCGGGCGGTGTGGGCGGCGCTGCTGACGCCGCAGGGCAAGTACCTGGCCGACTTCTTCGTCCTGTCCGACGGGGAGCGGCTGCTGCTCGACTGCGAGCGGGCACAGGCGCCGATGCTGGCGCAGAAGCTGTCCCGGTTCCGGCTGCGGGCGAAGGTGGAGGTGGGCGAGACGGCTCTGGCCGTGTCGGCTGCCTGGGACGGCGCGCCGGAGCTGCCGCCGGACGCGGTCGCGGCACCCGATCCCCGGCTTCCCGAGGCCGGCTGGCGCGTCCTGGCCGGGACGGCGGTGGTGCCCGACGCGGACGAGTCGGACTACGACCGGCACCGCCTGCTGCTCGGCCTGCCGGACGGCACCCGCGATTGCGAGCCGGACCGGACGGTGCTGCTGGAAGCCGGCTTCGACGAGCTGGACGGGATCTCCTGGACCAAGGGCTGCTACATGGGCCAGGAGCTGACCGCACGCACACGCTACCGTGGCCTGCTCAAGCGGCGGCTGGTGCCGGTCAGCGCCGCCGTGTCGCTGCCGCCGCCCGGCACGGCGCTGAGCGCGGACGGCCGCGAGGTCGGCACCATGCGTTCGTCGCGGGAAACGCTGGGACTGGCGGTGCTGCGCCTCGATCACCTGCATGGCGCGCTCGGGTTCGAGGGCGGGACCCTGCAGGCGCGGGTGCCGGACTGGATGCGCCTGCCCGAAGCCAAGGCGACGCCATGATCGACGAGCCGGAAGAAGCGGACCCGGTTTCCGTGCTGGACGAGGTGGCGTTCAACCCGGCCGGGCTGGTGGCCGCGATCGCGCAGCAGCACGACACCGGCGAGGTGCTGATGCTGGCCTGGATGAACCGCCAGGCGCTTGCGGAAACCATCGAGACCGGACGGGTGTGCTACTGGAGCCGCAGCCGCAAGCAGCTGTGGCGCAAGGGCGAAACCTCCGGACAGTCCCAGCGCCTGGTCGAGCTGCGCCTGGACTGCGACCGCGACGCGGTGCTTCTGCTGGTGGACCAGACCGGAGTCGCCTGCCACACCGGGCGGCGCTCCTGCTTCTTCGACGCGCTGCGGGACGGCCGGCTGGTCGCGGTGTCCGAGCCGGAGGTGGACCCTGAGCGGCTCTACGGCGCCTGACGCCGCACGTCCCACCATCTGGCTGATGGCCGGCGAGGCCAGCGGCGACGTGCTGGGCGGCAGGCTGCTGGCGGCGCTGCGTCGGCGGCGTCCGGAGCTCCGGTTCCGCGGCATAGGCGGCGCGCGCATGGCGGAGGCGGGCCTCGATACCCTGTTCCCAATGCGCGAGCTGGCGGTGATGGGGCTGGTGGAGATCCTGCCGCGGATCCGCTCCCTGTCGCGCCGGCTGGACCAGGCGGTGGCGGACATCGCGGGCAGCCGTCCTGACCTGGTGGTGACGATCGACAGCCCTGGCTTCGCGCTCAGGCTGCTGAAGCGGATCGCCGGGCTCGGCATCCCGCGCGTGCACTACGTGGCGCCGCAGGTCTGGGCCTGGCGCGAGCACCGGGTGCGCGAGTTCCCGGGGCGGTGGGAAAGGCTGCTGTGCCTGCTGCCGTTCGAGACCGCGTTCTTCGCCAGGCATGGGCTCGACGCCCGCTTCGTCGGCCACCCGGTGCTGCAGTCCGGCGCCGACGACGGCGACGCGACGCGGTTCCGTGGCCGCCATCGGCTCGATCCGGAGGCCCCGGTGCTGGTGCTGATGCCGGGCAGCCGGCGCAGCGAGGTGCCGCGCCTGCTGCCGGTGTTCCGTCGCACCGTGGCGCTGCTGGCGAATCGGATCCCGGGCCTGGTGCCGGTGGTGGTGGTGTCGCCGGTGGTGGCGCAGGCGGTGGCGCGTGCGGTGCGGCGCTGGCCGGTGCAGCCGTTGCTGGTGACCGGCACCGACGACAAGCACGACGCGTTCGCCGCCGCCGGCGCCGCGCTGACCAAGTCCGGCACCTCGACCCTGGAGCTGGCCCTGGCCGGGGTGCCGATGGCGGTCACCTACCGGGTCAACCCGGTGACGGCCGCCATCGCGCGTCGGCTGATCCGGGTGCGGCACGTGGCGATGGTCAACCTGCTGGCCGGCCGCCGCCTGGTGCCGGAGCTGCTGCAGGAGGATTGCCGGCCGGAACGGCTGGCGCGAACGGTGGAGCGGCTGCTCGGCGATCCCGCCGCGGCGTCGGCGCAGCGGGACGGCTTCCGCACGGTGCTCGACTCGCTGTCCGTCGGCCGAGAGGCACCGGCCGACGCGGCGGCGCGCGAGGTCCTGGCGCTGCTGGACGAGGCCCGGCGGTGACCAGGCCGGCGCCGTCCGCTGCGGACTGGACCCTGCCCGGCGGGTTCGGCCCGGAGCGCTGGCAGGAGGAGGGTGGACGCTTCACCGCGGTGGCGGTCGCCGGCGACCGGATCGCCCTGCCGACCGACCGGGTGACGGAAGCGCGGTTGCGCAGCCGCGACGCGGCCTGCGTCCATCCGGGCCCCTACCCGTCCGCCTTCCGCTTCTGCCCCGGATGCGGCACGCCCCTGGCCCCGGCGCCCGACGCGCCGGCCGCCGCAACCTGGTCGCCGCCGTTCGGCGCGCCGGACGGGCTTCCGTCCTGCGACGAGCCGGGCGAACCGGACCCGGCGAGCCAGGAGG
>CALMVN010000274.1:12269-19725 GCA_937873225.1 uncultured Acetobacteraceae bacterium
GATCGCGCTTCCCCCGTCGCCTGCGCTCGGCTTCGCCGTCGCCGGCACGCCGCCGATGCTGCTGTGCTGCGACCGGGTCGGCGGCTGGATCAGGGCGTGGTCGGAGCGCGCGAAGGGCTGGATCGACCGCGTCCAGGTGACGCCCTGCACGACCCTTGCGGCCTGGAGCTGGGCCGCGGCCGCCGACGGGTCGGGGTTGTCGCTGCCGACCGATCGGGGGCCGGCGTGGATCGGGCTCACCGCGCCGCGCCGGGCGCCGGTGACGCTGCTGGAGGGTCTTCCGCCGCTGGGCGGTGCCGGGCTGCTGCGTTCCCATGTCGCCCTGCCGGTCCGGAACGACGCCGGCGTGGCCTTCGCGGTGCTCGATCGTGCGGCGCCCGAGCGTGGCTGGTTGCTGGTTCCGGTGCCGGAGGCGGCGGTCGAGGCGGCGCTGGCGAGCCCGGTCGGAACCGGCGACCGGCTGTGCTGGTGCGGGCCGTCCGGGCTGCTCACGCTCGCAGCAACGACGGCCGGCCTGGCGGCGCACTGGCAGGCCTGGCGGGACGGGGTCCGGCCGCTGCCCGGGGTGCGCCCGGTCGCGGAGCCGAACGGCAGCCTGCACCAGCTCTGTCGGCTCGATCCGCACACGCTGGTGCTGGAAGGCCTGCCCGCGCCGGGCCAGGCGGCGGAACGGCGGATCGCCCGCGGCTACACCCCGGGCACCGGGCGTGCCGTGTTCCGCGAGAACGCCCGGCTGCGCCTGCCCTGGGACGAGCGTCCTGCCTGGGACTACGTCATTCCGGACGGCTCCTTCCTGCTGCCGCTGCTGGAGCTCGGGCCCGGCCGCACCGTGCTGGCGTTGTGCACCGGCCGCGACCGGCTCGGACGGTTCCTGGGCGACCCCGCCGCCCCGGTCGACGGGGAGCCGCACCACGCCTGCACCCTGTTCTACAGCCGCGGCCCCCGCGTGCTGGGGCCCCGGGGCAGGGTGGTGCGCCCGCGGGGCGCGGCCGACCAGTCGGCGGTGCGCCAAGCCGGGTTCCTTCACGTGCACGGCGCGCCCGACAACCGTTGTCACCGCTGGCGGCTGCGCGATGCGCAGCACTAGGCTCGCGGCCGCCCTGCTGCCGTGCTGCCTGCTGCCATGTTTCCTGCTCGGCGTGCGGCCGGCGCTGGCGCAGGTGAGCTCGGTGTACCTGGTGCAGGATTCCGGCTGGATGGAGCCGTTCTACACCGATGCCGGCGCGCCGTTCCGGCCGCTCCTGAACGCCCTGGTGACCGCCTCGCACGCCGACGGCGAGGTCGTGGTCGCGGGCTTCGACCAGGACGGACAGATCCCGGGCCGGCACTCCCCGGACGTGCTCTACCGCGGCCGGTTCGATCCGGTCCGGGTCGCGGCAGCGATCGCGTCGCTGGACCTGCCGCACCAGCCGAACGGACACCTGGCCGACGCCGACTTCGACGGCGCGCTCGTGCGCGGCATCGACACGATCCTGGACGGTCATCCGGGCATCGTCTGGCTGGTCACCAACAACCGCAACTCGCCCAACAACAGCCAGCGCGTGGATGACAACACCCGGGCGTTCGCGCAGGCGCTCGGGAACAGCCCGGCGCTGCCTGTGGTGGTGGCCTACCCGGTGCGCCTGCCCGCCACCGGCCGGCTCTACAGCGCGCAGGGACTGATCGTGTACGGGATCGCCTATGGCCGGACGGCGGCGGCCGCGCTGCGCCGGCTCACCGCAGGGCCGGGGCTGAGGCAGCTGTTCCGTGACCCGGCGGTGCAGCTCAAGCCGCTCGACCAGGCGCCGCTCGCCTTCACCCCGGATGCCACCCTCACCCCAGGCCTGGTCGCCAGCCGCGCCGCCGACGGAGCCCTGCGGATCGCGAACGTGCCGGGCGGCCGTTCCTCGACGGTGGAGATCGCCGGCACCCTGCGCTCGGACTACTACCCGCACGTGATCGACCGGGCGCAGCTGTCGCTGCGCTGGGAGCGGCTGGACCAGGGTGCCGGGCGTCCGGCGGCGCCGCTGCTGGGAGCGGCGATCGTGCCGGCCGAGGTGCACGGCCTCGGCCCGGGCGAGGCGCTGCACGACGTGCGGATCCGGCTGGACATCCCGCGCATCGACCGCGCCCCCGGCCTCGCCGGCTGGCTGCAGAAGGACGTGGTGCTGCACGGCACGCTCGCGATCGGCCTGTCGGACCTCGGCCTGTCACTGCAGGACGGGTTCGTGGGCAAGATGAGGCAGGTCGCGGCACTCGACCAGCTGCCGGGCGTGTTCTTCGACAACAAGGCGGTGGCCGCCGCGTCGGCGATCCTGCCGGTCACCCTGGTGGTGCATTATTCCGCATGGCCGCTCGTGCTGGCGCTGTGCGGCCTGTCGGTCCTGCTTCTGCTGCTGGCGGCGCTGCTGGTGCTGGGGCGTCGCGAGCGCGAGCACCTGGTGCTCCTGGGCGGACAGATGCGCCGGGTCCGGCTGCGCCCGTTCGAGACCCGTCGGGTCGTCCTGCCCCCGGACCGCGCCTTCGTCCTGCGCGGCCGGCTTGTCGGCGGGCCGCGGATCGTGCAACGCCCCCCGACCGATCCGCGCTGAGATCCTCGTCCAGGACAGGTCATGCCCGAGCCGTCGCCCCAAGCCCCGCCGTCGGACTTCAACATCAGGCCGCCCGCGGACGCCCCCGTGCAGCCGGCGCAACCGTCGCACCTGCCGGCGCCCGGGACGATCCAGCCGGGCGCCCCGATCAGCGCCGCCAGCCTGCCCGGCGAGGCCGGGCTGTCCTCCACCGGAACGGTGATCGGCATCGCGATCCTGCTGCTGCTGGCGGTCGCGATCTTCTTCGTCCGCGGCGCGGTGCGCAGCCACCTGATCGCCAGCCGCGCCTCGCCGTCTGCCGCAGGCAGCGCCGGCTGGGCGCTGTTCGCGTTCCTCCTGTCGCTGTCGGTGCTGATCGTGTTCGGCCTCCTTGGCAACCTGTGGACGGCGTTCGCCTTCGTGCTGCCGCTGCTGCTTCTGGCCGTCGTGACGCTGGTGCTGTTCGTGCTGCTCTACCGGTCCGCGGCGCGCGGCCGCGCGCCGCGCCGTCGCTGAAGGATCCCCCCGCGATGTCCAGCACCCAGGCCCGCACGCCCGCCGACGCCGAGCGCCCGGCCGCGCGACGCGTGCAGCCGACCCTGTTCGTCGGCCTCGGCGGCACCGGCATGCAGATCCTGCTCCGTCTGCGCCGCCGCATCCTGGCCGGCGACTGGAACGGCCGTCGCATCGACGACCTCCAGCGCTTCCCGATCGCCTCGTTCGTGTATTTCGACACCGACCTGCGCACGGCGGTCGAGAGCGACCGGCAGCAGGACGTCGACCCGCTGGCGCGCCTGGTGGCGTTCCGCGAGAACGAGCGGCTGCAGCACGCGGTCGACGTCAAGCGCTACATGAAGGACATCGACCGCTACCCGCTGATCGCGGACTGGCTGCCCGTCGCCGACTTCTCGCTGATCAACACCGAGAAGGGTGCCGGCCAGGTGCGCGCGATCTCGCGCCTGCTGTTCTTCGACCAGTTCCGCAAGCTCACCGACCTGCTGCGCGAGCGCTCCGACGGGCTGCTGCGCTCCGTGGGTCGGCAGGACGACCTCGCCCACCTCAACCTGGAGATCGAGAACCGGCTGCGCGTGGTGGTGTGCTGCTCTGCCGCCGGCGGCACCGGCTCTGGCTCGTTCATCGACCTGGGGCTGGCGCTCCGCTCGCTGATCCACCCGGCGCCGACGGTCGAGCTCGTGCTGCTTCTGCCGGGCGGCTACCACGAGCACCAGCGCCAGCGGGTGAACGCCAACGGCTATGCGGCGCTGATGGAACTGGAGCACGCGATGCGGCCGAACCCCCAGCCGCCCTTCGTGGAGGCGTGGGCCGAGCACCAGGGGCCGGCCCAGAACATCGCGCCCTATGACGACGTCTACCTGCTCGACACGCGCAACGTGCTCGACGACGGCCTCGACTCGGTCGAACACCTGTACGACATGGCGGCCGACATCCTGTTCGAGGATTTCGGCGCCAGCGAGTTCGCGAGCGCCAAGCGCTCGATCGCGGTGAACCAGGCGCAGCACAAGATCGACAACTACGAGCCGCCGCTGCCGCCCCATCTCGGCCGGCAGTCGCTGCGCTACAGCCAGCTGTTCTCCACCTTCGGCCAGGCGACCATCGACACCAAGAGCCGGGTCGCGGTGGACGCGGCGGCGGCGGTGGCGTCCAAGGCGATGCTCAAGGCGTACTTCAACGTGGCGCTGGAGGATTCCGGCCGCCTGCCGACGCCGGCCGAGCGCGACGACTTCCTCGAGCGGCAGTTCTTCCTGCAGCCGAGCGCCTTCCACCACGTGCTGCCGGGGGCTGCCGACGCGTCGGCCATCAACGAGCCGTTCCTGCTCGACCGGCTGCTGGAGGACGAGACCGGGCAGTCGGTCCTGGCCGAGATCGACCGCGACCTGCTCGCCACCTACCAGTCGGAAGGCTTCCAGGCCGCCGACCTGCGCAACCTGCCGACCCTGGTGCTGCGCGAGTTCGAGCAGCGGCACGGCGACGTGATGGGCACCATACGGCACAAGACCGGCTCCGGCCTCGCCGCCGACCGCATCCTGGCCACGCGGCAGCGACTCGCGACGGAGCGACGGGGCGCGGGACCGGCGGGCCTGCGCGCGGTGCTCTACGACTACCTCGACCAGCGCGACCGCGGCGGGCTGGACTACACCATCCGGCTGGTCGAGGATTCCAAGCTGCAGCTGGAGCGGGAGATCAGCCGGCTGGACGAGGTGGAGGCGCGCTATGCCGCCCGCGCCGGCGACACCCAGCACCGCTTCGAGCAGTCGCTCGACAACCTGCGCGAGGCGGTGAACCGCCGCTTCCCGTTCGGCCCGGACCGACGCGCCGCCGAGCGCTACCTGGAGCACCTGCGCACCGAGACCTCGTACTACCTGTCCATGCAGCTGCGACGACAGGCGGCGGTGGAGGCACGCGCGTTCCTGCGCGAGATGTCGGAGGCGCTCGGCACCCGGCGCGGCCAGGACGCGGACGGCAACACCTTGTGGGACGGCGCGGTCGCGGAGCTGGTGCAGGGCCGGATGCTGGTGCGGCACACGCTGGCCGAGTTCGATGCCGAGATCGAGCTGCTTCGCGATGCCGTGTCCAGGCGGGATGCCGGCACCTTCGTGGTGCTGCCCGACGCGGACGCGGACGCGCGCGCCATGCTCGCCAGCGATCCGGCCGAGATCGAGCGCTGGGCGGCGGAGATGTTCCGCGACGAGGGCGGCTCGCGCACCCTGTTCCCGATCCTGCGCGACGACGCCGCACGCGCCCTGCTGCTCAACCGGCTGCGCGGCTTCGCCCGGGTGCAGCTCGCACCCCGCGCCGAGGCGCTGCGCTCGGCGCAGTCGATCCTGCTCGACATGAGCGCACGCGACCGCATCGCCCTGTTCGGCCGCGCCATGGTCCGCGCGATGCCCTGGCTGGACGCGTCGTTCGACCATCTCGGCGCCGGCTTCGCCATGGGGCCGCGCTACACCCTGCTGATCGCGGTGGACGACAAGGAGGCGTTCGAGCGCAACTTCCGCGGCGAGATCGAGCAGGTGGTGCCCACGGGGCGACTTGGCATCGGGCCGCCGCAATACCTGAACTCGGGCCTGCGCGACCGCATCCTGATCTATTGCGAGCTGAGCGGCATCCCGCTCGACAGCATCGACCCGCTGCGCTCCGAGTGGCGGGTCTCCTACCAGCTGGAGCAGAAGCGCCCGCTGCCGCTGCACACCCACCGCCAGAGCGAGCGCTTTCCCGATCCCGTGGTGCCGAGCACCCGCGAGATCGAGGAGATGCGGCGCAACATGGGGCTGTTCATCCGCGGCGTCGCCTACGGCATCCTCCAGCGCGGCGCCCGTCCCGGCCAGCCGTACCAGATCGACCTCGGCGGCGGCGACTGGGGCGACGCCGGCACCGAACGGATCATACGCGGCAGCGGCTTCTCCCGGCACCGCGACAAGGTGCAGGGGCGGATCGAGGCGTTCGAGCGGGGCCTGAGCCCGATCCAGCTGCTTGCCGCCGCAGCCCTGATCGCCTGGACCGGGGAGCGGGTGTATGCCGCGCGCCTCCAGCGCATCGGGCCGACCCAGACCGACCGCGTCCCCGGCCTGGTGCAGATCCTGGCGGCCGAGCTGTCGCGGCAGATGCGCGACCGCGCGGCCGCCATGGCCGGCGCACCGGGCGATCCCGACGCGCTGTCCGACCGGCTTCGCCGCACGATCCCGGACTGGACCGAAGTGCTGCCCGGCAGTGCTGCCGATGCCGACCCGCACGACGCCAACGCCGACCCGAACGACCAGCCGGAAGCGCGGGCGCAGGACAAGCGGCGCATCATGCCGGCGCGCTTCACCACCGAGGCGCTGCAGCAGGTCGCCGCCGAAGCACCCGGCGCCGCGTCGGCCGGCCCGCAGGCCGCTGTCGACGCCGTTGCCGCGCCGTGCTGGCACCTGTCGATCGCCAAGCAGCTGTCGGGTCCGTTCCGCCTCGCGCAGCTTGGACGCCTCGCCGCCCAGGGCACGCTGAAGGAAGGCACCAACGTCCGGCTGCTCGGCAGCACCGCCTGGCAGCGGGTGCGCGACGTGCCGGCGCTGCTGGCCCTGCTGCAGGGCGCGCTGCCGGAGGACGAGGACGAGCTGCCGGATGACGAGTAGGACCCGGTGGTGCCGCTGGAGCCTCCTCCTCCTGCTGGCCTCGCCGTCCGTCCGGGCCCAGGACGTGCCGCCGGAACAGGCGGAGGCGGCGGTGGCGCCCCGGCTGCAGGAGGTGCTGGAGAACGCGCCGCCGGACCGGCCGGTGCCGTGGCGGGACGAGGCGAGCGGCCTGTCCGGCATCATCGTCGCCTCGGCCGCCACCTTTTCCGGTCGCCCCTGTCGCGCGATGCGCTACACGGTTCAGGGTGCCTCGCGACCGCTCGCCATCCAGGGCGAGCGCTGCCGCGAGCCGGACGGGCGATGGGTGGCGGGCCGGGTTGCCGACCGCATCGACGACGCAGCCGCGCCGAGCCCGGCGGTTCGCGACCTGCAGGCCGCGCTGCATCGCCTGGCCTACTACCGCGGCCCCGTCGACGGCCTTCCCTCCGCCGCGCTGAGCCGCGCCCTGCTGGGTTTCGAGCACGACGAGCAGGTGCCGCCCGAGGCGGAGCCCGGCCCGGACCTTCTGGCGCTGGCCTACCGGGCGATCGGGCGCATCCCGATCGAGGGCTCCTGCGCGCCGGAGGACCCGGTGCCGGACGGGATGTCGGCGGCGTGCGGCAGCACCCGCTAGACATGATCCGTTCGCACCGGCTCACGGCTCATGCCCCAGCTCGTTGTCCTGTCGAGCATCATCCGACCGACCGGGTCGGTTCGGTCGGATGATGCACTAGATGCCGGACGCAAGCCCGTGCCGGCGCTGCGGCGAGATCCTGCAGGCGCCGGTGTCCTTCTGCC
>CALMVN010000275.1 GCA_937873225.1 uncultured Acetobacteraceae bacterium
GCCGCGCGGGCGTGCCACCATAGTGCCGGAACAAGTGGCAGGAATTCGTGCCAGAAGGCGATGATCGCCGTCTGTCCATCGACGCCCAGCATGAGCGGCCAGGATGATGCCGGCGCGTCCACGGTCCAGCGCGCGCTGCGAAGGGCAAGGCGGAGATAGATCCCTATCAGGCGGCCGACGATGCGCCTGACCAGTGGGCTGCGCCGTATGTGCTTCAGCATCGGCGATCGTGCGACGAATGTTTCACGTGAAACAGTTCCGGCGCCAGAGGCTCAAGGTCCGGGCCAGCCGACGGTTGGCTTGCAGCAGCGACGCGACAAACGCTCTTCCGGCCCACGGGTCGGCCTAGAGATGCAGCGGCAGACGGTGTGGTCGAGCCGGAACCGATCATCCTTGCCGCGGCCGGTGATGCGGAACAGGCAGCCGAAGCCGTCGTGCATTACGATCTGTGGGATACCGGCTCAATCCTTGATGGTGGAAATGTCGGGGGCGGTCGGGTTCTTCATGCCGACGAGATGGTAGCCGCTATCGACATGGTGCACCTCGCCCGTGACGCCGCTGGACAGGTCGGACAACAGGTAGAGGCCGGCACCTCCGACCTCCTCGGTGGTCACGTTGCGCTCGAGTGGCGCGTTCAGCTGGTTCCACTTCAGGATGTAGCTGAAGTCCCCGATGCCGCTGGCCGCCAGCGTCTTGATCGGGCCGGCCGAGATCGCGTTGACGCGTATGCCGTCGCTGCCTAGGTCGGCCGCCATGTAGCGTACGGACGCTTCCAGGGCTGCCTTTGCCACGCCCATCACGTTGTAATGCGGCATTACCCGCTCGGCGCCGAGATAGGTCAGCGTCAGCAACGAGCCGCCGGAGCACATCAGCATGCTGGCGCGCCGTGCCACGGCTGTGAAGGAGTAGCAGGAGATGTCGATCGCCTGTAGGAACGCGTCCCGTGGGGTGTCGACGTAGCGACCACGCAGGTACTGCTTGTCGGCCCAGCCGATCGCATGAACCAGGAAGTCGAGCCTGCCCCAGCTGGCCTTGATCTGGTCGAATGTCTCGTCCATCGCCGCGTCGTCCGACACGTCGCAGGGCAGAACGATCTTCGAGCCGATCCCTTCAGCCAGCGGCCGGACCCGCTTCTCCAGCGCCTCGCCCTGGAAGGTGAAGGCAAGCTCCGCTCCCTGCGCCGCACAGGCTGATGCGATGCCCCAGGCGATCGAGCGGTTGTTGGCAACACCCATGATCAAGCCGCGCTTGCCCTGCATCAGGGTGCCACGGGGGGGAAGGTTCGTGCTACCTTCGGTCATGGTGATCTCGATCTCGAATGGTCAGGAGACGACCGGAGCGCAGCTTGCGGCATACCGGCGACGGCGATGGTCTTGGTGGTCGCACACCAGTCGAGGCGCGACAAGGCCCGGCAAAGGCCACCCTTGGCACCAGTGCGCGATCCATGCCACCGCCTATCCGGCTGCGCCTCTTCGGCCGGCGTCACGGGGGAGATAGTCATGCCGGAAGCGGCATTGGAGGTCGTGCCCGACCCGATCGCACTGTTCCGGCAGTGGCTGGACGAGGCGACACGACACGAGCCGAACGATCCGAACGCGATGGCGTTGGCGACGGCCGGTCACGATGGCAAACCATCGGTGCGCATGGTCCTGCTCAAGGACGTCGATGAGCGGGGTTTCGTGTTCTATACCAACAAGCAGAGCCGCAAGGCCGACCAGATCCAGGCCAGCCGCAGTGCCGGGCTCCTGTTCCACTGGAAGAGCCTGCGTCGCCAGGTGCGGGTGGAAGGTCAGGTCGCAGACGTCGACGATGCCGATGCCGATGCGTATTTCCGAAGCCGCGCCAGAATTTCGCGCCTCGGCGCCATTGCTTCCGACCAGTCACGACCCCTGCCGGACCGCCGCAAGCTGGAAGAAAGGCTTGCGGAGGCCGAGGCGCGCCATCCCGGCGAGGAGGTGCCGCGCCCGGTGCACTGGTCCGGCTATCGGGTGCTGCCCGAACTGATCGAGTTCTGGCAGGACATGCCGTACCGTCTGCACGACCGGATGGAGTACCGTCGCCGGTCCGGAACCGGATGGCAGACCACACGGCTTTATCCATGATCCGGACCATCCGTGAGCCGTGCGCATGAGCGACACCGCTGCCATCCTGCTGCCGTTGAACGGCGCGTCGACTGATGCCGCTGCCTTGGCTCTGGGCCTGCACCTGGCACGCCGGTTCAAGGCGCATCTTCAGGTGTTGCATGTCGGTGCCGACAGCCGCGAGGTGGCGCCGCTCGCCGGCGAGGGTTTGTCCGGGGCGATGGTCGAGGAGATGATGAGCGCTGCCGAACGGGAAGCCAGGCGTCGTCTGGTCGACATCCGAACGCTGTTCGAGGCAGCACTCGATCAGGATGCCATCGCCAATGCCAGTGATCCGGTCGCGTTGCGCGATTCCGGGCCGACGCCCGGGTCCACACGGTTGGCCGGCGTAGATTTCCGGGTCCGCGTCGGCCGGGAGCACGAGCTGGTGGCGCACGCAGCCCGTCTGTCGGACCTCATTGTGGTTCCTCACCCCGACGTCGAGGAAGCCATCTCCTCGTCGGAGGCGCTGCATGCGGTGCTGTTCGACAGCGGCCGGCCGGTGATCATCGCGCCCAAGCAGGCACCACAGACCATTGGCCGGCGGATCTGCGTTGCCTGGAACGGTACTGCCGAAAGCGCCTCCGCCGTGCTTTCCGCCCTGGAATGGTTGCGTCATGCCGATGCGGTGCAGGTGCTGCATTCCGAGGCCTATCAGCGGCGTGGTCCGGCGGCGACGGAACTGGTGTCATACCTGGCAGGACATGGCATCGCCGCGACGCCTGCCCGGTTCGCTCCTGTCGGCGGCGAGGTCGGGGCCGGGCTGCTCGCCGCTGCCGACGCTTTCGGTGCCGACCTGGTGGCAATGGGCGCCTATTCGCACTCGCGGCTGCGCCAGCTGATCCTCGGCGGCGTGACCCGTCACGTGATCGGACGGGCAACGTTGCCGGTGCTGATGGCGCGGTAGCTGCCGACTCCGGGACCTCAGGCGCCTGGAGTCTCGTTCAGCGTCACTACGCGCCACACGCCGCGGTGCCGCTCCAGGATCGTCAGCGACAGGTTCTGCACCGACAGCCTGAGCGAGGTGTCGGCACTGATGCCGAGTGCATGGGCTGTTGCCGCCCGTATCGTCCCGCCATGACTGACGGCGACGATGTCGCGGCCGTCATGCTGGTCGGCAAGCCGGTCCATCGCTTCGGCGACGCGCACGCAGACCTGCTCCATGCTTTCGCCGTCTGGAGGCACCTCCGCCGCTGCCATCGGCCAGAACGGGTGCGGCGTCATCGACAGCCGGTCAGGCAGCTCATGATGCCGGAGGCCGTGGTAGTCGCCCATCGACTGCTCGATCAGCGCCGGTTCGATCTCCCATGGGACTTGCGGATATCCTGCCTGTTGGATTGCACGCGCCGTGTGCTGCGTGCGCGACAGTGGCGTGACGATCCAGACCGCCTCGCGTGGCAGTCGGGCTGCCAGCGACTCGTACATCGGTACCTGGGACACCAGGCTTTCCGGGCAAAGCGGCACGTCGAGCGAGCCGTAAAGCCTGGATCGGGCGTTCTGCTCTACCAGGGCATGCCGGATCAGCCAGAAGCGCGTGATCCCGGGTACCAGCGCAGGAGTATCCAGGAAAGCGGCACGCTGGATCATGAGGGCTGGGTCCGAGGCTGGAGGAGGAAGAGAGTCCGATACCGGCCGGCTTGCAATGGCAACAGAAGGGCAGCGCCAGGCCGGCTCCGGAAACCCGCGGAAGGGCGTCATATGTTGAGACCTGGATCCGCACGACGCGGCAGCGGCACGTAGGAGGCGAAGCGCGGCTCCGGGTCGATTGCTGCCAGCGCCGGCCAGTGGCGAAGCAGAAGATCGATCTTGTCCAGGACCCGACGAACGTCGGCGATCTCGCGCGCCATCCGCACCGGGGCTGCCAGCCCCTCATGCGACGGCTCGCCGGACAGGAGCCTGGCGCCTACCGAGATGCGCAGTGCACCCGCCATTGCGCCGTCGAGCCGGCCGTCCGCCACCGGTGCGGGTTGACCGATGTGACAAAGCAGCCGGGCCAGCATCCGGTCGGAAGCGACCGCCTCATCCGGCAGGGCCCGCGACACGTCGGCGTTGAGCCATCGGTAGACCAGCCTGGCCCGCGCCATGTCCAGTGGACGCCGGACGCCATCCGCATCAGGCGCCAGCACCAGGAAGCTGCGTATGGTCTGCAACTGATCCCAGCAGACCACGCCGACGGGTATCGGCACTGGACGCAGCGGCGCCGGCACCTCGACCGCAGCGACGTGGGGGCTGGCCGCGATCGCCTCCTCCACCCCGGTGATGAAGGCGGTCGTCCGTTCCAATGCCAACCGTTCCGGCACTAGGGCGAAAGCGGCCATCTCTGCCAGGGCAGCCTGCCAGCGCAGCACCATGCCGAGGTTGACTGCGCCATCGGCGACTGGGGCCGCGACACCAGGCGGCCAGTCTGCGCCGCTCCCGTAATCGGCCAATCCTTCTGGTAACCGTCCCGGTCCATGCAGGCGGGTTGCCAGGCGCATGGGCAGCAGCAGCGCGCCGCAGAACGGCGGCCCGGTGAAGAACTTCGAGCCGGTGATCATCACCATCCAGCCGCGTGCGACGTAGTCCTGCACGCGGCGGTGGTCGAGGCGCGCCTGGCAGGCATCGACCACCACTTCCAGCCGTTCGCCGTGGCGCGCCTGCAGGATCTCCAGGCAGTCCAGGCCCGGTGCCAGCAGACCGGTCTTGGACAGGTCGAGCCGGTGCAACAGCACTGTTCGTCCCGTTCCCACCTCGGCCTCGACCAGCCTGATGCACGTGGCATCGACATCCGCAGGCGGCAGCAGGCGACCGGCGCCGTCGCGGATCGGGATGCACAGCACCTGCGTGTCGGTGGGGAATCCTGCAACCCACCCGCCCTTGTCCACGGTCCTGCCGCGTGCGGTGTCGGCGGCGAAGTGCCGTCCTGCCGATGCCAGTGGCACCCCTGCCCCGGTTTCCTCGGGCGCCAGAAGCACGTTGCTGATCGGGCGCTGTATCGACGCCACCGACGCATCCGGCAGGCAGCATACGGCCAGGGCCACCATCTCGCTGTCGGTGCCGGAAGCCGTCAGCACGACGCCCGACGAGCCAGCCAGGCCGTAATGCCGGCCGATCGCCCCTCGCACACGCTCGGCTTCCTGGGTGAGCGCTTCGGGAAGCCGACCGGCGAGTGCCGCGATCGCCAACCGCTTGCGTGCCGCCTCGGCGCCTGCAAAACCCCGTTCGGACAAGGACGAGGCGGTCGAGGACGCGAAGGTGACCGCCCATGGGCGCGGCCGGTGGCTGCACCCGTAATGGTTGAGCCCGGTCCGTGGATCGATTGCGAGCCTGGCATCGCCTCCTGTGGCCATGAGCGTTTCCGCCGGACCGAGCCGGTCCCAGCAGGCGGCCAACGCCTGCACCACGCCGTCCGGCACGATGCTGTCGTCCTGGCCGGTCCGTTCGGCGCGCAGCAGCCGGTACGTAGGTCCTTGGAGGTGACGGATCCTCGCCCACACCACGCTCAGCATGCTGGCGTCCGGCATCGGCGACCCGGCCATCGGACCAAGCCAGGAGACAGGGTCGGGCGGTGCTTCGGCAGTGGTTGGTGCCGCGTCCAGCAGCCAGAACCGTGCAGCGACACGAGCCGCGCACAGGCCGGCCAGGATCGGCAGGTCCACGGCGATGATCTCGTCTTCGTCCGATGCTAACCGGGTGGCGGCGTCCAGCAGCATGGACAGCTCAAGCGCATGACGGATGTGGAAGGCGCAGACGCGCTCCTCGCCCAGGCAGGCGGCGCCCAGCACGACCTGTCCCTCCGGATCGGCCCGGAACGCACTGTCGAGGGTGGCGTCGAACACGATCCGCTGGCGGTCGGCGACCACGCGCAGGTCCGGGCGTTCGAGTGCGGCCAGAAGCCGGGTGTTCAGGTTCTCGGCAAACACCGTTGTTCCCTTCCTCGTCCGCTTGTTGCGGTTGGGGCCACGATAGCCGCGGTGGTCGATGAGGCGAAGCCGACGGATCGTCCGGTTGTGGAGAAGGGCTCACGCACACGTCCTGGGGTTGTGGTGGTTGCCTGGCGGCCGTTGCACTGCCAATCTGGATCCACCAACCACCACCTCGCCTGGCATCGGACCCTTGAATGCGGATTCTCCTCACTGGCGGTTGCGGCTTCATCGGCTCCGCGGTCGTCAGGCACCTGATCCGGTCCACCAGGCATTCGGTCGTGAACGTCGACAGGATGACCTACGCCGCCTCCGAGGATGCGCTGGAGGAGGCGCTGGGCGATCCGCGGCACACGCTGGTGAAGGCGGACGTCGCCGACCTCCCGACGATGCAGGCGATCTTCTCCCAGCATCGACCGGACGCGGTGATGCACCTGGCGGCGGAAAGTCACGTCGACCGCTCGATCGACGGGCCGGCGGTGTTCATCCAGACCAACGTGGTCGGCACCTTCTCGCTGCTGGAAGCGGCGCGCGGCTACTGGTCCGGCCTTGAAGGCGCGGCGAAGACCGCCTTCCGCTTCCACCACATCTCGACCGATGAGGTGTTCGGCGCGCTGGACGTCGACGATCCGCCTTTCACCGAGACCACGCCATACGACCCGCGCAGCCCCTATTCTGCCAGCAAGGCAGCATCGGACCATCTGGTGCGGGCGTGGCACCACACCTACGGGCTGCCGGCCTTCGTCACCAACACCACCAACAACTACGGCTTCTGGCACTTCCCCGAGAAGCTGATCCCGCTGGTGACGATCAACGCCATCGAGGGCCGCGATCTGCCGGTGTATGGCGACGGCTCGAACGTACGCGACTGGCTGTTCGTGGAGGATCACGCCGCTGCCCTGGTGAGGGCGGTCGAGAACGGCGAGCCGGGCGAGACCTACGCGATCGGCGCGCGCCAGCCGCGTTCGAACCTCCAGGTGGTGCAGGCGATCTGCCGCACTCTCGACGAGCTGCGGCCGGATCCGGCCGGGCCGCGCGAGCGGCTGATTCGCTATGTGTCGGACCGGCCGGGCCACGACTGGCGCTACGAGATCGATGCCAGCCATGCCGAGCAGGCGCTCGGCTGGACGGCGCAGCACGACTTCGAGACCGGCATCCGGCGCACCGTGCAGTGGTACCTGGATCACCAGGACTGGTGGGAGGCGATCCGGTCGGGCCGCTACACCGGACAGCGTTTGGGGACCGCGGCATGACCACCCGGACAGAAACCGGTATGAAGGGCATCCTGCTCGCGGGCGGCTCCGGCACCCGGCTGCATCCGATCACGCTCGCGGCCAGCAAACAGCTGCTTCCGGTCTACGACAAGCCGATGATCTACTATCCGCTCAGCACGCTGATGCTGGCCGGCATACGCGACATCATGATCATCTCGACCCCGGCCGATCTGCCGCAGTTCGAGCGCCTGCTGGGCGACGGATCCCGCCTTGGCGTGCGCTTCACCTACCGGGTGCAGCCGAGCCCGGACGGCATCGTCCAGGCGTTCCTGATCGCCGACGACTGGCTCGGCCGCAATCCGTGTGCGCTGGCGCTGGGCGACAACCTGATCTTCGCCGACCACCTCGGCGTGCTCCTGCGCGCGGCGTCTGCCCGTCCCGAGGGGGCCACCGTATTCGCCTATCAGGTACGCGACCCGGAACGCTATGGCGTCGTCTCCTTCAACGAAAGCGGGCGGGCCCTGGAGGTGGTCGAGAAGCCGGCCAACCCGCAATCGAACTGGGCGGTCACCGGGCTGTACTTCTACGACAACCGCGTGCTGGAGATGGCCAGGCGGATCAGGCCCAGCTCGCGCGGCGAGCTTGAGATCACCGACCTGAACCGGCTCTATCTCGAGGAAGGCACGCTGCACGTCGACCGGCTGGGACGCGGCTGCGCTTGGCTTGATGCCGGCATGCCGGACAGCCTGATGCAGGCGGGAACCTTCGTGCAGACCATCCAGTCCCGCCAGGGCATGCTGGTCGGCTGCCCGGAGGAGGTGGCGTTCCGCATGGGCTTCATCGACTCCCATTCGCTGCGCAGCCAGGCCCGCAAGCTGGCCAAGACCGAACTCGGCCGGCTGCTGCTCGAGCTCGCCGACGGCGTGCACGCCTGAGCCGTCCATTGTCCAAACCGCTGATCGAAGGAGAGGACTCATGAAGGTCGAACGGCTCGCCATCCCCGACGTGGTCCTGGTCACCCCGCCCCGCTTCAGCGACAGCCGCGGCTTCTTCTCGGAAACCTACAACCACCCGCGCCTCGCCGCGGAGGTCGGGATCGACCTCCCGTTCCTGCAGGACAACCATTCCTTTTCCCGGGAGCGAGGCGTGGTGCGCGGCCTGCACTGCCAGTTGGCCCCCCACCAGCAGGGCAAGCTGCTGCGCTGCGCCAAGGGGGCGATCTTCGACGTGGCGGTGGACGCCCGCACCGGCTCGCCGACCTACGGGAAGTGGGTCGGCGCCGAGCTGACCGGCGACAACTGGTCGCAGCTCTGGATACCGCCGGGCTTCCTGCACGGCTTCTGCACTCTCACCGACGACGTGGAGGTGCTCTACAAGTGCACCGACGTGTGGGACAGGGCGAGCGAGCGAGCGGTGATCTGGAACTGTCCGGAGATCGGCATCGAGTGGCCGATCAAGACGGAAGAGGCCCTGTTGTCGGAGAAGGACGCCCAGGCGCCGCACTTCTCCGCAGCCCATGGCTGGTTCCAGTACTGATGGTGGGGCTTTCTCCCGGCGGATCGATCCTGGTCACCGGTGGCAGTGGCCAGCTTGCCACCTCGCTGGTGCGTCTGGGCGGCCCGCGCATCCACCGTGTCGGCCGTCCGGCGTTCGACTTCGACCAGCCGGACACGATCAAGACGGTGTTTGCCGCCATCTCTCCGGTCGCGGTGGTGAATGCCGCTGCCTGGACCGCGGTGGATGCAGCCGAGACTGCGGTCGAGGCTGCCACGCGTGCCAATCGCGACGGGCCGGAACTGCTGGCGAGACTGTGTGCGGAGGCCGGCATCCCGTTGCTGCACGTGTCCACCGACTACGTGTTCGACGGCGACAAGGGCGTGCCCTATATCGAGACCGATCCCGTCTCGCCCACCGGTGTCTATGGACGTACCAAGGCCGAGGGCGAGCAGGCGGCGATGGCGGCCAACCTGCGCACGGTCGTGTTGCGCACCTCCTGGGTGTATTCAGCAACCGGCAAGAACTTCGTCCGTACCATGATCAACGCCGGCGAGAAGAACGCCACCCTCAGGGTGGTGGGCGACCAGCGTGGGGCGCCGACAGCGTCGGACGACCTGGCGGCAGCAATCCTGTCGATCCTGGCCCTGATCGAGCGGGATGGATGGCAGGACCTTTATGCCGGCATCTTCCACATCGCTGGCACCGGCGAAACCACCTGGCACGGGCTTGCGGTCGCAGCGCTTGAGGCGGCACGGCCGCATGGCCGGGTCATGCCGGAGGTGATCGCGATCCGCACCGCCGAATGGCCGACACCGGCACGCCGTCCGGCGGACTCCCGGCTCGACTGCGACAAGCTGGAGCGCGTGTTCGGCGTCCGTCTGCCGCCCTGGCGCGCGAGCCTGATCCGCACGGTGGACGAGCTTCTGGCGCCACCCACATCCTGACCGTCCGCCTCGATGCGCCTGCCTGGCGCACGGCTCCTGGTCGCGATGCGGTGGCCGGTGCCTCGACGGCGTCCGGCCGCGGCGGCGCGCGTCGAACCGGACACGAGGTCGCCGAGTCGCTGCCGGTCGCAGTGCTGCTTTCGACCTTTGACGGGGCGCGTCATCTGCAGCCGCAGCTGCAGTCGCTTGCGGAACAAACCTATCGCCGCTGGACCCTGCTCTGGCGCGATGACGGGTCGAGCGACGGAACGATCGCCCTGGTCGATGCCTTCAAGAGCGAACTGGGAGAGGGCCGCTGCATCACGGCGGCAGTGCCCGGGGGTCATCTCGGCATCACCGGTTCGTTCCTGGCGCTGCTGCGCCAAGTGCCGACCGGCCATGTCGTCGCCTTCGCCGACCAGGACGATGTTTGGCTGCCTGAGAAGCTGGCACGGGGTGTCTCTGCGCTGCAGGCGGTTCCGGCCGACCGGCCGGCGCTATATTGCGCCCGTCAGCGCCTGGTCGACGAGGACCTGTCGCCGCTCGGCTTGTCGCCACAGCCCGGACATTCGGCCGGCTTCCCGGCAGCGCTCACGCAGAACGTTGCCACCGGCTGCACCGTGATGCTGAACCAGGCTGCGGTCGCGCTGGTGGCGGCGAGCGAGCCACCGGACGGCACCTTGCACGACTGGTGGTCTTACCTGCTTGTCAGCGCCGCGGGTGGACACCTGATCGCCGATCCGGTGCCGGTGGTGTTGTATCGCCAGCACGCCGCGAATGCGGTCGGGGCCCCGCATTCGCTGCTTCGTCGCGGCGTCATGGCGCTGCGCCGGGGTCCGGATGCGTTCATGCAGCTGTTCCGCCGTCATGTCGCGGGTCTGCTTGCCAGCGGTCCGGCGCTTTCGCCCGAGGCGGCGCGCGACCTTCGTGTGCTGGAGGACGCGTTGTCCGGCGGCCTGCTGGCGCGGTTGCGCGCGATGCGTCGGGTCCGCAGCCTGATCCGTCAGACAAGGCTCGAAACCCTGCTGTTCCGGCTATGGTTCCTGATCGGCTGAGGCAGGGAACGGGGCATGAGCAGGAACACGATCGGCCTGATCTGGGTAGGCGGCTTGCTGGGGGCGGTGCTCCTGACGGTGGTCGGACCCGGCACGCTCGGAACGGAGCTGGGCCTGGCGCTGGACCGGCTGGTGGACAGCACCACGCTTGCACTGGCGCAGGTGGGCGATCCGCTGCGGGAGATGATCCGCGGCTTCGCCATCGCCACCTATGGGGTGTTCATCGCCTTGTGCGTCGTGGCGCGGCGCCGGCACCTGCCGTCGATGGCAACCGCGGTCGCGGTGACGCTCGTGTTCCTGTTCCTGGTCGGGAGCCCACGCGGATGGGATCGCTCGCTGCATGGCGCGCACTGGCTCCTGGCCTTGCTGCTGAACCTGGCAGCCTCCCTGCTGATGACGCGTCGGCTGGCGGGATCGCCTCCGGGCGGAGGAGCGGGCCGACGCTTCGGCGCCTGAAACGGAACGGTTGCCCTGTCGTCTTGCCGGCTGCCGGGCAGCACTTCATCCTTGTCCGCATGACGGTGGCCCTTTTCACCCATCCTGCCTGTCTGGCGCACGAGCCGGGCGCCGGACATCCCGAACGTCCCGACCGCCTGCGCGCGGTGCTGGCCGCGCTGGATCATCCGGAGTTCGCTGCCCTGCGTCGCGAGCAGGCGCCGCAGGCGAGTCTGGAACAGCTGGCGCTGGCCCATCCTGCCGACTACATCGCGCAGGTCCTGGCGATCCGGCCGCTGCCCGGTGACGCCGTGCGTCTGGACGCCGACACCGTCATGAGCAACGGTAGCGCCGAAGCCGCGCGTCATGCTGCCGGCGGTGCCTGTGCGGCCGTTGATCTGGTCATGGCCGGACATGCCGAAAGCGCCTTCGTGGCAGTACGGCCGCCGGGGCACCATGCGGAGCCTCGTCAGGCGATGGGCTTCTGCCTGTTCGGCAGCGTCGCCATCGCCGCGCTGCATGCCCGTACGAAGTGGAAGGTGCGCCGGATCGCGATCGTCGATTTCGACGTGCATCACGGCAACGGCACGCAGGCGATGCTGCAGGACGATCCGCAGGTGTTCTTCGCCAGCAGCCACCAGTTCCCCTGCTATCCGGGAACGGGCGCTGCGTCCGAAACCGGGATCGACCGGAACGTGGTCAACCTGCCGCTGCCGCCGGGCACCGGATCGGCCAGCTTTCGGCAGGGCTGGCGCGACGTGATCCTGCCGGCGCTGGACCGGTTCGGTCCGGAGCTTCTGCTCGTTTCGGCCGGCTTCGATGCACACCGTGCCGACCCGCTGGCCCAGCTGGAGCTTGAGGCCGACGACTTCGGCTGGATCACCGAAGCGCTGCTCGGCGTCGCCGACCGGCACTGCGGTGGCCGCCTCGTTTCGTTGCTGGAAGGCGGCTACGATCTCGACGCCCTGGCGCTGTCGGCGGCGGCGCATGTACGGGTGCTGATGCGACCGCGGCCCGGCTGAGTCCGGGAAGAAGGATGGCGGGTCCCGGGCCGCCACCCGGCCGGGTCTAGAAGATCTTGTTGATCAGGTCGTCGCCGATCCCGAAGCCGGCACCCATCTCAATAGCGCGGCCGAACCCGGAGTTGAGGAAGCCGCCCAACATGCCACTGCCTCCTTGCTGCTGCGGCGGCGCGTAGCTGGGCTGCGACTGCGGATAGGCGGCCTGTCCCCATCCCTGCTGCTGCGGCGGTGGCGCCATCTGGCTCTGCATCTGGGCCTCGTTGGCGACGAAGCCGTGCAGCGCCTGCAACAGGTTGGACACCTGATCCTGCTCGGAGCGGAAGGCGAGCGCCAGTTCCCTCAGGTCGAGAAGCCATTCCCGGGCCTGCTGGTCGCCGCCCTGGGCAGCCGCCTGCAGCTTGCCGCCGAGCAGTTGCAGAGCCTGGGCCGTCTGCTGGGATTGCCCCTGGAGTTGCTGGTACTGCTGGTCGATCGTTTGCACATCCATGCCGGTTCTCCTCGAACTCGTTTGGTACAGCCAACAGGCCGGAAGCGGAACAGGCCGACGTGTGGTTCCCGCCGCCGGTCTCGTTCCGCCATCCTGCCGGTCCTTCTGGCGCCACTCAGTGCCAGCCGCCCGGACCTCGATCGTAATAGCCGCCATGCCGGTGACACCAGCTGAGGCCGAACGGACCGCAGCCGCATCCAGCCAACGTCGTTGCCGCGAGCATGAGGGCAAGCGCGCTCAGGATCCCCTTCGTGTGCCGCTTCGTCATGACGTTCCTCTCCTGCGAGCCTATGCTCCAGCCACAGGAAGGCGCTCCGAATGTGGCAGTTGGATGGAAGCGGCATGTCGCATCGTCTCAACCTTCGGCTTCAACGGCAACACTCGTCCACACCATCTCTCGCGACCGGCAGCGCCGCGCTGTTCGAGGGGTCGCGCCCGGCCTGAACTTCGTCCTGCCAAGGCTCCCGCGGCGACACGCTGGCCCATGACGGCGACCGAGCCGACAGGAGCGTCTTCGGCCTTTCTGGACCCACGCAGGATTCAGGCAAAACAATGAACGCCGGACGCCATCGACCGTCAGCCGGAACGACCTCGGCGCGCTGCGGTATGGCCTACGCCCGCGCGTGCTACGGCTGGGCGCTCAAACGTGACCTGCTGCAGCTCAGCCCATCCCAAGGCATCGCCAAGCCTCGCCAAGAGACCAACGTGACCGAGTGTTCGTTGCCGATGAGATGGCGGCGGTCTGGTGTGCGGCCGACAAGCTCGGTTCGTTCCACCAGTCGTTCCTGCGTCTGCTGATCCTGACCCTGCAGCGCCGCAAGGAGATGGCTGGGATGAGATGGCCGGAGATGAGTTCGGACGCCTTGACCTGGACGGTTCCGGCGGAAAGGGCAAAGAACGGACGGACGCACTTGGCGCCGGCGGCCCGAGCCATCCTTGTTAAATGCCAAGGATGGGAAAGAACGACGTGGTGTTTCCCGGTCGGGGCGATCGACCGATCAGCGGGTTCTCGAACATCAAGCGCGCGATCGATGCGGGGATCCGGCGAGACCGGGAGGAGAGTGGGCTGAAATTGATCGATCTGCCGGAGTGGCATTTAGAACGCCTAACAGAACCGCCTAAACTGGCGAGAGCAGACGAGGGCGCAGCCGAGCGTGGTGAAGGCCTGGTAGATGTCGGCCCTGCGTTCATAGCGCACGGCAAGGCGGCGCATGCGGTTCAGCCAGGCATGGGTGCGCTCGACCACCCAGCGGTGAGGACCCAGGCGCTGGCTGCTCTCCACCCCGCGTCGGGCGATGCGGGGCTGGATGCCGCGGGTGCGGCACGCGCGGCGGCAGCGTCGGTAGTCGTAGCCCTTGTCGGCGTGCAGCTTGTCCGGCCGCTGTCGCGGTCGGCCGCGCCTGCCGTTGCGCAAGGCCGGAATGGCATCCAGCACAGACGCCAGCATCTGGCTGTCGTGCTGGTTGGCAGGCCCGGTCAGCACGCCGAATGGTGTACCTCTGGCATCGACCACGATGTGGCGCTTGGTGCCCGGCTTGCCGCGGTCGGTCGGGTTCGGCCCTGTCGCAGATCCCCCCCTTTGGCCGGGAGGGACGCGCTGTCCAGCGCGGCCCGGCGCCAGTCGATCTGGCCTGCCGCCTGCAGGCGCTCCAGCAGCACCCGGTGCAGCGCCGCCCAGACCCCGGCCTCGTGCCAGTCGCGAAGCCTACGCCAGCAACTCATGCCCGAGCCGCAGCCCATCTCGGCAGGCAGCATCTCCCACGGCAGGCCCGACTTCAGCACGAACAGGATCCCGGTCAGGGCTGCCCGGTCCGCAAGGCGCGGGCGGCCGCCCTTCGGCTTGGGTGGTTCAGGTGGCAGCAGCGGCGCGATCGCCGCCCACAGGTCATCGGATACAAGCAGCTTGGCCATGCAGCCGACAACGCACCAGAGCCGGTTTAGTTAGGCGCTCTAAA
>CALMVN010000276.1:0-318 GCA_937873225.1 uncultured Acetobacteraceae bacterium
CCCATGAGGAACGCTCGAAAGTCTAGCGCGAGTGCTGACAGAACCCTCCGTACTTCTTCAACGTCGAGCCCATGATCTACATGAGTGACGGCGGTCACTTCGCCTTCCGGCTGAACGCGTCCTACGACCTGCTGTTGACCCAGCGCCTAGTGCTGCAGCCGCAGATCGAACTCAACGTCTCCAGCAAGACGGATCGCGGCCGCGGCACCGGCGCTGGGCTGTCCGACCTGGATGCCGGGCTGCGTCTGCGCTACGAGGTCAATCGCAAGTTCGCGCCCTACGTCGGCGTGGCCTACGAGCGGGAGGTGGGCGGCGCCG
>CALMVN010000276.1:328-3856 GCA_937873225.1 uncultured Acetobacteraceae bacterium
GCCGTGAGCCTGGCCCGGGAAGCCAGCGACAGGGTGGACGAGTTGCGCTTGCTGGTCGGCGCGCGGGTCTGGTTCTGACGCCATGAACCACATCATCCACCAACTCGAGCAGGCGCTGTTGCTCTCCTCCGGCATGGTCTGGGACGTGGGCTGGAGCCTGGTGCTGGGCTTTGCGGTCTCCGGCCTGATCCAAGTATTGGTCTCGCAGGAGCGAATGCGCAACGCTCTCGGGCGGGACGGCCTGCGCGAGGTAGCGCTCGCCACCCTGTTCGGAGCAGCCAGCTCCTCCTGCTCCTACGCCTCGGCCGCGGTATCACGCACGCTGTTCAAGCGCGGCGCTGCCCTGGTGCCCTCGCTCGCCTTCCTGTTTTCGTCCACCAATTTAGTGATCGAGCTCGGGATCGTTCTCTACCTGCTGCTCGGCTGGCAGTTCACCTTGGCCGAGTGGGCCGGCGGTGTGGTGCTGGTGGCGATCATGGCGGTGCTGGTCCGGCTTACCTACCCAAACCAGCTGGTGGAGGCGGCCCGGACGCACGAGGAGCCCGGGGCTGGCCACCAGCACGCAGCCATGCCGGTCGGAGGCGACACGCTGTGGGCTAAGCTGCGCAACCCCGAGCTGCCGGTTCGGGTGGCACAGACCTTCGTCATGGACGTGTCCATGCTGTGGAAGGACCTAGTACTCGGCTTCCTGATCGCCGGCCTGCTTGGCGCCTTCGTGCCAGACCATTGGTGGGCGGCCTTGTTCCTCAAGGGCGCGTCGCCCTGGGTGCAGGCGCCCGCCAACGCGCTGCTCGGCCCACTGGTCGCGGCCGCCAGCTTCGTATGCTCGATCGGCAACGTGCCGCTTGCGGCGATCCTGTGGAGCAGCGGCATCAGCTTCGGCGGCGTGCTCGCGTTCCTGTACGCCGACCTGATCGTGCTGCCGCTGCTGGACGTCTACCGGCGGTACTACGGGTGGAAGATGGCCGCCTACATCGCGGCCGTGTTCTACGCGACGATGGTGCTGGCTGGCCTGCTGATGGACCTTGTCTTCTCTTCCTTTGGCCTCGTTCCGGCGAACCACGCGGGCATCCGGGCGCAGGTGACGCATTTCAGCCTGGACCACACCTTTTGGCTTGACCTGGCTTTCGGAGCACTGGCGATCGGCTTCTTAGTGATTAGCCGGAAGCATCCCATGCACATGCATCACGGAAACACGGAGGCAGACCGTCACCATGGGTGAACTATGCCTCTGGAGGACCCTGTTGCACGGGTCCGTTGGCCGGCGCCCTGCTGATGTAGGATGGTGCCGGTAGATGCTCGCCCGCGCGCTGCGGCAGATCCGGCAGACGCGTGCAAGGCCGTAGGACTTGCCGCTGCTGGGCGACAGCATGCGGCTCATCGCCCCGACCGCCGGCGGGCCAAAGGGCCGCCATTGCCCTCCAGCAGCGCGATCTTCTGCTCCGTCCTGGGCAGCATCTCGTCGAGCAGGGCCTTGAGGCGGTCGCTCTCGCGCTCCTCGCCATCCGAGGGCTTGCTCGTCAGGCTGGCCTCGCCACCGTCGAGGAAGGCGTCCCGCCAGCCGCTCAGCGTCGCCGCGGTCACGCCCAGCGAGCGCGACACCGTGTCCAGATCTTCGCCCCGCAGAAGGTGCAGCACCGCGTCGCGCTTGCGCTGACGTGACATCCTCCCACCACGCCCGGCGCCCACGGTCTCCATCTGCTGTGTCGTCATCGTCCATCCCTTTCGCAGATACCGTCCGCTTGCGGGATGTTTCGATCAACTGGGGGGCGGAGGACAGGCTCAGCACCAGTTCGATCGCTGTGGATAGGCGTTGAATACTGGCTCTGACGCGCTTTTGGTGACGCTGGCTGTTCTCTCAGCTGCAGGTCCGCAGCGAGGTCAGCCGCATGCCGAGAACTCTCCGTCCGTCTGAGCTGGTCCCTCAGGGACTGGCTGTCGAGAGCGCCGTCGTGGAGGGGTCCAGCACGATCATCACGGTCCGGGCGATGGCGGCAGCCGGGCGATGTCCGGCATGCAGCAGTTCCACCCGACGGGTCCACAGCCGCTACTTCAGGACGGCCCTCGATCTACCGCTCAGCGGCAAGGTCGTGCGGCTGCTGGTTGCAGCCCGGCGCTTCCGCTGCGAGGCCGCAGGGTGTTCGCAGCGGATCTTCGCCGAGCGCTTCGACGGGGGGATCCTGCACCCCTGGGGTCGACGGACCGCGCGGGTCGATGATCTGCTCCACCATCTCGGTTTGGCGCTCGGTGGCCGGCCGGGTGCGGGCTTTGCCCGGCGGCTGATGCTGGCGGTGGGCAACGACACGCTGCTGCGGTTGGTGCGACGGCGGGCACGGCCGCCTGTCGCGGCCCCGACGGTTGTCGGCATCGACGACTGGGCGTGGCGCCGGAACCAACGCTACGGCACGCTGGTGTGCGATCTCGAGCGTCGGCACGTGGTGTGCCTTCTGCCGGACCGAGAGGCCGGCACCGCCGAAGCGTGGCTGGCAGGCCAGCCCCAGATCGCCGTTGTGGCACGCGACCGCAGCGGCAATTACGCTTTGGCGGCGGCGCGGGCACTGCCTCATGCGGTGCAGGTCGCCGACCGCTGGCACCTGATGGAGAATGCTAGCAGGGCGTTCGCCGAGGCGGTGCGGCAGTCGATGCGCGCGATCCGCCAGGTGATCGGCGCCACGACGCTGAACCCAGCGCTGCTCACCGCGGCCGAGCGCATCCAGTACGAGGGCTACCTCCGGCGGGAGGACACCAACGCCGCGGTTCTGGAGCAGGCCAGGGCCGGCATGACCATCAAGCAGATCGTCCGGCGCACCGGGCACAGCCGCGGCCTGATCAGGCAGATCATGCGCGGGCAGCGCTCCGACGTGTTCCGCACCCGGGAAAGCTCGCTCGAGGTCTACCTGCCGTGGCTGGACGCGCAGTGGTCCACAGGAGCGCACAACAGCGCGGCGCTGTGGCGGCAGCTGAAGCAGCAGGGGTTCCAGGGCTCAAGACGCGTGGTCGGCGAATGGGCGACGCGTCGACGCCATGCCGACAAGATCGAGCTCGATCGGCTGCAGCGGGTCCCATCCGCCCGCACCCTGGCACGGCTGCTGACCACGGCCCGCGACAGCCTCAGCCGAGCGCAGACGGTCACGATCGCCGCCGTCGAGGCTGGGGTGCCGGCGCTGGTGGAGGCACGCGAGATCATCGCGGCCTTCCACGTCATGATCCGCAAGCGCGCCCACGCTAGCCTCGATCCATGGATCGCCCGGACCAAGACCAGCCTGGTCAGCTCGTTCGGCAACGGCATCAGCAAGGATCATGGCGCCGTGCTGTCCGCCATCACCTCGCCCTGGTCCAGCGGGCAGGTGGAGGGCCAGATCACCAGGCTGAAGCTGGTGAAGCGACAGATGTATGGGCGCGCCAAGCTCGATCTGCTCGAAGCACGCCTCGTTCCCGCTCCGTGATCAGCGTCACCAAAAGCGCGTCAGAGCCCAAAATTGACCCCCATCGGCGCCGAATATTGACCCCCTTCTGGCTGCCCGAGGT
>CALMVN010000277.1 GCA_937873225.1 uncultured Acetobacteraceae bacterium
CATCGGAGACACCGACCTCCAGGGCATCGCAACGCTCCCGCATCGTCACGCCCCACTCTGTCAGGGATGTCCCCGAACACCCGTCAGCAATGTCTCCGGTCTATACAGGACCCACAGCAAACGCAGCCACCCGCCCACCGCCGTTACTGCTGACGCTATGTCAGCCTCTCAGGTGTCACCAGATCCGTCCCCGGCGTGAGGGCTGACAGAACTGGTCGGACTTGCCAAGCGGGACGAGTCACAACACAAGCTCATGTAATACTGAACGCGCAGAGGCGACCCATAAAGTGGGATGGAAGTCCCGCACCACCTCGGCTGCCCATTTGGTCAAATCCTCCTGGTCGTCCAGGATGCCAAGAATGATAGCACATGTGCCGCTAAAATTGTTTGGATCGAAATAACGAGCTAACTTTCCACCGGCCTCAGGAAGCGAAGTAACGTTGGATACCAGACAAGGTTTCCCATGAGCGAGACTCTCCGTTACCGGTAGCCCCCAGCCTTCGAACAGTGAAGGGAAAACGGTAAATTGGCAGCCTGCATAGAGTTCGCCGAGAATCTTATCAGATGGATCTTCCACAATCACTACCTTGCCGGTCAGGTAGCTTGCATTAGCGAGCTGTTCCATTAGATCTTCGACGAGCCAACCGATCCGTCCTGCAAATACGAGCCTCGGCACCTGATCCGCTGGCCGTTGCTCAAGTAACCAGCGCCAGACCTGCACCAACAGCAGGTGGTTCTTTCGCGCTTCGATTGTAGACACAAACAGCACATAAGGTTCCGGAACCACCGAGCCAGCCGTGGTTGCCTCATCATGCAGCGTATTGCTGGCAAAGCCGCTTCCGACCGCTAGCAAACCTACCGGACGTTGAGACACGATTCCCGCTTCTCGCAAGAATTTCTGCAGATCGGCAGCCGTCGCACGCGAGATCGCGAAGAGACTGTCCGCTTGCGGCAGCACCTCGCGCAGCCAAAGATCGAATTCAGCAACAAGCGTGTGGTGGCACCATTCGGGCCGCCGCAGTGGGATCAGGTCATAAACCAGCAGAGAGATCTGCAACGGGCAGTAAGCCCGCAGGCGGCGAAGTAGTTCGCCATAATCGCTGCGGTGCCAAGAGGCACCAAACGACATTAACCAATCCTCCGGAACCGCCATTTGGTCCAGCCAGCCGATCGCCCATAACGGGAGGGAGTCGAAAGAACCAAGGGACGACGGCTGTACGGGTACGAGTGTTGCAGGTTTCGGTGAGGCTTGCTCCACAGAGTGTACTGACGAAATCGGGACCGCTACGCCTGCCGGCTTCCGGATGGGCGGCGCGCGCAGGCTTTCGCGTGCCAGATTTCGCAACGCCCGCAGCGCGCCCATCTGCAGGGTGCAGAAGCGCTGGAAGAACGGTTGCGCCGCATCCGGCAGCGCTCGTGCAACCGAGCTACCGATCCGGCGCGACAGCGGTAACGGTGGCACGAACAGCGGCGGCGGCGACGGCGGCATAACCTTGGCCGGCAATGTGTATGTCGGATGATCCGAAACGGCTAGGTGAGTACAAAGATCGAATACGTCGGACCATGGCACCACAACGAAGCGGTCAGTTGCTGGATCCAATCGGACATAGCCGGTATGAAGTCCGAATTCTCCTGGCGTCACTGCCTGCATTGCCTTGTAGAATTCAAAGCTAAGCCTCTGGACGCCGCTGAGGCGGCGGTTGTGCTGGACGTAGTGAAACAGGTCCTCAACGTCGAACCAGAGGGTCACGACGCAGCGACTCCTTGTAGTGCGGCGACGATCGCTTGCGCACTCTCGGTCCAGGATACCGGCCTGAACTTGTCCTGTATCCGCCGCGTCCAGTCAGCTAGGTCAGCCTCGTCCTCGATTACAGCGCGTATGGTTTCGACCGCGTCATCGAGATTACCAGGATCGAAATAACGTACTAAATTCCCACCCGCTTCAGGAATTGATGAAACACCGGCCGCAATGCAGGGCTTGCCAAACCCGAGTGCTTCCGTAACCGGTAGACCCCAACCCTCGTAGAAGGACGGAAAAACAGTGAACATGCAGCCCTTGTATAGGGCAACCAAATCAGTATCCCTCGCATTGTGGACAATCCGTAGCTTACCGTCAAGCGAGCGGCTGTTGGTAATTTGTTGCATGAGGTCCCGCACCAGCCAGCCTTCCGCCCCCGCAAACACTAGTTCCGGCACCGCGTCGCGCGGCATCATCTCCAGCAGACGCCGCCACACACGAAACAACAGAATGTGGTTCTTGCGAATTTCGATTGTGGAAACGAACAGGACGTAGCGACGCGACAGGCCCAGCGCCTTCGTGGCGCGACCGAAGTCTACCGTTGGTACATTCGTTGTCTTGAAGCCGCTTCCGATCGGAATTACGATGGGCAAAGGCGCAAGTGCCACGCCCTTCTCCCGACACCAAATCATTAGATCTTGGGCAGTGTTGTGCGAGATGGTAAACACAGTATCCGCAAGCGGCAACACGGTAGAATAGTAGTGCTGAAAGACACGAACGGTGCCTCGACGACACCATTCTGGCCGCTTTACCGGGATCATATCATAGACCAGCACGGCGATGCGCATGCCGAGCCTGCTACGGACGTGGGAGAGTCGCGCAGCGTAGTCGTCATCGAACCAAGGTGAGCCGATTGACGCGAGTACATCGCCACGCCGCGCGACATTGCCGAGTAGGATGTCCTTCACCACGATAGGCTCTTCAGGCTGCGGTTTATCGACGACCTCGGGCTTAAGCAGGTATCGAAGCCGGATAGCCGCTGCCCGAGCGGTGGTACCACCAACATATGCTAGGGCGACACCCGCTTGGAACTGCATCGCCGCGAACTGAAGCGCCGGACGCCGATACCTGTCCGGCAGGCGCCGAGACAATCGCCGCAGCCCATCCAAACTGCTTGGCGGGGCGATTGAGTCCGGCGCTTGAGACGCCGAAACTGGAGTAGTTTCGACGTTGTCAGCATCCAGAAGAGTGCTGTTCCTATTCTGGTTATCTGCACCAACGTTGGAACTATTTCCGGTCGGAGATGCAGTATCGACGATGGCGGCGGTCTCTTCGACCTCGTCAAACAGCATATCGACCTGCGCCCAATCCACAACGCGAAATTGACTATTGGGGGCGTGCCTTACAAACCCGATGGAGTAGGAACTCCAAACGGAGTTCTTGAGGGCTTGGTAGATCTGGAAGGACAGGCGTTGGATCCCGCTTGGGCGCCGATGCGCCGCAACATAATGTAGTAGATCCTCGACATCGAACCAGAGAGTAGGCTCCAAGGTTTGACCATCCACTGTTCTGACAACCTTAAACAGCCGAGCTGCGACGTTGGCACCGCCTTCCACGGCCGGGTGCCGACCCCAGATCTCGCATCTGACAACAATCCGGGTGAAGAAGCATGTAAGGTCTCGGTCGTCAATCACCTACCTGACACGACCTTGTAGGCCGTCTGCGGCGGTTTTCTCTTCCATTACACAAAAGCTGCGGAGATAGAATCCCAGATACCGCTTATCGTGGCCGCCCAAGACTCTGTAGGGGGTCCGCAGCACCAACTTGTGGAAGACGACATTGACAAGGCCTCCCTCGGGCACGAGACGAGACGAGAAACGGACTCGCTGATCACGGGAGACGCTATCAACTCGAATGGGCTCAGCCGGCGCACCATTCAGCGTGACGCTGACCGTCTCGATTGTGCCAGGCTTGGTGAGCGCGTTCACCTTAAGATCGAGCACCAGGTCGTTTCCGTCTTGCGGTTTTGGCAACTTCAGAACCAGATTGGAATACGGCTGTATCGACCACACACCCTGGCCCGGATCCTCGGTGCTCCAACCGCCCGACAGGTAGGCGGAGGCGCCCGACTTCCCGTCGGTACGGACCTCCTGCCCATAGGCAAGGTCAGGGGTGAGCAGGCGGGGGCGGGTCCAGCGCCCGGTATGGACATTGAGCGCGCACAGGCCGGGTGAGAGGCCGTGCAGGAAGGCATAGCTACCGACCCGAGAGAGGTAGCCTGACCTCGATACGTCAAAATTCCAGTCGGGAGGATTAAACGTCGAATAGCCGTTCACTGTCGGCATGCTCCTCACCGCAGCTATCAGCATTGCATCGACGTTCGGGTGATAAAGTCCGTTTGACTGCACCCCTTCCGCAGGCGCCAAGCCGATGGCGAAGAACTGCGTGCAGCCGACGGGCGGCGTCTGGATTAACGTCATCCGCAAGCGCTCTAATGGCCGCGACAGGTTTTCATAGGTGCTGGTGTTGAACTCACCCACCATTAAAAGCAAAGCCGCCAACGCCAAAAGCGGCGGTCGTAGACCAGCTGCCTGCAACCTTGCCAATCCATAGCTCGCAAGCAGCGCGAGCGGCGCCATCAGCACTACTAAAAAGCGTCCGGTCGATCGAATCGCCTTTGCTCCGGGCACCGAGTAGTAGACCAACTCCCATAGGCTCAAGGGCCCGATGTGGATGACGAGGAGAAGGCAAACTAATGCAGCGATCGCGATAGTACTTGGAAACAGTGTCGTAATGTCGCCGGTGGTTTGTTCGCGTGTCGAGGGCCGATATCCACTAAGCAATGCCATCACCAGTAGACTAAGCGGAAAGCCAACCAAATGCTCCATGTTTTGATCCGGCCCACGCCACGCGCTGATCCTGGCGTCCATGCCGCCGAAGAGCAGATTGCCGGGTCCGACATGAACGACGTCCAGCAGCGACGGCCAATAGTTGCTTACGTCGCTCAGGGTATGCATCTCGCTTTCTCGCGCGATCGGCAGATAGACCAGCAGGAAAGGCACTAAAGCCAGCATCCAAACCACTACACTACCTGCAACTAGCAGTCGTGAGCGATACAGTCCTGCCTGAGCACGCTGCACCATCTGGCGCCGATCCGAACCAGCCGTCAGCAGCAGCCCCACACCCATCATAATAAGACAGAACAGGCCGAAAAACCATATAGTGTAGAAGCTCGTCAGCAGCCACGCCCCAAGAAGAAACCCAGCAAGCGTCGACCACAGCATCGCACGGACGCGTACGCCTGAGGCCATCGCTCTCTTGGTCTCGAACAGCAGCAGCGCCATGAGCGGCACCAGCGCCACGCTCAGGAGCTGGGAATGACCGACCTGCACAAAACTGTTGTTCGCCAGAGTGAAGGTGACGGCGCCGACGATGCAGACCCACGTAGGCAGCCGGCAGGCGCGGCGCCCGAATAAGACGAAGGTTACATAACCGACCAGCTTGAGGACGATGTTGACCAATTCGTTCGACAGGAATGGGTCAAGATGGGCAGCGCGAAATAGTCCATAGACAACGCCATAAAGGAGCAGCCCATCGTTGTAGCCAAGCGTGTTGGCGTGTGGGAAGAAGTATGCGGTCTGGGTCCAAGCCTGTGTGCCAGCGAAGACAGCACGCCAGTGCTCAAGGATGCTGATCCCAATGAGCGTATCCGCGTCGTCTCCGAACAGTATTTGGAAGGACGTCGAGAGTGGCCCGCGGAAGAAGATAGCTACCGCCCCTAGGCCCGCAAGGGTTGCAGCGAGGATATTCGGCCACCGGGACGGCTGCGGCCCTGTTTGCATGCGGGACTGCTTTCAGTAGAAGGGTAGGGCGCGGAGCAGAGTGGATCTGGTGGTTCTAGCGGACGCTGGCCGCATTGAGAGCCCCTGAAGCCCGCACGCCGCCGCGCTCAAGTTGACAACACCCCGAGGACTAGAGGATTGAACTATGCTGATCGTAGGGAGATAGGCTATAATTGTGGCAGTAGAAACGTCTACGACGGTGGGAGAGGTCTCCACTCACCTCAGCCTGATCGTCCGAGTGTTCCGTACAGGGCTGGCGCGGTCACCCGAACCGGCTGCACAGGATATCTTCATGACCATGCTGCGTCAAGGGGGTGGAGTCATCGAACTTGCTCGAGCCGTTGCAGAATCTGAGGAGTTCCATACTCTGCACGGGAAAGAGGAGTGCTGTGACGAGGCCTATCTCGGACGGCTGTTCCGCAACGGTCTCGGACGTGATCCGGATGCGCTAGCGCTGGCGATGCTTCGGGAAGTCGACTCCCGCGCCGAGTTGTTGGCCACGGTGGCTGATTCGAATGAGGCGCGTGAGCGGGTCGACCTGCTCAAAGATCTGTTTCCGGACGGACCATCGCCGTCCGATGCCCTCGCCTACTCACTATGGGTCCAACGCTACGGCTTACTTGACGAGCACGATCTACTCGCCATCAGCCGCCAAATTGAGGTAATCTCCGAGGCCCCCCGGATCTCGCTGCTGATGACCGCCGACAACGTCAGGCCGGACCTGCTGTTCGAAACCGTGAGCACGCTAGACGAGCAGCTGTATCCTTACTGGGACCTCTTCGTAGCCTTTCCCGACGACTTGCCGATCTCGGTGCGGCACAAGCTGCAAGCGGCGGCGGCACACGTGCCCGGTATCGTGCTGGTAGAGGCGCCGCATGACGCCGGACCCGGCGATCTCTTGCAGGCGGCACTCGCGCGGGCGGAAGCTCCATTCGTGGCATTCCTCGAGAGCGGCGACAGGCTTGCTTCGACGGCGTTGTATGAGATAGCATTAGCTTTAAATAACGCTCCGCATCTTGATCTGCTCTATACTGATGAAGATAGCCTTGACGAGGCCGGAGAGCGCTTTTCGCCGCTGTTCAAGTCCGATTGGAGCCCGGATATGCTGCTGGCAGGCGACGTGATCGGACAGCTTGCAGTTATCCGACGCTCGCGCATCCACGCCGTGGGCGGTATACGCGAAGATAGTGGTTCCTATGCCCGGTATGACCTGTTGCTGCGAGTGACCCAGGGGCTGCATGCTGGAGCAGTCGCGCACCTCCCGTCGGTGCTCTACCACCGGGGCCGCAAACCTGGACGACCGCTGCCGTTCCCGCGAAGCCGCAACACCTCGGTTCATCCGGATGTAGTTCGCACGGTTACACGCCACCTGAAAGAGACGACAGGCGCCACAAGAGTCTCCGACGTCTACATTGGCGGTGATGTTTGGCCGCGAGTGATTTTCCCGCTCCCCGAGCCGTTGCCTCGTGTGTCGGTGCTGATCCCGACGCGGGACCAGCCGGAGCTCCTATGCGCATGCGTGGCTGGAATCTTGGAGCGCACCGCCTATGCTGATATAGAAGTAATAATTGCTGATAACGGCAGGAGGTCTTCGGCAGCGCTCCAACTATTACGCCGTCTATCACGCGATCCCCGCGTGCAGGTCGAAACCATTGATGCACCATTTAATTGGTCGGCTTTGAACAACAGGCTTGCAGCACGCGCAACAGGCAACGTGCTCCTGCTAATGAACGATGATGTCGAGGTGATCGGGTCAGACTGGCTGGACGAGATGGTGCGCCAGCTCGCGCGTCCAGGCGTTGGGATCGCGGGCGCTCGACTACTGTACCGAGATGGAAGCCTCCAGCATGGTGGCATTGTTCTGGACGAGACGGGTGCCACTCACGTCCTGCGCTCAGCGCGAGAAGAGGAACCCGGCTACATGGGCCAGCTGGTGCTAACCCGCGACCTGTCCGCAGTGACCGGCGCCTGCCTAGCGGTGCGGCGGGATGTATTTGAGGCGATCGGCGGTGCAGACGAAAGCTTTCCGCATACGTGTAATGACATCGAGTTATGTCTTCGGGCTAGAGCGTTGGGCTACCGGGTTGTCTGGACGCCGCATGCGCTGTTGACGCACGTGGATGGCGCCAGCCGTGGTCCAGACCACAGTATCGAGCGGCTTACCCGTTCGTGGCGTGACCTCGGGCGTATGCATGCCCGTTGGCCCGAAGCAGTGGATGCTGACCCCTTCCTAAACGCGAACTTGGCTGCCACCGATCACCATTTGTTGCTCGCGACGCCGCCACGGCGCCGTCGACCGTGGCAGGAGATCAGGGATCAATGGGCGGGAAAGCAGAGCCGGATTTGGCCGGTTCGATAGCTACTATTTCTCTCTAAACGATAATGTAGGATCTGGTGCTGTGCTCCATACAACTTCGATCCAGACTACTCCCTTACAACACGATGCCGCCTTCATAGACAACTACCTCGCTTGTTCCTCGCAAGCCTTAACCGCGTTTGCCAGCGACAAAGAAGCGCGCGGTTGCCTGATAGACATGGCCGCCCAAGTGGCGACATCGCTACGTAACGGCGGCAAGCTTCTCATCGCAGGCAATGGCGGCAGTGCTGGGGACGCCCAGCACATCGCGGGCGAGTTCACATCACGGCTGATGTACGACCGGCCGCCGCTCGCAGCGCTCGCCCTCACGACTGACACGTCCAGTCTCACAGCCATCGGCAACGATTACGGCTTTGAGTATCTGTTCTCACGCCAAATCCAGGCATTGGGTCGCCCGGGCGACGTATTCCTTGGCATCTCCACTTCCGGGCGCTCGCCCAACATCCTGCGCGGATTCGACGCCGCGCGGGAGGGTGGCCTCATGACGCTGGGCTTCGTTGGCGCGCAGGCGCAGCAGATGGTTGGATGTGATCTGCTGCTCGCGGCGCCGTCCTCTTGGACGCCGATAATTCAGCAGGTGCACATTACGGCTGCCCATATCCTCTGCGCGCTTGTAGAACGTGCGCTTTGTCCGCGTTGAGTGCATCTTCGATGTCAGCCTACACGCCACGCGCAACGGTGGCGCAATGCGCCATCCTGGTCGGCGGCCTTGGGACGCGGCTCGGTGACTTATCTGCCAGCACACCCAAGCCGCTAATGCCCTGCGGCGACCGGCCTTTCTTGGCTTGGCTGATGCGCGAGATGCAGCGCTACGGGGTTGAGGAGTTTCTGCTCCTAGCGGGCCATCTGTCGGACGAGATTGAACAGGCAGTGGAGGACCTAAAGCACCTCCTGCCAAAGCCGACACGTATCGTGCTATCGGTTGAGCCGCGTCGTGCTGGCACGGGCGGCGCGCTCCTTCATGCCCGGCCGCATCTGCATGATCGGTTCCTACTCTGCAACGGTGACTCTCTCTTTGACTGTAATCTCGCGACGTTGCTGAGCCGCGCAGCTCGGAAGCCTGATGCGCTGGGTTGGATAATGCTACGGGCACTGAATGATACAGCGCGCTACGGTGTCGTCTTCCTTGCCAAGGACGGCGAGCGGATCGTCCGGTTTGCTGCCTCGCAGCCGGAAGGGCAAGGCGGTCTGATAAATTCCGGAATGTACCTTTTCCGACGTGATCTGTTGGATCATCTAGCGCCTTCCTGTTCATTGGAGGTGGATGTGCTGCCGCATCTCGCGGCCGAGGGTGGGCTTTGCGGAGTGGTGGGCGAGGGATATTTCCGGGATATTGGCATCCCTGACGACCTCACACGCGCACAGATCGAGCTGCCGGCGCAGCTCCATCGTCCGGCTTTATTTCTCGACCGGGATGGGGTGATCAATCAGGACCTTGGGTGGGTAGGTTGGCGCGAGCGCTTTACCTGGATGCCAGACAGCCGTGAGGCGGTCCGCGCAGCCTGCAATGCCGGACTGCACGTGTTCTTAGTAACAAACCAATCTGGGATCGCGCGCGGACTTTATGATGAAGTACAGCTTGAAGCACTTCACCGTTGGATGATCGACGAGATTCACTTGGCGGGTGGTACTATTGATGATCTTCGTTATTGTCCCGATCACGAGGAGGCAGTTGTTGAGCGCTATCGTCGACGCAGCACCTGGCGTAAGCCGGAGCCGGGCATGATCCTGGACCTGATCCGCACATGGGCGGTCGATCCGGCGCGCTGTACGCTGATCGGTGACCAACAGACTGATCTTCAGGCAGCCCGTAACGCCGGCATTGCTGCACATCTGACATGCGGCGGCGACCTTATGCCGCTGCTAAAGCACGCGGGCGTCTTGGCGTGAACGTGGGTAAAACGGTACGGGCACGCGTGCCGCTGCGCCTTGGTCTTGCCGGCGGCGGAACAGATCTCAGTCCCTACTGCGACGAGTTCGGCGGTGCCGTGCTGAACACGACGATCGACCGCTATGCATATGCTTTCATAGAGTCATCGGATGACGAGCGCGTGCACTTCGTGGCACCGGACATGCAAGTAGAGGAAAGCTTCGCGCTTGAGGATGGCAATCCTGACGCAGCGTTTTCGGAAGCGTCGCTTATACTGCATGCGGGCGTAATGCGTGGCATAGCGCAACGGTTTGGCAAGACCATGCAGCCCTGGCGCTTGACTTCTTTTGTTGATGCGCCGCCCGGATCCGGGCTGGGCTCTTCCTCAGCGTTGGTGGTGGCCCTGGTCGAGGCATGCGCCACGGTGATGTCGCTGCCGCTCGGGCCGTATGACGTGGCGCATCTCGCCTACGAGATCGAGCGGAACGATCTCGGGCTGGCCGGCGGCAAGCAAGACCAGTATGCAGCGACGTTCGGCGGCACTAACTTTATCGAGTTTCTAAGCGGCGACCGCGTCATTGTAAATCCACTGCGAGTTCCCACATCGATCCTGAACGAACTGCAGACGTCACTCGTGATCTGCTTCACCGGTGTCTCTCGCCGATCGGACACGATCATCACAGAGCAACAGCGACGGATCTCGGTCCCGCGTGATGAAGCGATCGAGAGCATGCACCAGCTCAAGCGAGATGCGCTGGCCATGAAGGATGCTTTGCTGCGCGGCGAGATCGGGCGTATGGCCGAGATACTCAACAGATCCTGGGAGGCCAAGAAGCGGACGGCGGACGGCATCTCGACCAAGGAAATTGAGCGCCTCTACACCTTGAGCGTGGAACGTGGTGCGCTAGGAGGAAAAGTCTCCGGTGCAGGTGGCGGTGGCTTCATGATGTTCATTGTGCCTCCGGCGCGGCGCGTGGACGTAATTCGGGCCCTCAACGAAGCTGGAGGCCAGGCGAGCGGAATTCATCTTGTTCAGGACGGTGCGCAGGTTTGGACGAGCTCATGAACAGGGCAACTGAACCCGTGACGCCGAGCGACGACGAGGCCGACCCTATGCCCTACTGGTTGAAGGGCGATCCGATCCAGAACTACGGAGACTTTCTGTCTGAGATGTTGTTCGAGAACCTCTTCGAGGCGCCACCACCGGGTGTCCTTCGCGTCATCGGCAGCTGCCTTGCCGATGATTTCGTGCCGGAAAGCCTGCCGAAGGACCGCGTGGCGATATTCTGGGGCTGCGGCGCCCGCGATGAGGCCGGAATGAGCGACGCGGCGCGTGCACGTGTGGAGATTCTGAGCGTACGCGGTCCGCTCACCCGTTCAGTGCTGCGCCTCGGCAATGGTGTTCCAATCGGCGACACGGCGCTCCTGCTGCCGTTGCTTCATACGCCGCCTGAGGGGCGGCCGGTCCATCCGCAGGCTCTGCTCGTCCCGCACTTCCATGATCGACATACCGACGAGGCACTCTGCGCCGCAAGTGGCTGCGATGCGGTGCTGCGACCGAACCTGCGCAACCGAAGGCTGGCGGTTGTTGAGTTTATCGATGCGATTACCCGCGCTCGCTTCGTGCTAGCGGGTTCATTGCACGCCGCCATCACCGCGGCCGCCTATGGTGTGCCATTTGCGTTCTGGGACAGCGGCGCGATTGATCTGCCATTCAAATGGCGGGATTTCGCGGCATCGGCTCGGATCCCGTGCACGTTCCATGCGCAGCTTGACGACAGCGAGGCATGGTTTGCGCGCGAGGTTGCGCCGGTGCTGTCGTTGCCGCCGCTCTGGCCGATGTTGGCGGTGGCGCCACTGCCGGTGCGGCCTGATCTGTTGATCGAGGCGATGCGACGCGACGTTGAGCGCCATGGCCCCGACGTCCTGGACATGGCTACGGCGCCGCGTAGTCAAATGCGCCTAGTGCACTATGTGTCACGCCTGCTGCGCGATGAGCACCCTTTTCACAGGGAGGTTTCGAAGGCTGTGGACGCGGCGTCCCTTGACCAAGCGGACGTGTCGGAAACAGCCAGGACTGATGCGAGCTCGACCAAAGTGTTGCAGCGCCTGCGATCTGCCGAGACAGGACACCAAGCGCTAGGTGAATCTCTGCCGGCGATGCAGGGCATGCTGTCGGGTCTGCGCAAGCAGCTTGACCGCGAACACCAAGCCACCCCGGCGCAGGGCGAGCCGTTGGAGGAAATCTCGGATTTCGAGTTACGGAAACTCGAGCATTTCGTTTCCCGTCAGGAGCAACATATACGCGCTCTGGATCAGACGGTGCGCTCGCAGGCGCTAACAATCAAACAGTTGCGGTCCCAGGCAGCGTCGCCCGTTCCCTACTTGGTGTCAGTGGACGTCCCTGCGCTGCAGCAGCGGTTGCAGGCGGTCGAGGCCGAGCGCGACGAGATGCTGCGTTCGGCAGTCTGGCGAGTTGGACGCCGCCTGCGCAGGCTAGGGTTCCGCTATCCACGTGTGGTGTTGCGCGTGCGCCAGCTGCTCAAGCTGACGTGGTGGACGGTGACACTGCGCCTGTCCAGCCGGTTGCGCCAGCGGCATCAGCTCCGCCGTGATCTCGAGTTGCTGCAGGACAGCCCGCTCTTCGATGCAGCGTGGTATCGCATGCGGTATATGGAGTACGTTTCACCGCACACCGATCCGCTGATGCATTACATTTGGATTGGCGCGCAGCGAGATCTCAACCCGAACCCTTTGTTCGACGCAGGGTGGTACAGGTCTCAGATGCCGCCGGGAGCGGTCGTCAATCCGCTAGTGCACTACCTTTCGGATCCCTTCCGACACGATCCGCATCCGTTGTTCGATACGCAGCACTACCTGCGCCGATTTGGAGGCAGGCTTCCTGCCGGCCAGACACCGCTTGAGCACTTCCTCACGTACGGGGAGGCCGCGTCGAGCCCAAACGCGATCTTCGACGCAGCGGCTTACGTCTATGAGTACCCGCAGGCGGCCGCTTATCCTGGCGGTGCATTCGCACACTATGTCGAGCATGGCGAGGCGGCGGGACTGGCGCCGCATCCGTTATTTGATCCGGCTTGGTATGCAGCGAGCCATCCCGGGCGTGAGGGGCTGGATCCGCTTGCGCATTACCTGCGCCGCGGCCGTGAGGCCGGCCTTGCTGGTTCTGCTTTAATAGAAGCCTTCGACGGCCGGGTCGGCACGCTGCCGCTACGCCTCGTTTTTCCAGAGACGGAGGCGCCTGAAATCTCGGTCATTGTGCCCACGTATGGCCATCTCCATGAAACCATTCGCTGCCTAGCCGCTGTCATGGCAAATACCAGCGACCTTTCCTACGAGGTGCTTGTCGTCGACGATCGGCCGCACGCGCCAATTGCACCGCTTCTGGAGGGCCAGAACCTCCGCGTGCAGAGTAACGCTGAGAACCTGGGCTTCCTGCGCAGTTGCAACGCGGCTGCCAAGCGCGCCAGAGGGGATAAACTCGTCTTCCTCAACAACGACACTACTGTCGGAGCGAACTGGCTGCGCCCGATGGTCGCCCTAGTCGATGCAGATCGGCGTGTAGGTATGGTGGGCTGCAAGCTGCTCAATACCGACGGTACTGTGCAGGAGGCTGGAGGCATTATACACAGCAACGGGTGGGGCTTCCCTTATGGAAATGGGAGCGACCCCACGCTCGGCGCATACAACTATGTCCGTGAGGTGGATGTCGTCACCGGAGCCTGTTTCCTGGTGCGCCGCGACCTGTTCGAGCAGCTCGGCGGCTTCGACGACCGCTATGCGCCGGCCTTCTATGAGGAATTTGACTTAGCCACTTCCCTGCGTGATTTCGGCTATAAGGTGCTCTACCAGCCGGCCAGCATTGTGACCCATCATGGCAGTGCCTCGTACGGCAGCGAGGCACGCGACCGCCAGTCCAAGAGAAACCACGCCAAATTCTGCGCCAAGTGGCGTACGCTTCTTGCTAGACAGCCGGTAGAGGGTGACCCGCTGTTCCTGGCGCGAGAGCGCCCTTCGTCGCGCGGCATAATCTTAGTGATCGATGATAAAGTGCCAGAGTACGACAAGCATGCCGGCGCAGTCACGCTGTTCCAGTATCTGGAGCTGATGTGCGAGCTCGGTTTGAAGGTGGTGTTCCACCCGCAGGACGCGCAGCCGCTGCAGCCCTATACCAACGTGCTGCAACAGCGTGGCATCGAGGTTCTGCACGCGCCTGAGACGCTCGCCGGTTGGTTGCGCAGGAACGGCCGACACCTGGATTACGTTTGGACCGCTCGCCCCTATGTGACATTCCCGATCCTGGATCTAATCAAGCGGAACACCGGCGCGCCGATCCTCTACTACACGCATGATCTGCACTATCTGCGCGAGATGCGTCGCTACGAGCTCGATGGCACGGTCTGGGCGCTTGAAGAGTCGCAGCGTCTAAAGCCGATGGAGCTCGGCATCTTCGCCTCCGTCGATCGTGTCATGACACCAAGCGCAGAGGAGGCGAGGATCATCGCAGCGGAGGTTCCGGAGGCGCACGTCACGGTGGTGCCGCCGTATCTATTCGACGACGTAGCGGTAAATGCCGCCCGGCCAGATTTCACCGGAAAGTCAGAGCTCGTCTTCGTTGGTGGGTTCGATCACACACCGAACGTGGATGCAGCGCTCTGGCTGGTATTCGAAATCATGCCGCTGGTCTGGGCGCGGAAGCCAGAGGTGCGGGCGATGATTGTTGGGAATGCACCCCCGCCAGAGGTGCGTGCGCTGGCTGGGCCGCGTGTCGATGTCACTGGGTTCGTTCCCACACTCGATCCCTATTACGAGCGCGCCCGCATCTCAGTCAGCCCGTTGCGCTACGGCGCCGGGGTAAAAGGCAAGATCGTGAGTGCGTTGCAGGCCGGAGTGCCGGTGGTGACCACCGGCTGCGGAAACGAGGGCATCCAGCTTCGCCACGGCGTCGAGGCGCTCATCGGGGAGACGCCGGCCGACATCGCAAGCGCGATCATCACGCTACTGGATGACGACGCACTGTGCCGCAGCCTAGCGTTGGCTGCTGCCGACGTGGTGCGAACGCGCTTCTCCGCGCGGCGCGCCAGGAGTATCCTGCTAGGACTATTGGGGGATGATCTCTGCCCGGTCTGCGGTACGCGGCCTCGCAATCCGCGCATCGCTAGACAGTCGGATTGGCGCGAATCATTCTCCTGTATGACGTGCTTGGCGCTCAACCGAAGTGCCGCCCTCGCGCAGATCATAGTGGCCCCGTACCATAAGCAGCGTGTTGCCAGCTTGCGTGAAGCTCTTCCGCTACTTAACGGCCTGCGCATCCATGAGTTCAGCTTCGTCGGCCCGGTCATGCAGGAGCTCTCGACCCTGTCGGGATTCACGTTTTCGGAATTCTTTGAGGATGTCGCGCCCGGTGCGCTAGGGCCCGACGGAACGATGTGTCAGGATGTCCAAAATCTGACTTTTGAGAACGCCAGCATAGACCTCCTCATCAGCCAGGACGTGATGGAGCACATCCCTGCTCCGGATCAGGCGTTTCGGGAGCTGTTCCGGGTGCTCCGACCGGGTGGCCGACACGTATTTACCATTCCCTACTCGCCAGGCGCTTCACATACCATTCAACGAGCCGTCGTAGAACACGGGGTGCTACGCCACCTCCTTCCGCCGGAGTATCACGGGGATCCAATCCGCTCCGGAGGTGCGTTAGTCTTCAGTGACTACGGTGCAGATCTGCTAGATTGGCTTTGCGCAATCGGCTTTGCTGTGACACTACATAGCGTCGGCAGGGGTGAGAGCGCTGCTCGTCACGTACTAGTGTTTGAGGCGACGAAGCCCAACTGATGAAGCCTTGTACAAGACTTATTCAGGTCCACTCTGTTGCGGCGGCGACGAGGGCAAGAGCGGCAAGGTAGTTGCGGGCGAGGCGGTCGTAGCGGGTTGCGATGCGGCGCCGGTTCTTCAGGCGGCAGAACAGGCGCTCGATAGCGTTGCGCCGCTTGTAAGCTCGGCGATCGAGCGGATACGGCACAGTGCGACTGGCGGTGGACGGGATGACCG
>CALMVN010000278.1 GCA_937873225.1 uncultured Acetobacteraceae bacterium
GTCCAGCAGCAGGTCCAAAGGCCCGTCGAAGCCGTCGAGGTGCAGCTCCGGGATGGTCGGCACCTGCGGCGGCGTGTCCCAGTCGTCCTTGGCTGTGGCCGGGGCCTCAGCCACCGGCACCGTTCTCGTAGTGCGGCCGGACGTCGAACATCAGGTCGGGCCAGTCCTGCCTGAGCCGTGCGATCGCCCGCCACGGCGTCCAGTCCGCCGACCAGAACTCCCAGGCCACCCGGGCGACGCGCTTGAGCCGCGCGTCGGCCACGTGCTCGAGCGCCCGCACGTGGCGCAGCGGCTGCAGCGTGCCCCAGTGCACCCACAGCCACAGCCGGCTTGCGGGCGCGTCGGAGCCCAGCATCAGCAGGCGGTGGGGGATTGGCACCAGCCGGTGCAGGTCGCGCGGGCAGCCGCCGCCCGGCTGGGCTGCCGCCGTCAGCACCCGCTCCTGGTGGGCGGCCAGCTGCAGCCTGAGCTCGCGCGCCAGGCCTCGTGCTGCTGGTCCGGCCGACGCCATCGGCGCCAGCAGCCGCATCTCCTCGTGGTCGAGGTCGAGGTGCCACGGGATCGCCGAGGGTCCGCGTGCCTTCACCTGGAACGCCGCCACCTCCGCCGCCGGCCCGCTCAGCGTCAGCGTGTGCCGCAGCCAGTCGGTGTCGACGAGCACCTGGACCACGGCATCGGCCGCCTCGCCGGAGTCCTCACTGACCCTCACCGCGTGCGCCCGGGCTTCCTGATTGGCGATCCCATGGGCGAGGCACCGAAACCGTGAACTCTTATATGCTTCCTCTTCCCCGGCTTGCGCCATGAGCCGCGGACCAGCCTGCGCCCTTCGGGCATGGCCTGGGCGGCGGCCTGGGCCTCGATCTGCTGCAGGATCCGGCGCACACCCACGACGCCGAGCCGGCGCTCCAGCGTGCCGTGCACGGTGACCGACCGAAATACTGCGGCGTAGCGGATGCCCGAGCGCTGCAGCCAGCGCTCCAGGGCCGATGACGGACATAGCGGATCGCCACGACGACGCAGGAGCCGTATCGACTGTCCCGTTGTCTCAGCAGGTGCGTTTGGAGGCCGTACCTGCACCACCAGCGCATCGCTCTCGAAGCTCAGGTCCTCGCGGTCCAGGCCGACGACCTCGGCTGGCGCCAAGCCGCCTGCCTGGACCAGCAGCAGCAGCGCCCGGTTGCGCAGGCCGGCCAGGTCCTCGCCGCAGCTGTCCAGCCGCGCGCAGACCGCCTCGTCCGTGGCTCGTCGGCGGCGCAGCGCTGCGCGCACCGCCGGATGTAGGCTGGTGGAGGCGCCGCCAGACACGCCGTCCCGGGACGCGATCGCCGCCAAGCGCAGCTTCACCCCGTTCGGGCCGAGCGCCTGCGGCAGGCTCTCGACGTAGGCGACCAGCCGCTCCGGCAGTACAGGCTTCGTCGCCGGCAAGCCGCGCGCCTCGCACCACGCCACGAACGCCCGCCAGGCGCCGGCGTAGACCCGCCGCGTCTGCGGGCTCAGGCGGGAGGCTGTGGTCTCCGGCTCCACGGGGACAATCCGCGCATCGATCCGCTCGTTCACGGCTCAGCGGCTCCCCTCTCGTCGAAGCGCAGCCGGACTGGATCAAAGCGCAGCCCGATCGCTGGAGCGGCTGGCCATACCGGCAGCAGCCGCGCCGCCTGCTCTACCCGATACAGCAGTAGCACCCGATCGCAGATGCCCTGCGGATCGAGCTGCGCCGGGTCGGTCTGGGGTCGATCCCGCTGGTCGACCGGATGCTGCCGAGACAGCGTGCCGAGGATCAGCACCCGCACGCCCAGGGTTTGCGCCATCGTCCGCAGCTCGTGCATGACCGGGATCAGCGCCGCCTGGAAGCTCGGCGCCGGACGCCGGCGCTGCATCAGCTCCACGCAGTCGATGACGACCAGGGCGAGGCTCGCCACGCCGGCCAGGGCCAGGCAACGCTGCTGCACGGTGACCACCGCCAGCTCGGGCTCATCGTCGATGCGCAGCGGCAGGCCAGCCAGCGCCCGCACAGCGTCCCGGGCGCCAGGAACCGCCGCCTCGCCCTGGAGATCCTGGATCGCCAGCCCCGACTGCGACGCCAGGAGGTGCAACGCGACCTTAGGCGCGGCTGCCTGGTGGGAGAACCAGGCCACGGTGCCGGCTCGACGTGCCGTGGCCGCGGCAAGCTGCAGCGCCAAGCTGGTGCGGCCGCTGCCGGACCGGCCGGTTAGCATGATGAGCTGGCCGCAGGAGCGGTCACCGGCGGTCGCCGCCAGAAGACGCTCCTCGAACCGCCGGAGCGCAGCCGCTTCCGGATGGGGACCCGCCGCGGTCGGGGCGGCCGCGTCGCCACGCCGAAGCACCGGAAGCGTCGTGAGGATGTCGGTGAGCGGCACGAGCCCGACCGGCGTCCGCGGCGGTCCCGCCGAACTAGGAGTGGACGGACGCCGATGCGCCACGACCAGCCGCCGCGGGCCGGGGGTAGTCGCACCGCAGCCTTGGCACGGCTGCTCGGCGATCGGCAACGGGATGTCTTCGGTCGCGTCGTCCGGAGCTGCGTCAAGCTCCTCAACGATCAGCATCAGGTCGCACCCCGGCCACCTTGCGGCGAGCAGCGCGCGCAGGCCGGGACGCTCCTCGGGATCGCGGTCCTCCCCGATACAGGTGGCACAGTCGTCGCAGACCGTGAGCGGCTCGACGTCGGCATCCGCCCGCTCCGCTTCTCCGAGGTGCCATCCCTGTCGCCAAAGCACCCAGGCGCGCGGCGCGTCCCAGCGGGAGTAGGGGTTCAGCGTCGGGGGCAGCCCGGCGTCCCTCATCAAGTACCGTGGCAGCGTGCGATCCCGCGGAAGATCGGATCACGACCGCACCGGGCGCGATTGCCGGTTGATCGCGTTGATCCGGCACCGGATGCCGCCAGTCGGCAGGTCGTGGCCTGGGTGCCGCTGCATGCGATCTCCTTCTCGACGCTCCGGACCGGCCTCCGCACGACGGCTGGATCCTCAGCCACCGGCTGCTCGCAACCGTCCCGGCCGGTGCCAAGGCACGAGGTCGCCGTCGCGACGGCATCTAACGCGAGAGTGGCGGGATTGCCGACTTGAAGCAATCAGCGGTTTGAACAACATAGGATGTTGTTTTGGTTTACAAATTGGGCTTTGACCGAGCGGTAGCGCGCAACCCATTGCGAATGCTGACTAAATTGACAGCTTTCACCTTCCTCCGACCACACTGCTTCCTCCAAGCCCTACGCCCGATAAGTGTGGTTGTCGGGCGTAGGGAAACGAGGCAGGATCGGCAGCCGGAACCCCGGCGACGGC
>CALMVN010000279.1 GCA_937873225.1 uncultured Acetobacteraceae bacterium
AAAACAACGAGCTAGAGCATGATCCGTGAGCCGATGCGAACGGATCATGCTCTAGTGCGGCTTGCGACCGGGCTTCCTGCCGCCCGGCGTCCCGGCGGACGCCTTGCCAGGGGATGCCTTGCCGGGAGGAGTCTTGCCGGCGGGCGCCTTTCCGGTCCGGTCGCCGCCGACCCTGGCGCCACCGATACGGGCCCCGGTCTGGCGGCCGTCGGCCTGGCGGGCGACCGGCTTCTCCGGGTGGAGCCTCGGCACCTGCGGCGCGTCCGGGTCGTCGGCGTCGTGCACCACGCCGGCCATCTGCGCCGAGGCCTCGATCAGCGCGTCGGTCAGCACCAGCCGCGCCTTGCGTATCTCCGCCAACGGCAGCGCCGCTTCCGAGCCGTCCTCGACCCGCATGCGCCCGACTCCGCCTTCGGCGCCCAGCACGATGCCGGCGAACCGCTTGCGCCCGTCGATCGGGATGTTGGTCTCGGCGCGCGCCAGATGGCCCGAGAACCGGTTCCAGTCCTTCTCCCGGGTCAGCGGCCGGTCGATCCCGGCCGAGCTGACCTCCAGGTTCCAGGCGCCCCGGATCGGGTCGTCCACGTCCAGCACCGCGCCGACCGCATGGCTGATCGCCTCGCAATCCGCGACGCCGATCAGGGAGCCGTCGGCGCGGTCGGCCATGATCTGAACGGTGGGCGTGGTGCTGCCGGTCACGGACACCCGGACCAGCTCGTAGCCCATGTCCAGCAGGGTGGGCGCGACCATGGCGGCAATGCGCGCGTCGAGGCCGGTGAGTTGAAGAAGATCTGTGTCCAAAGCAGAAAAGGCGGCCCGTGAAGGCCACCCCCCGAAGAAGCGGAAGATGTAGGTGAGGATCGGAACCTAGTGCCACGACCGTCGCGATGCAAGCGGCGCGTGCCCCCGGCCGCGTCCCGCCGGGAGCGGCCTATTTCACCGCGCCCATGGTCAGCCCGCGGGCGATGTACTTGTGCACGACGATGCCGCCGATGATCACCGGGGCGCAGACCAGGGTGGCGCTCGCCATCACCTTGGGCCAGGGGATCACGTAGCCGCCGAGATAGGACAGCACGATGGTGGACGCGGTGCGGCTGTCCGGCGAGGGGGTCAGGATGAAGGCGTAGAGCAGGTCGTTCCAGGCGAAGATGCCGGACAGGATCGCCGACACCGCCAGCCCGGGCTTCACCAGCGGCAGCGCGATGCGCAGGAAGATGCCGAACCGGCCGAGGCCGTCGAGCTGTGCCGCCTCCTCCAGCGCCACCGGCACCGAGGAGAACTGGTCCACCATCAGCCACACCACCAAGGGTATGATGAACACCTGGTAGACCAGGATCAGCACCAGGAGGTTGTTGATCAGGTGCAGCTTCGACGCGGTGAGATAGAACGGGATCAGCACCACCACCGGCACCAGCATCCAGTTGGTCACGTACCAGAACCACACATCCTTGCGGCCGCGGAACCGGTAGCGCGCGATGCCGTAGGCGGCGGGGGCGCCGACCACCAGGCCAAGCAGCACCGCCGACGACACCACGATCAGCGAGTTGAGCAGGGTCTGCAGAACGTTGGAGTCGGTGATCGCGTCGACGTAGGCGGCGAGCGTCGGGGTCCAGATCCAGCGCGGCGGGATCGCGAACAGCTGCTGCTCGGTCTTCAGCGAGCCGGCCACCATCCAGTAGATCGGGAACAGGATGACCACCAGCACGGCCACCATCGCCAGCCCGTGCAGCGCGCGCAGCAGCGCCGGGCGAACACGATCCATGCTCAGTCGATCTCCCGGTAGAAGGCGCGGATGTAGATGCGCGCGAGCAGGATGGACACGATCAGCATCAGGATCGACTCCGCCGAGGCCAGGCCGACATCGAAGCCGCGGAACGCCATGCGCTCGATCTGCATGACCGCCGTCTCGGTCGCGGTGCCGGGGCCGCCGCGCTCGATCGAGTAGATCATGTCGAACTCCTTGATCGTGAACGCGGTCTGGAACACCAGCGCCGCGGTGATCCCGGGCCACATGAACGGCAGCTGGATGTCGCGGAAGCGCGGCCACCAGCGCTCCGTTTCCAGCATCGCCGCCTCGTCGATGTCCTTCGGCACGGTGGACAGCGCCGCCGACAGCACCAGCGCCACGAACGGAGTCCATTCCCACACCTGCACCACCATCACGGTGCCGAACGCCGCGGTGGGGCGGCCGAGCCAGTCGATGCCGGGCAGGCCGACGGCCCGGATGAAGTAGTTGATGACGCCGAGCTGGTCGTTGAACATCAGCTGGGTCAGCAGGCCGACCACCGACGGCGTGACCGCGATCGGGATCACCAGGCAGATCTGCAGCAGACGGCGCAGCAGCGGGAAGCTTTCGGAATCGAGCGCCAGTGCGATCATCATGCCGAACGCGAGCTCGATCGGCAGGGTGACCACGATCAGCACGAGCGTGCGCAGCACCGAGCCGCCGAAGTCGCTGGAGGTGAAGGCGTGGACGTAGTTGTCGATGCCGCCGAACGCGGGCGGCGCCATGCCCATCACCCAGGTCTGCAG
>CALMVN010000280.1 GCA_937873225.1 uncultured Acetobacteraceae bacterium
TGGCCTACCTGCGCTCGCATCCGAACGAGGACGGGCAGGACGAGACGCTCCTCTGCGTGTATAACCTGTCGCGTTCCGCGCAGGCGGTCGAGCTCGACCTGCACGAGTTCAACCGGCGCGTGCCGGTGGACGTGATCGGCGGCTCGGTGTTCCCGCCGATCGGCCAGCTCACCTACCTGCTGACGCTGCCGCCGTACGGGTTCTACTGGTTCCTGCTGGCGACCGAGCAGGCGCTGCCGAGCTGGCACACGCCGACGCCGGAGCCGCTGCCGGACCTGTCCACCATCGTGGTGCGCAACATGATGACCGAGATCTGCCTCGGCGCGTCGCGCAACCTGCTGGAGAAGGAGGTGCTGCCGGCCTACCTGCCGAAGCGCCGCTGGTTCTCGTCCAAGAGCGAGACGCTGGGCGACATCGCGTTCGCCTACTCGGTTCCGCTGCGCGACGGCCGCGACAACACCTCGCTGCTGACCGAGATCACCGTGCAGGTCGGCAGCCGTAGCGAGCGCTACTGCCTGCCGCTGGGTGCGGTCAGCGAGGAGAACGCGATCCCGGTGGCGCAGCAGCTGGCCCTGACCCGGGTCCGGCGCGGCCCGCTGGTCGGCTACGTCACCGACGGCTTCACCACCGACAACTTCATGACCGGCACGCTTGGGCTGATCGGCCAGAACGCCGACGTGTCCCTGGGCGAGAACGGCAGGATCGAGTTCCGAAAGACCGACCGCTTCGACCAGCTGGAGCGCCCGGCCGAGATCCAGGTCCGACGCCTGTCCGCGGAGCAGTCCAACAGCTCGGCGATCATCGACGACCAGATCGTGCTGAAGGTGGTGCGCAAGGTGCTGTCGGGCGTGCACCCGGAGGCGGAGATCTCGCGCTACCTGACCCGGCGCGGCTTCGCCAACACGCCGCCGATGCACGGCGAGGTGACGCGCTACGACGCGGACGGCACGCCGAACACGCTGATCCTGGTGCAGGGCTTCGTGCGCAACCAGGGCGACGGCTGGGTCTGGACGCTCGACTTCCTCCTCCGCGCCGCGGACGACAGCGTGGCCGACGCGGCGGTCAACCAGCAGGAGCAGAACGCGGACCTGTACAGCAACTATGCCGGCTTCGCGCAGGCGCTGGGGCGGCGTCTGGCGCAGCTGCACGACGTGTTCGCGTCCGCCACCGACGAGCCGGCGTTCCATCCGGAAACGGTGACCGAGGCCGACCTGCAGGGCTGGGCGGACGGCGCGATCGAGCAGATCGACCGGGCCGTCGAGGCGCTCGGGCGGCTGCCGGCAACGGTCCCGGAGGAGGTGACGCTGCTGGCGAAGCAGGTCGTCGGCCGGCACGAGGCGCTGCACGGGCTGGCCAGGCGGCTCGCCGCACAGGGTGCCGGCGCGCTGCGCACCCGGGTGCACGGCGACTTCCACCTGGGCCAGGTGCTCGTGGTCGGCGGCGACGCCTACCTGATCGACTTCGAAGGGGAGCCGGCCAAGACCATGGAGCAGCGCAGGGCGCATTCCTCGCCGCTGCGCGACGTGGCCGGGATGCTGCGCTCGTTCGACTATGCCGGCGCCACGGCGTCGTCGCGCCTGCACAGCAACAGCGAGCGGGTGACGGAGCGGCGCGAGAAGCTGATCGAGCAGTTCCGCTCCCAGGCGGGCGCCGACTTCCTCGCCAGCTACCGCGAGGTGCTTGAGGCGAGCGCCACCCCCTGGGTGCCGCGCGCGGCGGAACAGTCGCTGCTCGACCTGTTCCTGCTGGAGAAGGCGGCCTACGAGATCCGCTACGAAGCCGACAACCGTCCCGACTGGATCGGCATCCCGCTCGGCGGGCTGAACGGGATCGCAACGCGCCTTCTGGGTGCAGGAGACGCGCCGCATGAGTGAGCACCTGCCGCATCCGGGCGCCGTCGATTCCTTCGTCCGCGCCCGGCACGGCGATCCGTTCTCCCTGCTCGGGCCGCACCCCGTGGAGGGCGGGGTGGCGGTGCGTGCCTTTCTGCCCGAGGCGTCGCGGGTCGAGGTGGTCGACGCCACCAGCGGCTTCGTACGCGGCAACCTGGCCCGGGTGCATGGCGACGGGCTGTGGTCCGGGCTGGTGCAGGGCGAGCAGCCCTATCGGCTGCGCGTGTCGGCGCCGGATGCGGCCGGTGGCGAGGCGGTGCGGGAGGTCGCGGACCCATATGCCTTCCCGCCGTTGCTCGGCGAGCTCGACATCTACCTGATTTCCGAGGGTCGGCATCGCGACCTGGCGCAGGTGCTCGGCGCCCACGTGGTGACGGTGGAGGGCGTCGAGGGCACGCGCTTCGCGGTCTGGGCGCCGAACGCGCAGCGCGTGTCGGTGGTCGGCTCGTTCAACGGCTGGGACGGCCGGCGCAACCCGATGCGGGTGCGCCAGCCGTCGGGGGTGTGGGAACTGTTCGTGCCGGGTGCCGCCGCCGGCGACGCCTACAAGTACGAGCTGGTCGGGCCGGACGGCAACCTGCTGCCGTGGCGGGCTGATCCGGTCGCCTGGCAGGCGGAGCGGCCGCCCGCGACGGCTTCGGTGGTGCCGGATCCGGCGCCGTACGCGTGGACGGATGCGGAGTGGATGGCACGGCGCGAGGCGTCCCAGGCACCGGACGCACCGCTGTCGTTCTACGAGCTGCACGCGATGTCCTGGCTGCCGCACGAGGAGGGGGCGACGCCGGACTGGGAGCGGCTGGGCAACCGGCTGATCCCCTACGTCAAGGAGCTGGGCTTTACCCACATCGAGTTGATGCCGATCATGGAGCACCCGTTCGGCGGCTCCTGGGGCTACCAGGTGCTGGGGCAGTTCGCGCCAACCTCGCGCATGGGACCGCCGGCGGCGTTCGCGCGGTTCGTCGACCGCTGCCACGCGGCGGGGCTCGGCGTGGTGCTGGACTGGGTGCCGGCGCACTTCCCGACCGACGCGCACGGCCTGGCGCATTTCGACGGCACCGCGCTGTACGAGCACGGCAACCCCTTCGAGGGCTATCACCAGGACTGGAACACCTTCATCTACAACCTCGGCCGCAACGAGGTGCGCGGCTTCATGATCGCCAGCGGGCTGTTCTGGCTGCGCCAGTTCCACGTCGACGGGCTGCGCGTCGATGCGGTCGCCTCCATGCTGTATCGCGACTACAGCCGCAAGGAAGGCGAGTGGGTGCCGAACCGGTACGGGGGACGGGAGAACCTCGAGTCGATCGCCTTCCTGCAGGACCTGAGCCGCGCGGTGAAGGAGGTGGCGCCGGGGGCGATGCTGGTGGCAGAGGAATCCACCTCGTTCCCGCACGTCACCCGACCGGCCGACGAGGGCGGGCTCGGCTTCGACTACAAGTGGAACATGGGGTGGATGCACGACACCCTGCACTACATCGAGGGCGAGCCGGTGCACCGGAAGTGGCACCACGGCGAGATCTCGTTCGGGTTGGTCTACGCCTTTTCCGAGCGCTTCGTGCTGCCGATCAGCCACGACGAGGTGGTGTACGGAAAGGGCTCGATGATCGGCAAGATGCCGGGCGCGGACGACTGGCAGAAGTTCGCCAACCTGCGCGCGTACTACGGCTTCATGTGGACCCATCCCGGCAAGAAGCTTCTGTTCATGGGCAGCGAGATCGCGCAGTGGCGGGAATGGAACCACGACACCGGGCTGGACTGGTGGCTGCTCGACGCTCCGGCCAACCGCGGCGTGCAGCTGCTGCTGCGCGACCTGAACGCGGCGTATCGCAGCGAGCCGGCGCTGCACGTCAGGGACACCGAGCATGACGGCTTCCGCTGGGTGGTGCTGCACGACGCCGACCAGAGCGTGTTCGCCTGGCTGCGGTTCGGCCGCTGGGGGCAGCGGCCGGCGCTGGTGGTGTGCAACTTCACCCCCGTGGTGCGGCACGGCTACGCGCTCGGCGTCAGCCAGGCGGGCGATTGGGAGGAGCTGCTGAACAGCGATGCCAGCCGGTATGGCGGCTCCAACGTGGGCAACCACGGCCTGGTGACCGCCACCGAGGTGGCGATGCACGATCAGCCCGCCTCCTTGACGCTGACGCTTCCGCCGCTGTCCACCCTGATCCTGGTTCCGAAGGCATGAGCGTCGACGACACGCTGCTGGAAACCCTGGCGGAGCGCGCCGGGGTGTCGACGCGCTGGGAGGACGCGTTCGGCAGGATGCATGCGGTCACGCCGGACAACCTGAAGGCGGTGCTCGCAGCGCTCGGGCTCGATGCGCGCTCGGACGAGGCGGCGCGCGAGCTGATCGGCGTCCTGGAGCGCGAGGATGCGGAGCTGGCGCCGCGGGTGACCGGGGACGCGCACGGCGAGCTGGTGCTGCCCGTGCGCCCCGGCGGCTGGCGGATGGAGAACGAGCGCGGCGAAGCGTCGTCCGGAACCGCCACGGCACGGGACGGACGGGCCTGCGTGACCCTGCCGTCCGAGCCCGGCTACTACCGGCTCGAGATCGACGGGCGCGAAACGAGCGTCGCGGTGGCGCCGCCACGCTGCTTCGGGGTCGCCGACGCGTTTGCGGCACCGGGACTGGAGCGTGGCCACGCGCCACGCGGCTGGGGCCTGGCACAGCAGCTCTACGCGCTGCGCCGTTCGGGCGACGGCGGCGTCGGCGACTTCGCCGCCCTGGCCGAGTTCGCGCGCGAGGCCGCCGCCCACGGCGCGTCGGCAGTGTCGATCAGCCCGGTGCACGCGCAGTTTTCCGCCGATCCCGACCGGTTCAGCCCGTATGCGCCGTCCAGCCGGATCATGCTCAACGTGCTGCACGTCGCCGCGGACGACCCCGGCGAGGAAGCGGCGCGGCTGGAAACGCTGGACCTGGTGGACTGGCCGGCGGTCGGCCGCGACCGGCTCCGGCGCCTGCGTCGCAGCTTCGATTCCGGCGCGGCGGATGACGGGTTCACGTCGTGGCGCGCCGGCCAGGGCGACAAGCTGGAGGCGCACGCGCTGTTCGAGGCGCTGCACGCGCATCTGTGGCGTGAGAACGGCGGCGCCTGGCACTGGAAGGACTGGCCCGAGCCGTTCCGCGACCCGCACGCCCCCGGCGCCGCCGCCTTCGCCGCCGCGAACCCGGACGAGATCACGTTCCATGCATGGCTGCAGCATCGGGCGGACAGCGAACTGGGTGCTGCGCAGAAGGCGGCGACCGATGCCGGGATGGCGATCGGCCTGGTGTCTGACCTGGCGGTCGGCACCGATTCCGGCGGCAGCCATTGCTGGAGCCGCAAGCCCGAAACCCTGATCGGTCTGACGGTGGGAGCACCCCCGGACCTGCTGCAGCGGGCGGGACAGAACTGGGGCATCACCGCCTTTTCGGGGCGCGGCCTGCGGGCGAACGGGTTCCGCGCCTTCATCGAGATGCTGGAAGGCGCCATGCGTCACGCCGGCGGGGTGCGCATCGACCACGCCATGGGGCTGAACCGGCTCTGGGTGATCCCGGAAGGCCAGAGGGCCGCCGACGGCGCCTACCTGCAGCTGCCGGAAACCGACCTGGTTCGCCTGACGCGCCTGGAGTCGGTGCGCAACCGCGCCATCGTGCTCGGCGAGGACCTGGGAACCGTTCCGGCCGGCTTCCAGGACCGGCTGCAGGCGGCCGGCATCGACGGCATGCGGGTGCTGTGGTTCGAGCGGAACGACAAGGGCTTCAACGCGCCGTCCGGCTGGACGCGCCAGGCCAGCGCCATGACCAGCACCCACGACCTGCCGACCGTGGCAGGGTGGTGGAAGGGCCACGACATCGGCACGCGGCGCGCCCTCGGCGGAACGGAAGCGGACGAGCAGCGGGAGCTGGCGGAACGGGCGACGGCGCGGAGCGAGCTGTGGACGGCGATGCAGGCGAGCGGTGCCGCGTCAGGGCCGATGCCGGCGGTATGGGACGCGGCACCGGTGGTGGACGGCGCGGTGGCGCAGGTTGGCGGCTCGGCCTGCGAGCTGGTCATGGTGCCGACCGAGGACGTGCTCGGGCTGGAGGAGCAGCCCAACGTTCCGGGCACCGTCACCGAGCATCCGAACTGGCGCCGGCGCCTGCACGATCCGGTGGGAGCGGTGCTGTCCGGCGAGCGGGCCACGCTCCGGCTGCGCCGGCTGGAGCAGCAGCGGCGCGGCTGAACGCCGCGCTGGAGCTTTTGTCCCATTCGGTGCAACTTGGTTCCGTGATGGCGCTTAGTGTTGCGTTAAGATGCCGTCACGGCGGTCGTCCTCCATGCCGGGTATCCGAGCGGCCTCCTGCTCGGGTCCGGCGACCGGTGGCCCGATAATGGGAGAATGCCATGAGCAGACTGGTCGTCGTGTCCAACAGGGTGTCCATCCCGACCGGTGACGCGAAGGCGGGCGGCCTGGCCGTGGCGCTCAACGACCTGATGGAACGGCAGGGCGGCCTGTGGTTCGGCTGGAGCGGCCGCACCTCCGAGGGCAAGGGGTGCCAGGTTCCGGAGATGGTGCAGCACGGCTCGGTCGAATACGCCACCGTCGACCTGACGCCGTCGGAACACGAGCTGTACTACAACAACTTCTCCAACGGCACGCTGTGGCCGCTGATGCACTCGCTGCCCGAGCAGATGAACTTCGATCGGCGCAGCCTGCAGGGCTACCGGGCGGTGAACACCAGGTTGACCGACGTGCTGCTGCCGCTGCTGCGGCCGAGCGACACCATCTGGATCCACGACTACCACCTGCTGGCGATGGCCGCGGTGATGCGGGCGCGCAACGTGTCGTGCCCGATCGGCTTCTTCCTCCATACACCGTTCCCCAGCCCGGACATGATCTCCAGCGTGCCGGATGCGGCGCTGTTCATCCGCGACCTGCTGTCCGCTGACCTACTCGGCTTCCAGACCGCCAACGACGCGGAGAACTTCTCCGCCTCCGCGCAGCGGATCGCCGGCGCCGCCCGCCTGGCGGGCGGGGGACTGCAGCTCGGCAACCGGCAGATCCGGGTCGGGGCGTTCCCGGTGGAGATCGACCCAGGCGACTTCGCCGAGATGGCGGCGGAAGCGCACGGCTCGGCGGAAACCGAACGGCTGCGTCGCAGCCTCGACGGCCAGAGCCTGATCCTGGGCGTCGACCGCATGGACCCGACCAAGGGGCTGCGCCACCGCCTGGCCGGCTACCGCCGCCTGATCGAGAGCCGGCACGAATGGACGCGGCAGACCACCTTCCTGCAGATCGCCGCCGCCAGCCGCCAGGACGTGGACGCCTACCAGACCCTGCGCGACGACCTGGAAGGCTCGGCGGGGGCGATCAACGCCCGGCTGGGCGAGTCGGACTGGGTGCCGATCCGGCTGATCAGCCGCGGCGTGGCACGCGACGCCATCGCCGGGTTCATGCGCGAGGCCCGGAT
>CALMVN010000281.1:0-3666 GCA_937873225.1 uncultured Acetobacteraceae bacterium
CTGCTGGACCGGCGAAGGGGATCGCGACTTTCTCCGCTCGGTGTTCCACAAGCTGCTTCTGACCTTCGGATGGTGGGTCAACCGCCAGGACGAGGGCGGGCGCAACCTGTTCCAGGGGGGCTTCCTTGGTTTGGACAGCATCGAGATCTTCGATCGCGACGTGGGGCTACCAGGGGGCGGGAGCCTGGACCAGGCCGATGGCACGGCCTGGATGGCGGCTTATGCCCTCACGATGATGCGGATTGCGATAGAGCTGTCGGCATTTGATGCTGTGTACGAGGATCTGGCGATCAAGTTCTTTGACCATTTCCTGCTCATCGCCGAGGCAATGACGCGACTGGGAGGTGATAGCGGCCTGTGGGACGGGCAGGACGAGTTCTACTACGACGTGCTGCGACTGCTAGACGGTCGATCGGTGCCGCTCCGCACGCGCTCGCTGGTCGGCCTGATCCCGATGCTAGCCGTACACGTCGTCGAGCAGGCGACGCTGGATGTACTACCGCGCCTTGCCGCGCACATGCGTTGGTCGCAGGAGAACAGGCCGGATCTCGCAAGGCTCGTCTCGCGCTGGGTCGACACGGGACACGGGAACACGCTGCTGCTGTCCCTCCTGAGGGGACACCGAACGAAACGCCTGCTGGCGCGGATGCTCGATCCCGCCGAGTTCCTGTCGCCCTTCGGCATCCTTGCCCTGTCGAAGGTTCACACCGAGCCCTACGAGGTCGAGCTGGACCATCGGGCCTTCATCATACGCTACCTGCCGGGCGAGTCGGATTCGCGCCTGTTCGGGGGCAACAGCAACTGGCGCGGTCCGGTCTGGATGCCCATAAACTACCTCATCCTGTGCGCGCTTCGCGAGTTCCACCGATATTACGGGGACGACTTCCGCGTGGAGTGCCCGACCGGTTCCGGTCAGATGCTGAACCTCGCACACGTCGCGGATGAGTTGGTGCTGCGACTGTCACGCTTGTCGCTCCGTGGAGACAACGGCCTGCGGCCGGTCATGGGCGCGTATGCTGGGCTGCAACGGCAGGCGGGAGCCGCGGACCTGGTCCTCTTCCACGAGTCTTACCATGGCGACACTGGCCGCGGCGTGGGCGCATCACATCAGACCGGCTGGAGCGGCCTAGTCGCGCTGCTGGTGGATGCCGTGCCGAAGTTCGCCTGAGCGCGATTCGTCGGGCTAGCAATTCAAGTGGATGCATCACGATCTCGATAATGGCGGCACTTACAATTGGGCCCACACTTCGTGGCGGTCATGAGCCAAGCGACAGCGCACGCTGATGCTTTAAGGGAACAGGGTAATGGTCTCGACAGATGCGACAGGCAGCCGACAGGACGAGGTGGCGGACCTGCCCTTGAGCGGGAAGCCCTATCCCTACAACAAGCTCCATCCGACCATGTACGCGGCTGAAGCGCTGGGAACAGCGCTTCTCGTCGTTCTAGGACTGTCCGCCGTTATAGCCTTCTGGGGCACCGGAGCTCCCCTCAGCCATTGGCCGTCATCGCCGGGCCTGCGCCGCTTCGTCAACGGCCTCCTCTTCGGCTCGATCGGAGCTGCTATCGCCTACTCGCCGATCGGCCGGATCAGCGGCGCGCACATCAACCCGGCAATGACGGTAGCCTTTCTTCTAGCCAATCGCCTTAGATGGAGGGATGCAAGCTGCTATGTCATGGCGCAGATCATCGGCGCAGCGGTCGGGTCTGCCTGTCTTCTCGCCTGGGGTCAGGTTGGTGCAAGCGACGCGTGGGGAGCCTCGCTCCCAGAGCGCGGCCTGCCGTCCATCTGCCCGGTCCTGGGTGAGGTTATCTGCACCTTCATGCTGGTTGCGCTCGTCTTCTTCCTGGCGTCCCGGTCAAGCAGCCAGCCGTTCACGCCCCTCATCAACCCGCCGCTGTTTGCTGTCCTCAGCTGGCTTGAGGCTCCGTTGTCGGGCGCGAGCGCGAATCCTGCGCGCTCGTTTGGACCGGAACTAATCAGCGGCGACTGGACAGGCTGGTGGGTGTACTGGATCGGTCCCGCGCTGGGTGCTGGACTGGCCGTGGGAGCTTATCGGCTAAGGCTCCTAGGACATATCCATCTGCACCAGGCACGATTGTTCCATTTCGGTCATCCCGGAGGAGTCAATCGTTCGCCCGAATGAAAGCAACGGCGCTAAGCTGTGACCTATTCGAGCTTAGAGCGTGCGACGATGGAAGTACTGCGGTCTGGACGTGCGGCCAAGCTGCTTCAGGCGTGCCAGCACCTGTCGATGACGGCCTCGTTGCTGCTCCCGGCCATCCTACAGCCCGCAGTTGATTCGGCAGAAAAACATTCGATTGGAAAACAGTCTGGAAGAGTGACCAGGCTGCGGGGTGAACACCGTCGAGATCTAGCTCTGACCGTAACCGTTTCATGTCGGCACAATGAGCACCTGCAACTAGAGCCTGAGCTAGATAATCCGTGCTAGCAGACGGACTGGCGTGGTTGATGATGACTTGGTAACAACTCCATGATTGAGCAGCTAGGATGGGACAACATTTGTGAAACGAGATCTCTGCCCAATTTTGGCCGGTTGCGTCGGAGCCTTAATTGTACCAGCAAGTGCTGCCCCGCAAAGGGTGATTATCCCATTTGCTGTCTCAGCGGACGCTCCAGAGGCGGTCGCGGCCAGGGTTGGTGATCGTCGAGGCATGTTCCTGTTCGACAGCGGTGCAGGTACGTCCGCTGTGACGCCGGCTTTTGCCGAGGCAATCGGTTGCAAGCTGTGGGGAAAAGTGACGGGCTTTCGTGCCACCGGCGAGCGGCTCGATCTCCTACGGTGCAACGAGACAAACGTTACGGTTGGCCCGATCACAAAGCAAATGCCCCAGCTCTCCGTGGTCGATCTCTGGCATCTCATGGGATCGGCCGGTGACAAGTTTGATGGATTGATCGCTCTCGATGTGTTCGACAGGCACACAATCACGCTTGATGTCGCGAAACACCGGTTCATCATTGAAGATGCCGCTAGTCTGGAACGTATCAGGCAGAAGGCGCGTGAGGTGCCAATCAGGCTGGTGCGAGACACAGAGGGTGTGGCGCTTACGGTCGACCTTGGGATACCAACGTCACTTGGTCTCGTCTGGATGGAGATCGACACCGGCAACTATGGACCTTCGTTGATAGACAAACACGTTGCCCGGCTGGTGGGTCTCGCAGCCGATAAGTCCGGTGCCCAGCGATGGACAGCAGAACTCGGACCAAACTTGAGCGCAGCAGGATCCGCTGTCGTGGAGGACCTTATTATGGACGGTGATATAGGTGGCGACGTCTTGATGCACTGGTCCGTGACGCTGGATCTTGCAAATGAAAGGGGATGGATCAATGCAGGTCAGAAGCAGTAAGTTGCTGGCCGAGGAAATAATGGAAGCAGCCCATCCAGACGCTTATTAGGATGCTCGTCCACCAATCGGTTAGCACGTCGCGTAACCACGCGAGCGGCTCGACGCCGTTCAGCTTGGCGGTTTCCACTAGCGAGGCGACGATCGCCCAGCGCTCGGCGTTCCCCTCGCTGCCGGTGAACAACGCGTTCTTGTGATCAAGGGCAATCCGGCGGATCGACCACTCCACCGGGTTGATATCGAAGTCGATGCGGCCATCGTTCAGGAATCGGGTCAGCGCTGTCCGGCGGCCGAGCGTGTAGC
>CALMVN010000281.1:3676-5633 GCA_937873225.1 uncultured Acetobacteraceae bacterium
ATCCACACCGGAGCACCGGCAGCCGGGTTAGCTGCAGCTCTAGCTAGAGCTGTATCGTTTCTCCCGCTGGCCGGCTATGGTCGGTCTGCACCCGCTGCCGGTGCTCCGGTGTGGATCGGCATCGAATAGTGGCTCTAACGCACTCTCGCTGTTGTTGGCGGGGTCATACGGCACCGATGAGCCTGGCCTCGAGCAGGTCGAGCTTGGCGCGGCCATACATCTGCCGCTTGATCAGTTTGAGCCGATTGATCTGACCTTCGGTCTGGCCGTTCGACCATGGCTCGGTCATGGCGGCCCGGGCGGCCGCTTTGTCCTTGGCAACGCCTCGGGCTAACGGGGCGACCAGGCTGGCCCTGGCCTGCTCGATCCAGCTGTCCAGTTCGGTTGCCGTCTTGGTACGGATCATGATCCCGAACCGATCCACCAAGCTGCGGGCAGCAGCCAAGCTGGGCACGGCCGCCTCTACGGCGACCACGCGCGAGGATCCCTTGAAGCCGTGGCCCTGAAGTCTGCGCCAAAGCTCGGCGCCGTTGCGGCAGCCCGCGTACCAGTCGGCCAACAACACCGGCAGATAAGCCTCCAACGAGCTTTGCCGGATGCGGAACACGTCGCGGGGCATGCCTCGGACAGCTTGGCGCACCAGCCTGCGGCTATGCCGCGTCCGCCGCGTGATTCCCTTGATCGAGTGCTCAGCTGTCTTCAGCGGGAGGATCTGCCGCGTGGTGTCCTTGCGTCGCAGAAAGCCCTCGTGCTGGAGCCGCTCCGCTGCGGTCAGCAGTGCTGGGTCGATGGTCGTCGCACCGAGCACGCTACGAACGGCACGCATGGACAGACGCACGGCGTCGTGAAACGCGGCAGTCGCGTTCTCCATCAGGTGCCAGCGATCCGCGACCTGGATGGCATGAGGCAATGCTCAGGCCGCAGCCTCGCCGTAGCCACCGCCTCGATCGCGGGAAACGACGCTGATGTCGCGATGCTGGCGCAGCCATGCCTCGGTAGTCGCCGACTCGCGATCGGGTAGCAAGGTCACGACGCGGCGACGCTCGAGATTACTGACGATGGTGCCGTAAGGGTGGTTGCGCCGATGAGCCCAGTCGTCGATGCCAACGACGGCCAGTGGCTCCGTTCGCCGGGACGCGCGCCGACGGACGACCCGGAGCAGCGTGTCGTTGCTGACCGGCAGCATCAGCCGTCGGGCAAATCCGGCTCCAGGCCTGCCACCCAGGGCCAAGCCGAGGAGATGAACGAGCTCGTCGAGCCGACTCGTCCGGCGGGCGCGCTCGGACAGCACCTCGGCGCCGAACCGTTCAGCGAACACCCGACGCTGACAGCCGGATACGTCGCAACAGAACCGTCGCACCAGCAGTCGCAGACACACGCGGCGACCGGCACATGGCAGGTCGCCGGGCTGTCGCACGTAGCGGATTCGAACGCGATTTGAGGACGCGCCGCACAGCGGGCGGGCCGCCATGGCGGCGCTGCTGCGGGCAGTCACTATCAAGCATCCGTCATTGTCGACGACGGTATCCACGGCCAGTCCGAGAGGGATCAGAGACGTAAAGCCGAACCGCGACACCATGGATGCTCCTGCCTTGAACACCATGCCAGGGCATTACAGGACAGCAGCAGAATCGAGTCAGAGCCCCGATTGGGCGACAATAGGGAGTCCCATTTTAAGGCTGTTTGACACCCCGACCGCTTGCAAGCGGCAATCTGGCGCTACAATCATCAACCAAGCGCGGTCGCAATAAGCCATTCTGGTTGCCGCGCACCCGCCGTTCAAATCGTCCCCTACAAGACCGCTCGCATGAAGGTGGAGTGAGCACCTACGCTACCTGCTCGCCTGATCCGGACCGGCTTGAACAGCTCCTCCTGTTCGGCCTGGGCCTCGCCCTGCCGGGCCAGCTCCAGGCACGCGACGAACGTGCTTGCCACTGCTCCTCGCACCTGCCGGAGC
>CALMVN010000282.1 GCA_937873225.1 uncultured Acetobacteraceae bacterium
GGCGACGGCGACCACGGCCAGGGCAGGGCACGCGGCGCGCGCGCCGCCGCCGCGGCGGCGGCGGAGGCCGAGGCGGGCGGGGCCGGCGCCGCGAGCGTGCTGGCAGCGGCGTCGGACGCCTGGGCCGACCGCGCCGGCGGCGCCTCCGGGGTGATCTGGGGGCTGGGCCTGCGCGCGGCGAGCGGCGCCCTGGACGACCGGACCGCCCCCACCCCGGACCAGGTCGGACAGGCCGCGGCGAGGGCGCTGGACGCCGTCATGCGCCTGGGCGGCGCACGGCCGGGCGACAAGACGCTGGTCGACGCGCTGGCGCCGTTCGCGCAGACGCTGGCGGAGCGGACCCGGGCGGGAAGGCCGCTCCGCACCGCCTGGACGGAGGCCGCGGACGCGGCGTCCAGGGGGGCGGAGGCCACCGCGTCCCTCCTGCCGCGGCTCGGCCGCGCCCGGCTGCGCGATGCCGGGGCGGTATCCCTTGCCATGGCCGCCCATGCGGCTGGAGAAGAACCATGACGGACCCCACGCTTCGCATCGTGATCGGCTGCGACGAGGCCGGGATGCGCTTCCGCGACGCCTTGAAGGCCGACCTGCAGAAGCATCCCGGCGTGTCGGAGGTCACCGATGTCGGCGTCACCGACGACGACGGCACCGACTACCCGCACATCGCGGTGCGCGCCGCCCGCATGGTGGCGGCAGGCAAGGCCGACCGCGCGCTGCTGATCTGCGGCACCGGCCTGGGCGTCGCGATCAGCGCCAACAAGGTGCCGGGGATACGCGCGGTCACCGCGCACGACACCTACTCGGTGCAGCGCGCGGTGCTGAGCAACGACGCCCAGGTGCTGTGCGTCGGCGAGCGGGTGATCGGCGTGGAGCTGGCGCGCGTGCTGGTGGCCGAATGGCTGAAGCACCGGTTCGACCCGGCCTCGCGCTCGGCGGAAAAGGTGGCGGCGATCAGCTCCTACGAGCCGGGACCGGCCGGGGCCTGAGCCCGCCCGTGCCGGCCCGCCGGCGCGTCGTCGGCGTCAGCCTCAAGATGTACATGGGGCTGGCGGCGACCAGGCGCTGGATGGAGCGGCTGCGCGCCATCGAGCCCGGGAACGTCGAGCTGTTCGTGATCCCGTCCTTCCTGTCGCTGCGCGACGCGCAGGAGATCCTGGCCGGGACCGCGATCGGGCTCGGCGCGCAGGACGTGTTCTGGGAGGATTCGGGGCCATACACCGGCGAGGTGTCGGCGCCGATGCTGGCGGAGGCCGGGTGCCGCTACGTCGCCATCGGCCACGCCGAGCGGCGGCGCCTGTTCAACGAGACCGACGCGATCGTCGGCGCGAAGCTGCGTGCCGCGGTGCGGGCCGGGCTGGTCCCGGTGCTGTGCATCGGCGAGCCGGAGCGCGTCGACCCGGCCGGGGCGGCCGAAGCCTGCCTGGGCCAGTTCGAGGCGGCGACCCGGGGCGTGGATCGCCGCGCCGGGATGCTGGTGGCCTGGGAACCGGTCTGGGCGATCGGTGCCGCGGAACCGGCTCCACCTTCCTACATCGTGGCGGTCGCCGAGGCGCTCCGCGCCGGGCTGGCAGCCTGGCCGTCGACACGGCTGATCTATGGCGGCAGCGCCGGGCCGGGGCTGCTGGACCGGATCGGCGGCGCGGTCGACGGCCTGTTCCTGGGCCGGTTCGCGCACGACGTCGACGCCCTGCGACGCATCCTCGCCGAGGCCGGCGCCTGACCGGATCCAGACGCCGGCTTGCAGGTTCCGGGGCAGGAGGGGACGAACAGACCCGTCCTGCCGGGAGGTGTTCGCTGGAGCCCACCCTAGCGCACGAGAAGGGCTGGGTCGAACGTCCGGTTCCTTGGCTACTCGGTACCCGATCCCAACTCCCGCAAGGGCGCCGGATGCCCGCCCGGCGTTTGTACCGCCATCACCGGGCATCGTCCGGCTCCGGCCAGCAGGGAGAAGTGGACCTCCGCGTCCAGGCGCTCGATCCTGTCCAGCTTCGCGCTGCCGCCGAACGCCAGCATGGGCACGAAGCCGTAGCACTGGCCGAGGTCGAGCGGGCCCAGCCGGGCGAGGGCGCGGGCGAACAAGGGCTCTGCCGCGTCGTCCCGCTCGAACACGTCGAACGATCCTTCGCGACCGAGCCGGAACAAAGGCGTCGCGAGAAGGAGATGGGGGGGATCGCCGGGCTCCGGAGCGTCGAAGGCCCTTACGCGTGCTGTCAGCCAAGGCAGGTTGACCAGCACCCGCTCGTGCTGCTCGTTCCACAACAGCAGCTCGCCGAAGGCGGAAAAGCCGACCATGTGGGTGGCGGACGGGAGGAGGTCCGGGTCATTCTCGAAGATCTGCTCAACGAGTTCCGCATAGTCGGCAGGCCGGCAGAACTGGAACTTGCCATCCAGCCACATGCCCAGGCCATACTCGCGCCAGAACGCGAGCAGCTCCGACGGCAGCCGCCCCGCCAGCGCGTCCAGCTCGGCGGGCGCTATCGGCACCGCATGCGCCGGGGGACCATACTTGCCGACCAGTTCGGTGAAATCACTCTCCATATTTACTCCTGGCATTCCTTGAGAACGACATCCATCAGCGCCTTGCCTGCTTTCTTGGCCTTTTCCGCGGCCTTGCGCAGCTGCTGCGCACGCGACAGCTTGCTGCCAGGCCCAGTCTTGACCCATTGTGAGCCCAGGGACGAGTTCACCCTAAGATCTCCAAGATCCGTGGCAATTGGCTTGCCGCCGGCCGCCATGTCCGGGTTGTGCAGTGCCGCCTTGCCCGATAGCGCGTCGTTGGCAGCCTTTGTGGCCAAAGCATCGGCGTTTGCCGCGGTGGCCGGATCCTGCTTAAAACGGTCGCGCGCCTTTTCGTAGGCTTCGTCCCAGTGCGTGTCGCGGAAAGCACGGCGGTCTGCGGCCTCCCCAGGATAGGCGCCGCGACCACCTTTTTCGTATCGGTCGATGTTGTTCATCACCTGGTCGGGCGACATCTCGTTGATACCGTCCTGCT
>CALMVN010000283.1 GCA_937873225.1 uncultured Acetobacteraceae bacterium
GTGGTGGTGTCCGGGCAGCTGGACCGGCTGCGCGTGCTGCCGGACCGGGTGCTGGTGTGCGACTTCAAGACCAACCGTCGTACGCCGGTGACGCCGGAGCAGGTGCCGGTGGCGTACCTGCGGCAGATGGCGGCCTACCGGGCGCTGCTGGCGTCGCTGTATCCCGACCGGCCGATCCGCTGCACGCTGGTGTGGACCGAGGATGCCAGCGTGATGCCGCTGGAGGAGGCGCTGCTGCTGCTTCATGCTCCGGGCACATACCGGACCGCGGGGCATCACGGGCCGGCGGTTGGGGGTGCCGCTTGACCGTCCAGGCCGAGCCGCCCATCTGACCGCTCACCTTCCAGGAGATCCAGCGATGAGCCAGAACACGGTTGCCGTCACCGATGACAGCTTCGATGCCGAGGTGCTGAAGGCGAAGGGGGCGGTGCTGGTCGACTTCTGGGCCACCTGGTGCGGGCCGTGCAAGATGATCGCGCCGGCGCTCGAGGAGATCGGCGCGGAGTTCAAGGACCAGCTCACCGTAGCCAAGGTCGACATCGACCAGAACCCGATGACCCCGAACACCTATGCCGTGCGCGGCGTGCCGACCATGATCCTGTTCAAGGACGGGAAGCCGGTGGCGACCAAGGTGGGGGCGCTGCCAAAGAGCCAGCTCAAGGAATGGGTCCGGCAGAGCCTGGACGCCTGATATCAGCGGCGTCGGGGTTTGACCGGCAGGCGGGCAGGCGGCAGGGCGCCCATCGATCTGCTTTGCAGCTCGATCCGCTGGGGCCGGAGGCCCCGACCCCATCAGTCTTTATATCGGGTTTCCAAAGGGCGACCGCTTCTTTGGCGGGTCCAGGGCAGGGCCCTGGCCTGTGCAGCTCGAACCCCACCGCCGTTGGCATGAGGGGCGCTACCAGAAGGGGCGGATCGCCTTGAACCGGCGCCACGAGCCGGGCAGGGCGTCCAGGGCTGCCTGCCTGCGGCGGTCCGACCAGCGTTGCACCACCTGCCGTTCCGGGCCGTCCGGCAGGCGGTGTACCAGCTCTACCGCGGCGATCGCGTCGTTCAGTTGGCCCATGTCGTCCTGCAGCGTGCCCAGCGCCTTGCGGTAGGGCTTCACCCGCCTGTTCTCGTAGAGGGTGTCCAGCATCCCGATGCCGTAGCGCAGCGCCTTGAGCGCCTTGCGCAGGTCGTGCCGCGCCTCGTCGTCCTGCTTCGCCAGACTGCGGCCGCGCCGGCGGACACGCTGCGCCAGCCGGTCCAGCATGTCGGGCGCCTCGCGCGCCAGCCTGCGCTCCGCATCGTGTTCGGGGAAGAAGGCGATCGCCAGCCCGGCCCAGCGTCGCAGGTCGGCCAGCACGGCGTCGGTCAGCGGAGCGTGCAGCACCAGGCGCAGCGCGTCGTGCGCCGCCTCCCGTGCCCGGCCGGCCGGAACGACGAGGGCGTCGAGCGCCTGGGCGTGCGGATCCGCCTCCCGGATCGCCGGCATCGTTTCCCGCGTGAACACGTCCCAGTCGCGCGCCGCGCCCAGGGCCCGGCCCAGCCGGCGCAGCGCGTCGTCGAACCCGTCCGCGGCCACCGGCTCGAGGTGCCGCCTGAGCAGCCTGAGCGTCGAGCGGAGGCGGCGCAGCGCGACCCGGCTCTGGTGGATCGCCTCCATGTCTCCTTGTCGCGCCGCCGGCAGGTGCGCCTCGAGGTGGTCCAGCCCTTCGCCCAGCATCAGGCGCAAGCCGTTTCCCATCGTGTCGTCGTCGGAAAGCGGCGGCGGCATGGCGTGGCGCATCGTGTTCCTCAGGCCTCCCGGGCCGGCTCGCGCGTCACCGCATCACGGGGCGGCGAGGTTGTCGAACCCGGTCGTCCGGTTGCTCGTTTCCATTCCGGTCGACACGAACGGACAGGAGACGACGATGACCAGCAAGGACGAGGCCGGGCACAAGTCCGAAACGGGCAAGTCCGGAGCGGGCAAGAAGGGCGTATCGCAGGAGACGGTCGCCAGCGGCAAGGACAAGGACCCGAACAACTTCGCCAACGACAAGGCGCGTGCTTCAGCGGCCGGCAAGAAGGGTGGCCATTCCAGCCACTGAGCCTGGCGGTCGGGCGGTCGCGTCGCGCCAGGTGACCGGCACGACGCCGTTCCGACGCAGCAGCTCCGGCAGGTCCGGATCGCACAGCGCCGCCAGTTCCGCCTGGTGCTCATAGGTGGGCATCAGGCGGTCGAGGAGGCGGTCCCGGCGGGAAGCGGGATGGAAGTAGATCTCCGAGAACCCGTCCGGCAGGCGGGGGACGAGGTGCCGGACGCGGTCGGCGGTCATGTGACCGCTCCAGGCGAGGCCGAAGCAGTTGTCGTTGACGGCCAGGCCCGCGTGCTGGGCCTGGCGTCGCAACAGCCGGGTCCATAGCCGCAGCGCACGGCTTGCGGCGGTGTCCGCTTCCCCAAGCGGACCGGCCGGCTCGGACGGCACGCGCAATGCCGGCAACCCGTGCCGCAGCCCGGTCTGCACCAGCATGCGCCCTATGGTCGGATGCAGGTGCATGTGCTTGTGCGCGTTGGCGTGGTCCAGGCGGAGCCCGGTCGCGGCGAAGGCGTCGAACTGCGCCTCGATCTCGCGCGCAAGTTGCCGGCGCGCTTCGGGACGGAAGGCGTAGCGCAGGCCCAGGCGCATCTGGTCGGACGGGAAGGAGCCGTCCCGGTCGAGCAGGGCCGGGATCTCCGCCTGCGGCAGCGCCGCCGGTCCCTCGATCGTCACCAGGTGGAGCCCGACACGGAGGTCCGGCAGGCGCCGGGCGCGCGCGACGGCGTCGCCGGCGGCCTTCCCCGCCACCATCAGGCTGGCGGTGGACAGGATCCCGTCGCGGTGCGCCCGTTCGATCCCCTCGTTGACGGCGAGCGACAGGCCGAAATCGTCGGCCGAGAACAGGACGCGCTTCAACGGCGGGCGCGTCCTGACAAACCCGATCCTGGCGAACTCAGGCGGCGTGGCGGTCGCGCAGGAACTGGAAGAACTCGACCCCCTCGCGCAGGCGCCGGCGCATCATCTGCGGCGAGCGCACCATCTCGCCGACGATGGAGGCGATCTTCGGCGCCCGGAAGTAGAACTTGCGGTAGAACACCTCCACGCTGTCGAAGATCTCGGTGTGGCTGAGGTGCGGATAGTGCAGCGGCGCGATCTGCACCCCGTTCTCGTCGATCAGCTCGGCGTTGGCGGCGTCCAGCCAGCCGTTCTCGGTCGCCTGGCGGTGCAGGAAGGTGCCGGGATAGGGCGCGGCCAAGCTGACCTGCATGGTGTGCGGGTTCACCTCCTTGGCGAAGGCGATGGTCTCCTGGATGGTCTCCTTGGTCTCGCCAGGCAGGCCCAGAATGAAGGTGCCGTGGATCTTGATGCCGAGCTCGTGGCAGTCGCGGGTGAACTGCTTGGCGACCTCGATCCGCATGCCCTTCTTGATGTTGTGCAGGATCTGCTGGTTGCCGCTCTCGTAGCCGACCAGGAGCAGGCGCAGGCCGTTCTCGCGCAGCACCTTGAGCGTGGCCCGCGGCACGTTGGCCTTGGCGTTGCAGCTCCAGGTGACGCCGAGGCGGCCCAGCTCGCGGGCGATCGCCTCGGCGCGCGGCAGGTCGTCGGTGAAGGTGTCGTCGTCGAAGAAGAACTCCCGGACCTGCGGGAACAGCTTCTGCGCGTGCGCGATCTCGGCGGCGACGTGCGCGGGGGTGCGGGTACGGTAGACGTGGCCGCCCACGGTCTGCGGCCACAGGCAGAAGGTGCAGCGCGACTTGCAGCCGCGTCCCGAGTAGATCGAGATGTACGGGTGCTGCAGGTAGCCGATGAAGTAGTCCTCGATGCGCAGGTCGCGGTGGTACACGTCGGTCACGAAGGGCAGCGTGTCCATGTCGTGGATCAGCTGGCGGTCCTTGTTGGTGACGATCACGCCGTCGTCGTTGCGCCAGGTGATGCCGTCGACGTCCTTGAGGTCGCGGCCCTCGGCGATCTCCTTGATGGTGAAGTCGAACTCGTTGCGGGCGACGAAGTCGATCGGCGCGCCCTTGATCAGGCTCTCGTCCGGCTGCACCGCCACCTTGGCGCCGACCATGCCGATCCTGAGCGACGGCTTCGCGTCCTTGAGCATCTGCGCCACCTTCACGTCGGAGGCGAAGGAGGGGGTGGAGGTGTGCATCACCACCATGTCCCGGTTCTTGATGTCCTCCAGGATCGGCGCCATGCCCAGCTTCGCCGGCGGGGCGTCGATCAGGCGGCTGTCCGGGATCAGCGCGGCCGGCTGCGCCAGCCAGGTCGGGTACCAGAACGACTTGATCTCGCGCTTGGCCTGGTAGCGCGAGCCGGCACCGCCGTCGAAGCCGTCGAACGAGGGCGGCTGCAGGAACAGGGTCTTCATCATGGTGCGGGTCGTCCTTGAGGCAGGTCGCAGGGCCGATGGCAGGCAGGGCGGCAGCCGGCCTCCATAGCGGTCGGAGCACCGCACGTCATCTAGTTCTTCGGGAACCCGTGCGTCCGGGGATCAGTCGCCGGCTTCCACGCCGGGGGTCAACTGGCGGTCCGCCGGCATCGCGATCCTGCCGGTGGGCAGGTGCAGCGTGTGTCCACGCCAGGCGACGCGTCGGCCCGACATGCTGGCGAGCATCACCGCGGCCGACAGCCAGTCCCGCAGCGGCAGCAGCGCCGGCGGCACGGTGCCGGCATGTCCCAGCATGCGGTCGATGATCGCGGCGGTGATCCCCCGTACGGCCCAGACCAGCGCCAGGACGCCCCAGCTCCAGGACGAGGACGGCGCCAGCAGCACGGCGACGGCGGCCCAGAACAGCGGCAGCTGGATCGACGACAGCGCATAGCCGACCGGCTCCACGCTGCGCACCGTGCGGCCCCAGCGCAGCTCGTGCGCGAACAGGTCGCGCAGGCCGGTCTCGGCGACCGTGGTCACGGTCAGCGCGTCGGCGATGGCGATCGAGCCGCCCTGCGCGCGCACCAGCCTGCCGAGTGCCGAGTCGTCGGCGATGTGCGGCGACAGCGCGGCGAGGCCGCCGATCGAGTCCAGCATCGGGCGGCGCAGCGCCATGGTGGCGCCGAGGCAGTCCTGGCGGCCGAGCAGGCGCGACATCAGCACGCCGGGCATGAAGGTGTGGTTGACCTGCGCCGCCGCCAGCCGGCGCGCCAGGGCGGGGCTCGCGGCACGGCCGCCGTACAGGGTGGTCACCAGCCCGACGCCTGGCCGGTGCAGCGCCTCCACCACCCGACGCAGGTAGTCGGGACCGGCGTGGATGTCGGAGTCCGAGATCACCAGGATGTCGTGCCGGGCCGCAGGCAGCATGTTGATCAGGTTGGCGACCTTGCGGTTCGCCCCGTGCGGCGTGTTGTCCACCACCAGGACCAGGTCGAGCGACGGGAAGCGCGCCTGCAGACGCCTGACCAGCGCGATCGCGGCGTCGCCGCGGCTTTGCACGCCGAACACGATCTGCAGCGCGGGGTAGTCCTGGGTGCAGAAGCTGGCGAGCGCCTCCTCCAGCATCGGCTCGTCGCCGTGCAGCGGCTTGAGCACGGTCAGGGCCGGCAGCGGCGTTGCGGCATCCCTCCGGCTCGACCGGGCCCGCCGTCCGAACCGGTGCGCCAGCACCGCGCCGACCACCGCCTGGATGCAGCCGAGCCCGGCGATCACGGCCGCGGCGACGCCCAGGACGAGGGGAAGGGGGGCAAGCGTCATGGAGCAGGTCGGACCCTGGCCGAGGAAACGGCGGTTCAGCCTTCGGAGAAAGCCTGCGTCTTCTTCCTCAGGCTGTCGATCAACGAGGTAGCATCACCGGAGGTCAGGCTTGAACCGAAATCGGCGCGCTGCACCGCCACCTGGCTGATGTTGCCGTCCAGCAGCACGTCCACCACCTGCCAGGCGCCGTTCTCGCCCGGGCGCATCACGTAGTTCAGCGTGGTGGAGCCGCCGCCCGCGAGGATCTCGGTGTGCACGATCTGTTCGCCCGGCACCGGCGAGGCGGTGACGGCCGGATCGACCTTGAAGGTGTCGGTGCCGCCGGGCGCGAAGTTGGACACGTAGCGGGCGACGGTGAACTGGCGGAACTGCTCCAGGAGCTGCTGCTTCTGCCCGTCCGGCAGGGTGCGGTAGCGCAGGCCCACCGAGCTTTGCAGCACCTGGGGCAGGTTGAACACCTGGTCGACCACCGGCGCCAGCAGCTGCGCCCGCTGCGCGAAGGAGCCCCGGTTGTGCTCGATCTCGGTCAGCCGCGCATACAGCGCCGAGATCGGCTGGGCCACGGCGGGACCGCCGGCAGGCTGCGCCACGGCGGCGGGTGCTGCGGCAAGAAGGCCGAGGATCCCGAGGCAGGATGCCCCGGAGCGTGCGGACAGGAGCTTGGACAGGTGCATCGGGATCACGGTGTCGGTCCGATCCGGCTCAAAGGCAAGTCCGCGAGGGCACCGTCGCCGATCCCCAGCGCATCGAGCGCGACCTGGACGATGTGCCTGGCATCCAGTCCGGCCTGTG
>CALMVN010000284.1 GCA_937873225.1 uncultured Acetobacteraceae bacterium
GCCCGGGCGGCCGCGTCGTGGGCGGCACGGCGCCCGGCCAGCGCGTCGCGCGCCGCGTCCGCACGCGCCTGCGCGTCCGCCTCGAGCTGCACCAGCCCGGCCAGCGCCCGTTCGGCCTCCGCCAGCGCCGTCGCACGCGCGGCACGGGCGGCCTGCTCGGCGCACACCGCGTCGTGCGCCGCCTGCGCCAGCCGCACCTCGCCGTCCGCCTGCCCCATCCGGTCGCGCTGGCCGAGCAGCGCGTCGCGGTGGCGGCGCGCCTCGACGAGCGCCGACGCGATGCGCTCCCCGTCCGCCGGATCGGCCTCCCGTGCCAGCTCCCGGCGCGCCGCCGCCGCCGCCGACAGGTCGCCTTCCAGCGCCTGCCGCCGTGCCTGGAGCTGCGCGGCCTCCGCTTCCGCCGCCGCCGCCTCGTCGAGAACCGCCTTGTAGCGGTCGCGCGGCTGGCCGCGCCCGTCCAGCAGGAGGGCGAGCTGCCCCTGCACCTGCTTCAGCAGCCGGCCGGTGGCGGCGGCGCCGCTGACGCTGCCGAGCTCGGCCTGCAGGCACTCCGACAAGGTGGTGCGCGCGCCGTCGCCGAGGGTCGCCTGGGCGAAGCTGTCGCCCTGGTCGACCAGAAGCGCGCCCCAGATCGAGGCCGCCTGCTTCGCCGCGTCGCGGGCGGCGCGCGACGGCGCGGACACGCCCAGCAGGCGTTGCAGCCGCTCCTCCGCCGCGTCGTTGTCGTAGGCGACGCCGTCCGACACGAGCCGCGCCATCGGCCGGGACACGAACCGCTTCTCGATCCGGTGCGCGCTCCCTTCCAGCTCGAACTCCAGCGCGACGGTCGGCGCGGTGGCGTTGCGACGGGTCTGGTAGCCGCGTATCGCCTCCGTGCGGGAGTTGTGCCGCTCGAACAGCACCGCACGCAGGGCCGCCATCAGGGTGGACTTGCCGTGCTCGTTGGGGCCGCACAGCACGTTGACCCCGGGCCTGAGCCCGTCGACCCGAACCGGGCGGTCGAACTTGCGGAACTGGTCGAGCTCGATCGCACGCAGCCTCACGACACCTCCTCACGCCGTGCCAGCACCAGCAGGCGGCGCAGCGCGGCACGGGCGACCTCGCCCTCGTCGCCGCCGGCCGCGCCGCGTGCCGACAAACGCTCCGCCGCGTCGCGCAGGGCGCCCTCGCCGAGGCCGGCCAGGTCGCCGGGGGCGACGTCGAGCGCCAGCCGGGCGTCGTCGATCCTGAGCGCCCGGAGCGCGCTGCCGACGCCGTCGCGGATGCGCACAAGGAACGCGGCGTGGTCGTCAAGCCCGAGCAGGCCGTCGACCACCAGCCAGGCCAGCACGCGGCTCGGGTCGTCGCGGTCGATGCCGCGCAGCCGGTGCTCCAGCGCGTCGATGTCGGCCGGGCCGGTCAGGGTCGCCCGCTCCTGTCGCCACAGGTAGCGGCCGATCCGGTGCGCCGTCGCCTCGAACCGGCCGGTGTCGTTCGACACCACCAGCACGCTGCCGCCGCCGTCGCCGCCGCGGTCGAAGCCGTCCACCTCCGGGGTGCCGCTGTACCAGGCGTGCCGGCCGACCTGCACGGTGCCGTGCCAGTCGCCGAGTGCCAGGTAGCCGAGGCCGGAGCGTTCGGCGCGGTCGGGGGCGAGGAGGTTGTGCGTGTCCGCGCGGTCGGAGCCGAAGGCGCGCACCGAGCCGTGCGCCAGACCGATGCGGGGGGCGCCCTCCGGCGTCGCCATCGCGTCCATGGACGCGGTCGGGTCGCCGAAGGCGTGGCGGCGGTCCAGCACCGCGGGCAGCAGCCAGGCCCCGTCGGCCGTGTCGCCGAGAGCCACGGGTGCCGGCAGGAGGTGCGGCCGCACGTTGTCCGGCAGGCCGGCGCGGAGGAGCCGCTCCCACAGGCCGCCCGGCAGGTGGGGATCGTGGTTGCCGGGGATCAGGTGCCATTGGAGGTCGGGAAACTGGCGCATGCGCTCGACCGGCTGGCGCAGGGTGCGCTCGCCCGGTGCCGCCATGTCCCACACGTCGCCGGCGACCAGCACCACGGGCGCGCCTTCGGCACGGGCCAGCCGGCCGATGCGGCTGATCGCGTCCAGCCTCGCGTCCTGCAGCACCGCCAGGGTGTCGTCGTCGGCGAAGCGGAAGCCCTTGCCGACCTGCCAGTCGGACGTGTGCACGAATCTCATCCCGCACAGTGTAGCCGATCCGGGCCGGGAGCGTCGAAGCCTGCCGGGGACGCACCGGCACGCCACCGGTCGACCGCCGCGGCGCCGCGCTTAACCGGCTGATCATCTTTGCGTGGGATCCTGCCTGGACAGGAAGGGATCCCCATGCCGATGCATCCAGAGCCGGTCCGATCCCGTGGGGGCAGCGCGCTGCGGGATGCGGCGTCCGCGCGGCTCCGCTACGAGCAGGTCGCCGCCCTGACCGGCCGAACGGGCATCATGGCCTGCGGCTCGATCCTGACCTTCCTGATCATCATGTGGACGTTCTGGCCGGTCGGGCTGCACCGCTACCTCCTGGGGCTGCTCGTCCTGCTGCTGCTCATGCACGGCTCGGCCCTGCTCGGCAGCCGGATCTGGCTGGCGCGCACGCCCCATGCCGTGTCGAAGCGCGTGGCGTGGGTCCGGGTGACGCTCACCTCGCTGGTCGCCATCGCCTGGTCCAGCATCCCCGCGATGCTGATGCCGTCGGCGACGGCCGACCAGCGGCAGCTTCTGATCTACATCTTCGCCGGGTTCTCCTCGTCCAGCATCCTGATGGCGCCGCTGCTTCCGGCGGCGTTGTCGTTCGTCGTCATCACCACGGTCGGCATCCTGCTGCCGATGCCGTTTCTCGAGCAGTCGATCGCCGCACAGCACGCCATCCTGGTCGTGCTCTACTTCCTCGTGACCTGCGGCGTGCTGATGCACCAGAACCGCGACTTCGCCCGACGCGTCACCAACGAGATCGCCCTGGCGGAGCAGGGCGACATCATCGGCCTGCTGCTGCGCGACTTCGAGGAGAACGCCAGCGACTGGCTGTGGGAGCTCGACGGCTCGCTGCGCCTGCACCGCGTGTCCGGCCGCCTGGCCGCGCTGCTGGACTGCGACCCGACCGAGCTGCAGGACATGCCGCTCGGGGAGCTGATCGCCCGGAACGGCCTGGTACCGGTCGGCGAGAAGCATGACGGCGACAGGCTGTCGGCCTGTCTCGCCGACCGGACGGCGTTCCGCGACCTGCAGGTGTTCGTCTGCTTCGGCGACAGGACCCGCTGGTTCTCCCTCACCGGCAAGCCCGTGCTGGACGAGGCGGGCGGCTTCGCCGGCTACCGCGGCGTCGGTTCGGACATCACCGCGGCGCGCCGGTCGGACGAGCGCATCGCCTACCTGGCCCGCTACGACAGCCTGACCGGCCTGCCCAACCGGACCCTGTTCCAGGACACGCTCAACCAGGCCTGCACGCGGCCGGCCCCGTTCGCCCTGATGTGCCTGGACCTGGACGGCTTCAAGTCCGTGAACGACACGCTCGGCCACGCCATGGGCGACGCCCTTCTGGTCGCGGTGGCCGCCCGGCTGCGCGGCTGCCTGCGCGAAGGCGACGTCGTGGCGCGCCTCGGCGGCGACGAGTTCGCGGTGCTGCAAAGCCGTGGCAACGCCCAGAGTGCCGGGGCGCTGGCACGGCGCCTGGTGGAGCACGTCGCCGAACCATACCGGATCGGCAACATTCCCGCGTCCGTGGGCCTCAGCATCGGCATCGCCTTGTGCGACGGGGCTCCTGCCGATGCCGAGTCGCTGCTTCGCGGCGCGGACCTGGCGCTCTACCAGTCCAAGGGGGACGGCCGCGGCACCTGGCACTTCTTCGAGCCGGCCATGGCGGCGCGAGCCCAGACCCGCCACGCGATGCAGGCCGACCTGCGACGGGCGATCGACGGCGGCGAGCTCTTCCTGGAGTTCCAGCCGATCCTGGACATCGTGTCCGGCGAGATCACCGGCGCCGAGGCGCTGGTGCGCTGGCTGCACCCGCAGAAGGGACGCATCGCGCCGAACGACTTCATCCCGATCGCCGAGGAGTCCGGCCTGATCCTGCCGCTCGGCGCCTGGGTGCTGCAGCGCGCGTGCCGGGAAGCGGCCAGCTGGGACGGTGGAGCGCGCGTGGCGGTCAACCTGTCGCCGCTGCAGTTCCGCGATCCCCACCTGCTGGAGCTGGTGGACCAGGCCCTGGCCGGGTCCGGCCTGCCGCCGCACCGGCTGGAGCTCGAGATCACCGAGTCCGTGTTCCTCGACGCGGCGGACAAAACGGTGGCCTGCCTCCAGGCGCTGCGCTCGCGGGGCATCCACATCGCGCTGGACGATTTCGGCACCGGCTATTCCTCGCTCAGCTACCTGCGCTCGTTCCCGTTCGACAAGGTCAAGATCGACCAGTCCTTCATCCGCGACCTGAGCGTGAACGACGACGCGATCGCCATCGTGCAGGCGATCGTCGGCATGGCGAGCAGCCTCGGCATGTACACCACCGGCGAAGGGGTGGAGACCGCGTCGCAGGCCAGGCTGCTGCAGCTCACCGGGTGCAGCCAGGTGCAGGGCTATCTGTTCGGCCGGCCCTGCCCGGCCGAGGCGATCGCCGCGATCATGGGCGGCGACCGGCCGAAGCTGGCGGAGCTGCTGGGGCCGGCCGCCGCCACCTCGGCCGCGGACCCTGCCGGCCGGCCGGCCCCGGGCGCCGGACCCCGGGCCGCGGCCCGGGACACCCGGCCCCGGGCCGCCGGGCGCCGGCGGGCGGAGGACGCGGCCGCGGCGCCCTGACCAGCCGCGATCCCGATCATGCCGCGTCCTGCCCGGCCGCCATCAGCCCCTTGCGCATGAGGGTCGGCAGCGCTTCGCCGGCCAGGGCGCCAGGGTCGCGCAGGAACCGCCCGGCCAGGACGGCGTCCGGCACCGACGGCAGATGCGCGCGATACACCGCAAGCGTCAGCGCGAAATGGGTGAAGACGTGCCGCACCGTGCCGGCCGGCGTCCATTCGGCTTCCGCCGGGGCGAAGCGGAGCAGCTCCGGCACCGTCCAGGCGCCTTCGCGCCAGGGGGTGCCGGGCAGCTCGGTCATGCCGCCCAGCAGCCCTTCGGGCGGGCGTCTCTGCAGCAGCACACGGCCGGCCCCGTCGCTCAGGTGGAACAGCGCGCCGTGCCGTTCCGGACGGGCGCGCTTCGGCTCCCTCCCCGGCAGCAGCCCGGCGATGCCGGCCGCGCGGGCACGGCACGGCGTGCGCCACGGGCAGAGCGCGCAGGCCGGGCGCTTCGGGGTGCAGATCGTGGCCCCCAGGTCGAACAGCGCCTGCGCGAAGTCCGACGGCCGCGCCCGCGCGCCCTCGTTCGCGCCCAGGGTCGCGGCAGCCTGCGCCAGCGCCCGTCGCGCGGCCGGAAGCGGGGTCTCGATGGCGAACAGGCGCGCGGCCACCCGCTCCACGTTGCCGTCCACCGGCACCGCCGGGATGTTGAACGCGATCGCCGCGATCGCGGGCGCCGTGTAGCTGCCGATGCCGGGCAGCGCGCGCAGTCCCTCGATGGTATCGGGGAACCCGCCGCGTGCCGCCACTGCGCGGGCGCAGGCATGGAGGTTGCGGGCGCGGGCGTAGTAGCCGAGGCCGGCCCAGGCCCGCATCACCTGATCTTCCGGTGCCGCCGCGAGAGCGTCCACGGTCGGGAACAGCGACAGGAACCGGTTGTAGTACGGCACCACCGCCGCCACCGTGGTCTGCTGCAGCATGATCTCGCTGAGCCAGACGTGGTAGGGATCGGCGCACTCGCCCGGAGCCGCGCGCCAGGGCAGGATGCGCCGGTGGCGGTCGTACCAGTGCAGAAGGTCGGCGGCCTGGGGGAGCACGAACGGGTTCATGGCGAAGGACGTCCGAACCGGCAAGCCGGCCGCTCCCGCTCCTGTTGTCGCCGCGCCCGCCTGGCGTCGGCTCGAGGGTCCGCGCACGCTGGCCAGCCTGCTGCCGGCGATCACCCGGCCGGCGTTCCGCGCGCGCGCGCCGGCCGCGACGCAGCTGATGAGCGACTGGCCCGCCCTGGTCGGGCCCGGCATCGCGGCGATGGCCACGCCGCGCCGCTTTTCCGGCGGCACCCTGACGCTTGGCGTGGGCGGCCCGGCGGCGCTGGAGCTGCAGCACCAGGCGACGGAGCTGATCGCCCGGATCAACACCGCCCTGGGATCGCGGCTGGTGGAACGGCTGCGCTTCGTGCAGGACAGCGTTCCGGACGCCGCCGCCGCGTCGCAGCGGTCGCCGGTCCCCGTGCCCGTGCCCGTGCCGGTCGAGGGGCTGCCGGACGGCCCGCTGCACGACGCGCTGGCCCGTCTCGGCGGCCGCATCGCCGCCCGCGCCCGACGCTGATCCCTTTCCGTCCCGACCGGAGCCCGTGTCATGCCGATCCGCCGACGCCTGCTTCTCGCCGCGGCCCCGCTCCTGCTCGGCCGCAGGGCGCTCGCCCAGCAGGCCGACCCGCGCATGGCGGAACGCAGCCTCGGCAGTTCGGACGCGAAGCTGGTGGTGCAGGAATGGTTCTCGCTGACCTGCACCCATTGCGCCCACTTCTCGGACACCGCGTTTCCCGAGGTGAAGGCCCGGCTGATCGACACCGGGCGGATCCGCTACGTGTTCCGCGACTTCCCGCTCGACCAGCTGGCGCTGGCTGCCGCCGGCCTGGCCCGGGCGCTGCCGCCGGACCGCTACCTGCCCTTCGTCGAGACCCTGCTCGCCACCCAGGACAGCTGGGCGTTCCGTCCCGACGCCGACCCGGTGGCCGCCCTCACCCGACAGGCGATCCTGGCCGGGCTTTCCGCCGCCGAGGTCCAGGCGACGCTGGCCGATGACGGGTTGCGCCGGGAGATCGTCGCCGAGCAGGATGCCGGGCAGAAGCGCTACGACATCCAGGGCACGCCGACCTTCGTGTTCGGCGCAAGCGTGGTCGGGCCGATCGCCAGCTACGGGGACTTCGCCGGCGCGGTGGACAAGGCGCTCGCCGCCCGCTGACGACGCCTTGACGCTCACGCGGTTTTGTCGGTTTTTGTCCGCGCCGTCCGTTCCAGCGTTCCTGCCCGTCCGGAGACCCAAGCCGATGAGCCTGTCCCGCCGCACCCTGCTGCGCGTCGGTCCGCCCGTTCTTGCCCTGTCCGGGATCCTTGGCCGTCCGGCCCGTGCCGAAGCGGCGGCGCCCGACCCGCGCATGACGGACCGGGCACTCGGCAGCGCGGACGCCAAGCTGGTGGTGCAGGAATGGTTCTCGCTCACCTGCACCCATTGCGCGCGCTTCAGCCAGGTGGTGTTTCCCGAGGTGAAGGCGAAGCTGATCGACACCGGGCGGATCCGCTACGTGTACCACGACTTCCCGCTCGACCAGGTGGCGCTGACCGCGGCGATGATCGCCCGCGCGCTGCCGCCGGAGCGCTACGAGCCGTTCGTGCAGTCGCTGTTCGCCAGCCAGGACCGCTGGGCGTTCTCGCAGAGCAACGATCCGCAGACCGAGCTGGCCAAGATGGCGGCGCTGGCCGGCATGCCGCACGACGCCTTCCAGCGCACGGTGGACGACCAGGGGCTGCGCCAGGCGATCCTGGACGAGCAGAACGCCGGCCAGGCGAAGTACAAGATCGACAGCACCCCGTCCTTCATCTTCGGCGCCAGGCTGTATTCCGGCGAGATGGAGTACGACGCCTTCCTCAAGCAGGCGACCGACGCCGGGGCCTGACCGGCAGCCGCTCGCCTCCTTGCCGTCCGTGCCCGTCACCTTCGTCCGCCTGCGCATCGCAGGGTTCAAGAGCTTCGCCGAGCCGGTCTCGATCGAGATCCTGCCCGGCCTGACCGGGATCGTCGGGCCGAACGGCTGCGGCAAGTCGAACGTGGTGGAGGCGCTGCGCTGGGCGATGGGCGAGACCTCGGCCCGCGCGCTCCGCGGCGGCGAGATGGACGACCTGATCTTCGCCGGCACCGCCGTCCGTCCGGCGCGCAGCCTGGCGGAGGTGGTGCTGACGGTGGAGGGGGCGGCCGGGCAGGCGCCGCTTCCGCATGGGCCGGATCTTCAGG
>CALMVN010000285.1 GCA_937873225.1 uncultured Acetobacteraceae bacterium
CCGCAGGACCGCGGCAGCCATACCGTCTGTGCGGTGGTGACAGCCGAGTTCCTGCGCTTCAGCCAGGAGCGCGGCAACGATCTGTCCACGCCTCGACCCGAGCACGGCTTCCCCGGGCTCACGCCTGGCGACCACTGGTGCCTCTGCGCGCCGCGGTGGCAGGAGGCGTTCGAGGCCGGCTGCGCGCCCGCGGTGACGCTCGAGGCGACCCATGCCGGCGCGCTGGACCACTGCGCGCTGGCGGACCTGGAACATCATGCTGTCCAGCGTTGAAGGGTATGCGACGCACGACCGGAAGGACGAAGACAACGGCCGGAGCGAAAGTGCTGGACCCCGCGGCCTGATGGCGCTCGCTATGCCTTCGCCTGAGGCCAGTTGCCATCGTGTGCAGGATAGAGCCGTCCGGCGGTTCTAGTCAGGATGCCCACTCCTCCGCCTCGCCAAAATGCTGCGTTGCACCCGAAGCCTGGTAGCCGCCAGCAGGGCCTGCCAGAAGTGTCTTTATGTCAGACACGACCAGCCGCGGCGACGCGATCACGATGCTTCCTTCGCCTGGCGCAGGCACCGAACCGGCGCATGCCGCCTGGAGCGCGGTGCTCTCGCTGGCGCTCGGCGTGTTCGCGCTGGTCACGGCGGAGTTCCTGCCCGCCAGCCTGCTCACGCCCATGGCCCAGGGCCTCGGCGTGTCCAACGGAACCGCCGGGCAGGCCGTCACCGCGACGGCGCTGGTTGGCGCCTTTGCCGGGCCAATCGTCGTGGTCGGGCTCGGCCGGATCGACCGGCGGGTCATCGTGCGCGCGCTGGTGCTGCTGCTGGTGGTGTCGAATCTACTGGCAGCCCTGGCCTCCACCGTCTGGATCCTGTTTGCGGCACGGGTGGCGCTCGGGTTCGCACTCGGCGGCTTCTGGTCGCTGGCACCCGCCCTGTGCCTGCGCCTGGTGCCGCAGCGGCTGGTGGCGCGGGCGATCTCGATCATCTTCACCGGCGTGTCCGCCGCCACGGTCTGTGCCGCCCCGCTTGGGGCCTATCTCGGTGACCTGATCGGCTGGCGCATGACGTTCCTGTCGGCGGGCGGATTGTCCGTGGCCGCCCTGCTGGCGCTGTTCGCGACCCTTCCCCGGCTGCCGGCGACCGACGCGCCCGGCCTCGGCACCTTCCTGGTGCTGCTGCGCCGCCCGCGCATCCAGGTTGGCATGCTGACCCTGCTCCTGGTGATCTCCGGACACTTCGCCGGCTTCACCTATGTGCGGCCGTTCCTGGAACAGGTGTCGCACCTGCATGCCGCGCGGATATCGCTGGTGCTGCTCGTGTTCGGCGTTGGCGGCTTCTTCGGCAATCTGGCCGGGGGTGTCGTTGCCGGACGAAGCGCCAGGCTCGGCGTCGGGCTGGGGTCACTGCTACTCGCCGCGGCCTCGCTGCTGCTACTCGGCTACGGTGCCGCGGCATCCGTCACCTTCGCGGCACTGGCAGCCTGGGGGTTCGCCTTCGGGGCGCTGCCGGTGGCGCTGCAGACCCTGACCACGCAGTCGGCACCCGACCATGCGGAAAGTGCCGGTGCCCTGCTGGTGACGATGTTCCAGATCGCGATCGCCACCGGGGCCATCGTCGGCGGCCTGCTCGTCGACGGCTTCGGTGCCCGTGGGGCGATCGGCTACTGCGGCCTGGGCGCCGTGGTCGGCAGCCTGGTGATGTTCGGGCTGGGCCGAAGCGGCACCATCAAGTCAGAGGGTGTCGCCGTCTGATCTCGACCGGGCTGCTGCTCATCATCTTGGCCGTCGCTTGATGATGTTGACGAGGCGAATTTTTGTGTACACATCTTGCGTGCACAACTTGATCGGGGTGACCGTGGAAGACCAGCCAGGGAGCGGCCAACAGATCCGGGTTGGCGTTCGTGAACTCAGGGGCAACCTGACCCGCTACCTGCGGGAGGCCCGTCAAGGAACAGCCGTGCTGATCACCTCCCACGACGCCGTCATCGCCGAGATCCACCCTCCCTCCATGGCTCTCCGTCCTGTACGCCAGCCCGGCGCCCTCAAGGGCCAGATCCGGATGGCGGATGATTTCGACATCCTGCCTGCCGGTGTGCTGGAAGCGATGGAGGAATGAAGCTTCTCCTCGAAACCCATGCCTTGCTCTGGTGGCTGTCCGACGATCGACGACTTGGCCAAGACCCTCGGAGGCTGATCGCCGATCCGGGCAACGACATCCTGGTCAGCGTCGTCTCGCTCTGGGAGATCGTCGTCAAGCTTCGGGTCGGTAAGCTGGAGGCGGACATCGCAGCGATCGATCGGGCAGTTGTCCGGGACGGGTTCCAGCGGCTGGCGATTACGCCGGCTCATCTCACCGTGCTGGCGAACCTGCCTTTGCATCACCGTGATCCGTCTGATCACCTGCTGATCGCCCAGGCGCTCGACGAGGATGCCCTGCTTGTTTCCGAAAACCAGAACATGCCGCTCTACCCTGTGCGGCTGATGACCTGCAGCGAGA
>CALMVN010000286.1 GCA_937873225.1 uncultured Acetobacteraceae bacterium
GCATCACGCCGACGCCGCTGCACGACGACGCAGCCATCGACGCCCTGGTGTCGGCGCTGTCCGACGCCTGGTCGGAGTTCAGCCTCGACCGCGCCGCCTGACGCGCATCCGCCCCGCCCGCGGCTCGGGCGGCAGCGTTAATCGCTCCTTCATGAGCCGGGCGTAACGTTCCCGCCATACGCCTCCGGCAGCCGAGAGATCGGCGGGTGGCGACGGCATGTGGCGGCAGGACCCTTCGAGAACGAGCTCCGTCTCCATGCGGCGGCCCCGTTGCGGATCGGATCCTGGCACCGGACGTGAAGGGCGAGATGCAGGTCGCTGATCGAAGGCTGTTGCTGATCGGACCGGACGACCAGTGCCGGTCCCTGGCGCGGACGCTCCGGCTGCTGTGCCGGGTGGAGACGCGCGCCCTCGGTGCTCCCGCCGCCCAGCCGCTCGGCCGGCCCAACGCGATCGTCACCAGCGGTGTCAGGCTGCGCGACAAGACCGGCATCGAGGCGGCGCAGACGGCGCTGCGGCCGTTCCTGAGCCAGTCGATCCCGGTCCTCTGCCTTCTCGACCAGCCCTCGGCGCGGGAAGCGGTGCAGGCGCGGATGATGGGCGCCTCCGTGGTTCTGTCGGCGGGCGCGCCCACCGTGATGATCGCCGCCCACGTGCGCGAGATGCTTCGGCTGCCGGCGCACCAGCGCCGCGCGGGCGACCAGGCGGAAATCCGGGAGCGCGTCCAGGACGTGGGCTTCGTCCTGGCCGACCTCATGAACGCCGCCTCGACCGGCATGCGCGTCGATGACGGGATCGCGGCCGGTGCCGCCTCCCTGCTGACGGAGGCGCTGCGCAACGATGGGATCGGCAGCTGGCTGCGCACCGTGGCGATGATCCACGATCCGACCTACCGGCACTGCCTGCTGATGGCCGGCATCATGAGCGCCTTCGTGCTGCAGCTCGGCTTCAACGCCGGCGACTGCGACCGGATGACCCGTGCCGCCATCCTGCACGACATCGGCAAGGCGCTGGTGCCGCTCGAGATCATCAACAAGACCGACCGCCTGTCGGACGAGGAGATGGCGGTGGTGCGAAGCCACGCCACCGGCGGCCACGAGCTGCTGGTGGCGCAGGGCGGCCACCATCCGGCCATTCTGGATGTGGTCCGCCACCACCACGAGTACCTGGACGGCAGCGGCTATCCGGACCGGCTGCGTGGCGAGCAGATCACCGACGCGGTGCGGATCGCCACCATCTGCGACGTGTTCGCCGCCCTGATCGAGAAGCGGTCCTACAAGCCGAGCCTGCCGGCGCGCGACGCGTTCGTGCTGATGGAGCAGATGGGGCCCAAGCTCGACCAGGACCTGCTGCGCGCCTTCAAGCGCGCCTTCGTGCCGACTCCGGCGGCCGTGTAGCAGGCGTTCCGGGCTGCTTCCGGGGCAGCCGGGCCCGAAGCGCCGGCGCAGGCGACACCGCGGGGGGTTCCATGCGACATCTCGAACCGTCCGGCGATCGGCGGGATCCGGGAGGGTGGGGAAGCGAATGCGATACGACTGGCTGATCTGGTCCGCCGTGGCCGCCTATCTGGTGGTGCTCGTGGCGGTGACGCTGCGTTGGTTGCGGGCGAGGCGACGGAACAGGAACCTGCAATGGCGGCCCTCCCTCACGCAGCAGCAGATGGAGCGGTACGGGTGGGACTTCATGTACCGGCGGGGCTGGAGCATCAAGCTGACGAACAGCCACGGCACCCGAAGCATGTACCAGTGCATCAAGCACCACGACCAGCTTTACGTCGTGTTCCTGCGCGACACCTCGTACTACACGCGCCTGCTGAACTCGCTGCGGCGCGAGAGCTCGTGGGTGCTCAGCCGCACCGTGCTGGTGCTGTACGAGCCGCCCACTGAGACGATGATCGCCAGCGCCGGCGAGGTCAGGCTGTCGCTGATGCACTACGTCGACCTGCCGCGGATCGAGGAGCTGCACCAGGGGGTGCTGCCGAGGGTGATGGCGGCCCAGGCGGCCGAGATCATCGCCCGGGACCAAGCCGCCGCCGCGCGTGCGCCCAGATCGCGAAAGCCTGCACCAGCGCCGCCTCCTTGAGGCTGTCGAAGCGCCCCGAGGCGCCGCCGTGCCCGGCCTCCATGTTGATCCGGCACAGCACCGGGTTGCCGCTCGTGGTGTTGTCGCGCAGCCGCGCCGCCCACTTCGCCGGCTCCCAGTAGGTCACGCGCGGGTCCGACAGCCCGCCCATGGCCAGGATCGCCGGATACGGCAGCGGCCGGAGGTTGTCGTAGGGGGAGTAGCCGGCGATCAGCCGGTAGGCGTCCTCGTCCTCCAGCGGGTTGCCCCATTCCGGCCACTCTGCCGGCGTCAGCGGCAGGCTGGTGTCCGACATGGTGTTGAGGGTGTCGACGAACGGCACCTGGGCGACGATGCCGGCGAACAGTTCCGGCGCCAGGTTGGCGACCGCGCCCATCAGCAGCCCGCCGGCCGACGCGCCGTGCGCCACGATGTTGCCGGCCGAGCCGTAGCCGTGCGCGACCAAGTGCCGGGCGCAGGCCACGAAGTCGGTGAAGCTGTTGCGCTTGGCCGGACCGCGCCCGTCCAGGAACCAGCCCCAGCCCTTCTCCGAGCCGCCGCGGACATGGGCCACGGCGTGGATCCAGCCGCGGTCCACCAGGCTCAGGGTGCGCGTCGAGAAGCCGGCCTCGATGGCATGGCCGTAGGAGCCGTAGCCGTAGAGCAGCAGCGGCGCGCTGCCGTCGACCGGCGTGTCCGCCCGCATCAGCAGGGTGATCGGCACCTCCGCGCCGTCTGCAGCGGACGCGAACAGCCGCCGGGTCAGGTACCGCCCGCTGTCGTGCCCGGACGGCACCTCCTGCACCCGGCGCAGGGTGCGCGCGCCGGTCGTCATGTCGAAATCGTACCAGTGCCTGGGCGTGGTCGGCGACTGGTAGCCATAGCGCAGCACCGCCGTGTCGAACTCGTAGGAGCCGTCGAGCGACAGCAGGCAGGCCTCCTCCGGCACCGCGATGGCGGTGGCGCAGGCACGGATGTCCGGGGCCGGCGCGTCCGCCGCCCGCACCACCAGGATGCGGTTGCTGACTTGCCAGCGCTCGATCCAGGCGAGGTGGCCGCTGAACGCGCTGGCGCCGAGGATGAAGTGGCCGGGCTGGTGCGTCACCCACGGGTGCCAGGAGCCGCGGTCCGGGTCGGAGGCCGGTGTCTGCATCAGGCAGAAGTCGAGCGCGCCGCTGGCGTTGGTGTGGACGATGAAGCGGTCCTGCCCCGGCAGCGGCCAGTGGATCAGGGTGTAGCGCTCGCCCTTGCGACGCGGGGCGGCGACGCGCGGCTCCGCCGTCGGATCGTCCCCCGGGATCAGCAGCGTCTCGCTGGTTTCCTGGTCGCCGCAGGTGATGGCGATCCAGGCGCGCGACTCGCTCACCGACACGCCGATGAAGAAGCCCGGGTCGCGCTCCTCGTACACCAGTGCGTCGGCGCCGCCGCGCGCGGGGCGGCGGTAGATGCGCGCCGGCCGGCCGTTGTCGTCGCGCCAGGTCCAGAACAGCCACGCGCCATCTGGCGAGAAGACGAAGTCGCCGGTGGAGCTGTCCACCGGTCCCGGCAGCGTTTCGCCGCTGCGGAGGTCCCTGACCTGGATCCGATAGACCTCGGAGCCCTGCGCGTCCTCGGCATAGGCATACAGCTCGTGGGTCGGCGCGTGCTGCGCCCTGGCGACGACGTAGTAGTCCTTGCCCTCCGACAGCGCCTGCACGTCGAGCAGGACCTGCTCCGGTCCGCCGCCGCGTGGCTGCCTGGCGTACACCGGATGCTGCGCCCCGGCCTCGTAGCGCGAATAGTATTCCCACGGGCCGTCCGGCACCGGCACGGAGCTGTCGTCCTGCTTCAGCCGCCCCTTCATCTCCGCGACCAGGGCGGCCTGCAGCGCCTCGGTCGGTGCCAGCATCGCCTCGGCGTAGCGGTTCTCGGCGCGCAGGTGCTCGGCGATGTCGGCACGCAGCGCGCCCGGGTCGCGCAGCACCGCCTGCCAGTTCCCGTCCTTCATCCAGGCATACGGATCGACCCGCACGTGGCCCAGCTGCTCGGTCCGCCGCTCCTCGCGCCGGGCCACCGGGGGTGTCGGTTCGGTCATGTCAGCTCCTCGGTCGGGATCCGGCGCGGCCGCCTCGGCTCGGGCCCGTCGATCGCGGCACGGAGGTGCTGCACCGCCTGGCCGGTCTCCTTCGCGATCATGTCCGCCAACAGGGTGCGGTGGCAATCGGCGTGGTCGCGCTCGAAGCAGAGCAGGCACACCGGCCGTTCCGTCGCCAGCGCGCCCGCTTCCGCCAGCGCCGCCTGCGAGCGGTCGCCCTCCATGTGCGCCCGGAAGATGCGCGCCATGGTGCCGACGTCGCCGCGTCGCACCGCGTCGCGCCCGTCCTTGGGCGTGCCGAGCGGCCGGAGGTGCAGGTAGCCGATGCCGGCCTCCTCCAGCCCGCCCGCCAGCACGCGCTTGGAGAAGCCGGGCCGGCGGGAGGCGGCGATCGCGCGCACGTCGATCAGCACCCGGGTTCCGGCGCCGACCAGCGCGTCGCGCACCTGGTCGAAGCGGGCGGCCTCGTAGCCGATGGTCAGGATCGGGGGAACCGTCACGCCCCCAGGCTAGCAGCATTGGCCGGCGCCGGCAGCCCGGCCATACTCGCCGGCCAACGGGACGGCCACCAGCGAACGGCATGGAACGGGAATGGCACCGATCGCAGTCGCGCCGGCACGGCCGGAGGATGCCGGCTTCATGGCGCGGGCCATCGACGCGGCACGCTCCTGGCGCATCCCCTTCGGCACGCTGACCGTGCGGGCGGGAACGGTGCTGGCGGCCAAGCGCAAACCGGCCGCCGGGCACGACGACTCCCTCGCGCACGGCGAGCTGGCGATCCGCTCGGCGATCGCGGCACGGGGCGCGCAGGCCGTTCGCGACGCCATGCCCCGCACCTCCGGCGCGCCCTGCCCGATGGGCATCGGCGCGATCCTGCAATGCGGGTTCGCGCGGCTGGCGACCCGGCTCGACCAGGTCGCGATCCGCTGCGCCACCATCGCCGCCGCCGGCTTCGCGCCGCTCTCCATCGCCGGCGGCGTGCTGTCGGACGAGGCCATCGCGCTATTCGACACGGCATGACCGGTTCCGGCGTGTCCGGTCCCGGCACATCCGGCGCGCCGGCCGGACGCGGCAGCGCCGCCACCCGGCGGCTGCGTGTCGCGCTGTTCCTGGCCGGGTACGCCACCTTCTCACTGCTCTACTGCGTGCAGCCGCTGCTGGCCGTGTTCGGGACCGTGTTCCGGGTCGGCCCGGCCGGCGCGTCGCTGGCGGTGTCGCTGTCGACCGGCTTCCTGGCCGTGTCCATCCTGTGCACGGCACCCCTGGCGGCGCGGATCGGGCGCAAGCGGACGATGGGCGCGTCCATGGTGCTGGCGGCCTGCTGCAACATCCTGGCCGCCGCGGCGCCCGGCTGGGGCGCGCTTCTGGCGCTGCGTGCGGTCGAGGGCGCGCTGCTGGGCGGGGTGCCGGCGGTGGCGATGGCGCACCTGTCGGAGGAGGTCGGGCCGGACGAGCTCGGCCCGGCGATGGGGCTCTACATCGGCGGCACCGCGTTCGGCGGCATGGCCGGCCGGGTCGGCACCGCCCTGGTCGCCGATGGCGGCGGCTGGCGCCTCGGCCTGCTGGTCACCGGGCTGTGCTGCCTGCTGGCGGCCCTCCTGTTCCTTCTCCTGCTGCCGCCCGCCCGGGTGGCGCCGCGTCGCGGCCCGTCCCCGGCGGCCGGCGGCGCCTGGCTGCGGCACCTGCGCGATCCCGTCCTGGACGGGTTGTTCCTGACCGGGTGCCTGGCCATGGGCGCCTTCGTCACGATCTACAACTATCTCGGCTTCCGCCTGCTCCGGCCGCCGTTCTCGCTCGGGCAGGGTGCGGCCGGCGCCGTGTTCACCGTCTACCTGTTCGGCATCCTGGCCTCGCCCCTGGCCGGCCGCATCTCGTCGCGGCTCGGGCGCGGGCCGGTGCTGGCGGCGGGCCAGTCGTGCAGCCTGCTCGGCGTGGCGCTCACCCTGCTGCCGGGCCTGCCCGCGACGGTGGCCGGGCTGGCGCTGGTCACCACCGGCTTCTTCGTGTCCCACGCCGTCGCCAGCGCCTGGGTCGGCGCCCGGGCCGCGGCCGACAAGGGCCACGCCGCCTCGCTCTACCTGCTGGCCTACTATCTCGGCTCCAGCGCCATGGGCTCGGTCGGCGGCTGGTTCTGGGACAGGGCGCACTGGCCGGGCGTCGCCGGCTTCGCCGCCACGCTGCTCGGCGCCGGCCTCCTCACGGCGCTGCTGCTGTGGCGCGGGGCGCCGCGGCCGGTCAGCGGAAGTCGCGCGTCGGCACCCTGATCGGCGCCGCCTGCGGTCCGGCAACGCCGCCGTCCTGCTCCAGGCTGCGCAGCAGGGGCGTCAGGTCCTCCAGCCGCTCCGCCAGGAGGTGCACCACCGTGCCGGTCCGCTGCACCCGACCATGGCAGGCGAGCAGGCCGGCCGCCAGGATCAGGCTGCGTTCCCGCTCGAACAGCGACGGCCAGATCACCAGGTTGGCGATCCCCGCCTCGTCCTCCACCGTCATGAACATCACCCCCTTGGCAGAGCCCGGCTTCTGCCGCATCAGCACGAGCCCGGCGACGCCGACGCGCTGGCCGTCCGGCACCCGGTCCAGCACCCCGCACGGCTGCAGCGACCGCGCCCGCAGGACGGGGCGGAGCAGCGACAGCGGGTGGCGGAGCAGGCTCAGGCCCACGCTGCGGTAGTCCGCCGCCACCCTTCCGCCGTCGCCGAGCGGCGGAAGGGCGGTTTCCGGCTCGGATGCCGCCTCGTCCAGCCCGTCGAACAGCGGCAGCGAACCGGGCCCGAGTCCGCGCACGACCCAGGACGCGTTCCGCCGCGACAGGCCGAGGGCGTGGAACCCGTCCGCCTGCGCGATCCGCTCCAGCACCGCTTGCGGCAGCCCGGTGCGGCGGTGCAGCGCCTCGATGCTGTGCCAGGGCCCGTCGGCGCGGGCGGCGACCAGCCGGTCGGCGTCGGCGCGCGACAGCCCGCGCACCATGCGCAGGCCGAGCCGCACCGCCAGGAACGGTCCCTCCGCCGGCTCCAGCGTGCAGTCCCACGCGCTCGCCCGCACGCAGACCGGCCGCACCGGCACCCCGTGCTCGCGCGCGTCGCGCACCACCTGCGCCGGGGCGTAGAAGCCCATCGGCTGCGCGTTCAGCAGGGCGCAGCAGAACACGTCGGGGTGGTGGCACTTCATCCAGGCGCTCGCGTAGGCGACCTTGGCGAAGCCGGCGGCGTGGCTTTCGGGAAAGCCGTACGAGCCGAACCCCTCGATCTGGCTGAAGGTGCGCTCGGCGAACCCCCGCTCGAACCCGTTATGCACCATCCCGTCGATCAGCTTGTCCTTGAAGTGCGACACGCCGCCGGTGAGCTTGAAGGTCGCCATCGCCCGACGCAGCTGGTCCGCCTCGTTCGGGGTGAAGCCGCCGCACTGGATCGCCACCTGCATCGCCTGCTCCTGGAACAGCGGCACCCCTTTCGTCTTTTCCAGCACCCGGCGCAGGCTGTCCTGCGGATACTCCTCCTTTTCCAGGCCTTCGCGCCGGCGCAGGTACGGGTGCACCATGTCGCCTTGGATCGGTCCCGGCCGCACGATCGCCACCTGGATCACCAGGTCGTACAGCGAGCGCGGCTTCAGCCGCGGCAGCATCGCCATCTGCGCCCGGCTCTCGATCTGGAACGTGCCGAGCGTGTCAGCGCGGCAGATCATGTCGAAGGTGGCGGGGTCGTCGCGCGGGATCTCCGCCAGCCCAAGACGCTGCCCGCGATGCTCGGCCAGCAGGTCGAAGGCGCGGCGCATGCAGCCCAGCATGCCGAGCCCCAGCACGTCGACCTTCATGAACCTCAGCGCGTCGATGTCGTCCTTGTCCCACTCGATCACCTGCCGGTCGGCCATGGCGGCCGGCTCCACCGGCACCAGCCGGTCGAGCGGCTCGCGGGTCAGCACGAAGCCGCCCGGGTGCTGGCTGAGATGGCGCGGAAAGGTGACCAGCTCGCGCGCCAGCAGCAGGGTCAGGCGCAGCCGGCGGTCGGCGAGGTTGAGCCCGACCGCCTCCGCGTGCTCCTCGCCGACGCCGCCCTCGCTCCAGCCCCAGACCTGCCCGGCCAGCGCCCCGGTCACGTCCTCCGGCAGGCCCAGCACCTTGCCGACCTCGCGCACCGCGCCACGCGCCCGGTAGCGCACCACGGTGGCGCACAGCGCCGCGCGGTCGCGGCCGTAGCGCTCGAACACCCACTGGATCACCTCCTCGCGCCGCTCGTGCTCGAAGTCGACGTCGATGTCCGGCGGCTCGCGCCGGCTGGTGGAGATGAAGCGCTCGAACAGCAGGTTGCTCTCGACCGGGTCGATCGCGGTGATGCCCAGCACGAAGCACACCGCCGAGTTGGCGGCAGACCCCCGGCCCTGGCACAGGATCCCCTTGTCACGGGCGAACCGGACGATCGCGTTCACGGTCAGGAAATAGGGCGCGTAGTCCAGCTCGGCGATCAGCCGCAGCTCGTGCGCCACCTGGGCCGTCACCGCGTCAGGCACGCCATCCGGATACGCCACCGGCAGGCGCTCGCGCACCAGCCGCTCCAGGTCCTCCTGGTCGGACAGGCCCGGCGTCTCGCTTTCCTCCGGATACTGGTAGCTCAGCTCCGACAGGCTGAACCGGCAGCGATCGAGGATGGTCCGCGTGGCGGCGAGCGCGTCCGGATGGTCGGCGCCGAACAGCCGCGCCATCTCCTCGGGGCCCTTGAGGTGGCGGTCCACCGAGCGGCTGCGCCGGTATCCGGCCGCGTCGATCGTGCAGCTTTCCCGGATGCAGGTGACCACGTCCTGCAGGATGCGCCGCTCCGGCACGTGGTACAGCACGTCGCCGGTCGCCACCGTCGCCACCCCGGCCGCCCGGCACAGCGCCTCCGTACGCCGGAGCCGGGCGCGGTCGTTCGGCCGGCGCTCCAGGGTCAGCGCGCACCACCCGCGGTCGCCGAACACGTCGCGCAGCCGGTCGAGTTCCGCCGGCAGGCTGTCGTCCAGCGCCGCCAGCGGCCGCTCCGGCAGCAGGACCGCCAGCAGCCCCTCGCTCGACCCGGCGAGGTCGGACCAGCCGAGGTCGCACCCGCCCTTGCCGGCGCGCGCCTTGCCGCGGCTGAGCAGCCGGCACAGCCGGGCATAGGCGGCGCGGTCGGTCGGATACGCCAGCAGCGACGGCGCGTCACGCAGGTCGAGCCGGACGCCCACCACCAGACGCATTCCCAGCTCGCCGGCGCGGTGGTGCGCCCGGGCCATGCCGGCCAGGGTGTTGCGGTCGGTGACGGCGAGCGCGTCGTAGCCGAGCTCGCGCGCCTGCAGCATCAGCTCCTCGACGTGGCTCCCGCCGCGCAGGAACGAGTAGTTGGTGGTGACCTGGAGCTCGACGGCATACGTGGCACTCATGGGGCGCTCACCGAACCCGGAACGATTCCAGGCGTAGACTCCGCCCAGCACGGAGGATGATCACCATGCCCATCCGTTCACCGGTCCTGGCCCTGGCCGGCCTCGCCTTCGCCTCGGCCGCCGCCCTGGCGCAGCCGGACCCCCGGATGCCCTACAGGCAGCCGCCGCCGCGCTCGCACTACGCCGACGGCACCGGCAACAGCGACGTCGACCGTCTGAACGCGGGCGAGCTCGACGAGAACTATCGCGGCCCCTGGCACCCGGTGCCGCCCGGCCGCGGGATGACACCCGGCCCGATGGCGCCGGGCTCCCTGCCGCCTGGTCCCGTGCCGCCCGGTTTCGGGCCACTTGGCCCGGTGCCCCCGCCGCCCGGCCAGTTCTGACGGCGTTCCGCACGACGCTGTCCTGCATCCTCAGAACAGCCCGTGCAGGAACCAGCCGAGGTCGCCGGTGGCCGGATCCACCCCGTTGCCGCGCCGGAACAGCCAGAACCGGCGCCCGTCCTCGTCCTCCACCCGGAAATAGTCGCGCACCGCGAACAGCTCGGCCCCGCGCAGCCACCATTCCCCGGCGATCCGCTCCGGCCCGTCCGCGCCCAGCACGCGGTGGGGGCGGCGGCGCCAGGTGAAGGCGGCCGGCGCGTGGTCCGGCAGCTCGGCCAGCGCCAGCACCGGCTGCGGCGGCTCCACCAGCCGCACCGGGCGCGGCAGGCTGAGGGGCCAGCTCGACCCGCCGGCCGGCGCGTCGAGCCCGGCCCGGCGCACGCTGCGCTCCGGCACGTCGCTTTCCACCGGCACCGGCCGCCACAGCCTCGCCGATCCCAGCCGGTTGCGCAGGGTGTCGATCAGCGGCGCCAGCTCCGGGGTCACGTCCCGCTCCCCCAGCGCCACCTGTTCCGGCGCCAGCTTCTCGGTCACGCACGCCACCAGCCACATCGTCTCGATGCCCTCGCCGGGATTGATCCGGTCCAGCCGCTCGTCCAGCAGGCGTCCGATGTGCCGCTGTGCGCGCGACGGCCGCGCCAGCGCCACGCGCTGCACGCAGGCCGAGCCGTCGAGCCGCACCAGCACCAGCTCCAGCCGCCTGGCCCCGAGGCAGGCCGCGTCCAGCCGCCGGCACAGCTTGTCCGCCAGCAGGGCGTTCGCCGCCGCCAGCGACTCCGCGCCCTGCAGCGGCTCGGCGAACACGAGGCCTTCCTGCATCGGCACCGGCGGCAGGTCGGGCCGTATCGGCTCGGCCACCCGTCCGAACGCCGGGTCCAGGCGCAGCATCGCGTGCGTTCCCAGCCGGCGCGTCAGCGGGCCGCGCGGCACCGCGTCCAGCGCCCCGATCGTGCGCAGGCCGTACCGGTGCAGCAGGGCCGCCGCTTCCGGGTCGAGCCGAAGCGCCTCGACCGGCAGCGGGTGGAGCACCGCAGGCAGCCGCGACGACGGCACCGACCAGGCCGGCCGCGGCTCGTGACGCGCGACCGCATGCGCGGCCCCCGGCGTGGGCGCGACCGCGACGCGCACCGACAGCCCGGTGCGTTGCAGCCGTCGCCCGAGGTCGGACAGCAGCGCGTCCTCGCCGCCGAACAGGTGAGCGCAGCCGGTCAGGTCGAGCCAGACCCCGTCCGGCGGCTCCGCCCTGGTCGCCGGCGTGTAGCGCCGGCACCAGCCGGCGAGACCGGACAGGGCGTGCGCATCCGCCTCCTCCCGCGCCGGCAGCACCAGCAGCGCCGGCACCATCGCCTGCGCCTGCGCCAGCTTCATCCCCGGGTGCAGGCCGAGCCGACGCGCCGTGGCGCAGGCGGCCGACACGACGGTGCGCGACCCGTCGCGGGCGCTCGTGACCAGCGGCCGGTCCGGGTCAGCCGCATCGCGACGCAGCCGGTCGGTCTGCCAGAACGGCAGCCAAAGGAACCCGAACCGGCGGGACGGGCCGGGGGAGGGCGGCAACACGACCTTGGTCATCGCAGGCCTGCACGATCCAGTGGAAGGGAGACGCCTCGCGGCAGCGCAGCAGTTCCAGCCGCCACAAGGGACGCCCCGGCAGGAGCCCGGCCTCCGCGGACGGCAGGGCGGCCACCCGCCAGCGGCTCGCGGCCGCGCTGGGCGCCAGCAGGGCGGGATCGTCGAACCGCTGGCTGCGCCGGAGCGCGAAGGCGACGACGCCGGACGCTTCCGCCGCCAGCTGCAGCCGGCGCGACGCGGTCAGGCCGAGCCGGCCCTCGACCTCGCCGACCACCGCGGCCAGCCCGGAATGGCGCAGCGCCTCCTCCATCACGGCGAGCACGTCGCGTCCGCCCTCGACCAGGATCAGCCGGCGCGGATGCAGCCCGACCGCGGCCAGGCCGGGCGGAAACAGGTCGCCCCGTTGCATCGCCCACAGCACCGGACGATCGGGGTCGTGCCGGGCCAGCAGCCCGGCGATCAGCAGGCTGGGATGGGTGCCGTGCTCGGTATCGGGACCGTGCCCCAGCACCTCGTGCAAGGCGCCACAGGGCAGCCCGGCCTCGAACCGGGCATCGATCGCGTCAAGGCCGAACCGCAGGTGCCTGGTGGCGGCGGCGGCACCCGATCGGCCCATCCGGCCGATCCGGGCCCGCAGCGTTTCGATCGCCTCCGCACTGCCCATCCCCTTGCTCCGACCTCATGACAACATGAGAACGTATAGCGAACATATTGGTTGTGAGGGAAGCGGCGGGCCGAGTCGGGAGCATGACGGCCAGCCTGGAGCAAGGTCCGCCAGGCTGTTGTTTTCAAACGATCCAGGTCACAACCTAGAGGTGAGAAGCCGGATGATCTTCAGCCGACAAGTGGCGGAGATTGTTCCAATATCGATCCGTCGAGGCTTTTTCTCAGGCGGATCCCGTCCGGGCTTGCCGGGTCGATCAGCCGGCGCCTGAGGAACAGGTCGATCAGCACCAGGTTCACGTTGAACTTGAACCGGTCGGTGTCGCGCACCAGCGCGAACGCTTCCTCGATCGGCAGCAGAACGAACTCCGCCACCTCGCCGTCATTGGCCACCGGACGGAACCCGTCCGGCAGCACGAGGTCGAAGCAGTGCAGGCGGTCGCGCCGCAGCCCTTCGGCACGCGTCATCGCGTAGCGGATGGTGGCGACCGGGATCGCCGCGCGTGCCAGACCGGCGGGCAGGCCGCATTCCTCCCAGCCTTCCTTTTCCAGCGTGCGCCGGCTGTCGTAGCCGGCGGCCACTCCGCCCGCGACCAGATGGTCGAGCTTGTCCGGGTCGAGCAGCTTGTTCGCCGCCCGCCTGCCGACCCAGAGATGCGTGCCGTCGGCGCGCTCCACCAGGCCGTTCAGGTGCACCCCGTCGGCCAGGATGCCGAAGGCGGGAAGGGCGCCGCGGTCGAGCGTCGCCAGAACCGGACCGTCCGGATCGGCCCGCACGTCGAACGGCTCGGCGCGGTGCCGGAACCATCCGCTTCGTGCCAGCGCCTCGCCCAGCGCGGGCAGCCGCTGCGCATCCTCCAGCACCAGCGCATCCCCCTCGCACCGGACGTCGCGTTCCTGGAGTTCCGGCACCAGCGCCGGCGCCACCCAGCCCACCTGCTGGTCGCCGAGCAGGAAGCGGAGGCGGCCGCCGGGCAGGCGGGCGTTGTTGCAGGCCTCGACGTGTCGCAGGAAGGGGATGGTCATGCGCGGCCAACGCCCGGACGCCGCCAAGGGTTGGCAATCGCCGCTCCCGCCTTTGCAACCCTCGGCACGCATGCCACATCCGGGACATGACGATCCCTTCATCCGAGCCGGCGCCGCGTCCGACGGCGCTGGCCACCGTGCGCGGCCTGCTGCCCTATCTCTGGCCGCGCGGGGACCTCAGGACCCGGCTGCACGTGGTCGCGGCCGTCGCGCTGCTGGTCGCGGCCAAGGTGGCGACGATCTGCGTGCCGCTGGTGTACGCGCGTGCCATCGACCGGCTTTCGCACCGTGATCCCACCCACCTGCTTGTGGTGCCGTTCGGGCTGATCGTCGGCTACGGGCTGCTGCGTATCGCCAGCGGCGGCTTCGGCGAGCTGCGCGACGCGGTGTTCGCGCCGGTCAAGCAGCGGGTGATCCGGGTCGCGGCGATGCAGACCTTCCGCCACCTGCACGGACTGTCCTTGCGCTTCCACCTCGACCGGCAGACCGGCGGCGTGACCCGGGCGATCGAGCGCGGCACCCAGGCGATCGAGCTGATCCTGCGGCTCGGCGTGTTCAACATCGTGCCGACCCTGCTCGAGACGCTGATGGTCACCGCGGTGATCTGGCGGCTGTTCGACTGGCGCTTCGCGCTCGCCACCCTGCTCACGGTGGTGGTGTATGTCGGCTTCACCGTGGCCTTCACCGGCTGGCGCATCGGCATACGCCGGCGCATGAACGAGGTCGAAAGCGAGGCCAGCACCAAGGCGCTGGACAGCCTGCTCAACTTCGAGACGGTGAAGTACTTCGGCAACGAAGGCCACGAGGTCCGCCGCTACGACGAGACCCAGGCGCGCTACGAACGGGCCGCGGTGCGCACCCAGGTCTCGCTCAACATGCTCAACGTCGGCCAGGCGACCATCATCGCCGTGGCGCTGGCGGTGATCATGCTGATGGCGGCGAACGGGGTGGCGGCAGGCCGGCTCACGGTGGGCAAGTTCGTGCTGGTCAACACCTACCTGATGCAGCTCTACGGGCCGCTGAACTTCCTCGGCTTCGTCTACGCCTCGCTTCGGCAGGGGGTGGTGGACCTGGAGCAGATGTTCCGCCTGCTTGGCGAGGACCGGGAGGTGCGGGATCCGCCTGCGCCCGCGCTGCTGCCGGCCCGGCTCGCCGACGCGCCGCCGGCGGAGGTGCGGTTCGAAGGCGTGCGCTTCGGCTACCGGCCGAACCGGGAGATCCTGCACGGGGTCAGCTTCGCGGTGCGACCGGGCGGCCGCACCGCCATCGTCGGGCCGACCGGGGCGGGAAAATCCACCCTCAGCCGGCTGCTGTTCCGCTTCTACGACGTGACCGAGGGCCGGGTGACCATCGATGGGCACGACGTGCGCGACTATGCCCAGGACTCCCTGCGCGCCGCGATCGGCGTGGTGCCGCAGGACACGGTGCTGTTCAACGACACCATCCGCTACAACATCGCCTATGGCCGGATCGGCGCCACGCAGGCCGAGATCGAGCAGGCGGCTGCCCTGGCGCAGGTGCACGACTTCGTCTGCAGCCTGCCGGAAGGCTACGACACCCGGGTCGGCGAGCGCGGGCTCAAGCTTTCGGGCGGCGAGAAGCAGCGTGTGGCGATCGCCCGCACCATCCTGAAGAACCCGCGCGTGCTGGTGCTGGACGAGGCGACCAGCGCCCTCGACACCCACACCGAGCAGGAGATCCAGGCAGCGCTGCGCACCGTCGCGGCCGACCGCACTACGCTGGTGATCGCGCACCGGCTGTCCACCGTGGTCGACGCCGACGAGATCCTGGTGCTGGTGGACGGGCTGATCGCCGAGCGCGGCACCCATCGCAGCCTGCTGGAGGCGGACGGCCTTTATGCCCGCATGTGGGCGGCGCAGTCGGAGGAGGAGGACGCCGAGGCGCATGCGGACGGCGTGCTCTCGCCCGAACTGCAGGGGGCGGCCCTGGCATAGGACGGGACCGCGATCCATGTGTGCCGCCTGTGGAGGAAACGAGATGAGCCTGAACCCGACGGCCGGCGACAAACGCCCGGAACGGACGCGCCTGGAACAGGCGCGGGGAGAGCAGCCCCTGGGAGAGCAGCCCCTGGGAGAGCAACCCCTGGGACAGGACGGCTCGGTGCCGGCCGAGCTCAGCCATGCGGGTGCGGTGATCGACAAGGCGATCGAGTACATGCTGGGCGAGAACCTGCCGCCGCTGGCGATCGCCTCGGCCCTGCTGGGCGGCTCGCTGGGGCTGCTGGCCCGTACCATGGACGAGCGGGCGATGGTGCGCATGCTGGAGAACGCGATCAACAGCGTGCGCGCCGGCGAGCTGCACCCGTCCAACGACCATGAGGCCGGCCGGGCCTGATCCGGTCCGGGCGCTTGACGGATCGGCCCGGCTCCGCGATAAGCCGCGCCAGCCCGAACGACGCCGGCTCCGCACCGGCGTCTTTCGCTCGTCCCCGCGTCCGGCAAGCCGGGACGGGACGGAGCCCAAGCAAGGATCGAACGATGTCGCGCCGCTGCGAGATGACCGGCAAGGGTGTGCTGACGGGCAACAACGTCAGCCACGCCAACAACAAGACCCGCCGCCGCTACCTGCCCAACCTGCAGGAGACCGCGGTGCTGTCCGACGTGCTGGGCACCTCGGTCCGGATCCGGGTCACCACGCACGGCCTGCGCACCATCGAGCACAACGGCGGGCTGGACGCGTTCCTGCTGACCACGCCGAACCGCCGCCTGCCGGAAGAGGCGCAGTCGCTCAAGCGCCGCATCCAGCGCGCGCAGGCGAAGAAGCAGGCCGCCGCCACCGCCTGAGGACCCGGTCCCGGGCGCGTCGCCGCCCGGTTCCTCCTTGCAAATCCGGGGCATCTCGCGCATGTGAGGGCCCGAATAGTCTTTCGGCCGATCGGGCATCGCCCGCGGCCCCGGAAGGCGCGCGGGGCCCCGGTCCCGTCGCGCCTTTCTGGTTTGAGGAGCCCGAACCGTGTCCGACCTGTCCAAGATCCGCAACATCGGCATCACCGCGCACATCGACGCGGGCAAGACCACGACCACGGAGCGGATCCTCTACTACACCGGCGTGTCGCACCGGATCGGCGAGGTCCACGAGGGCAACACCACCACCGACTACATGGAGCAGGAGCGCGAGCGGGGGATCACCATCACCTCGGCCGCGGTCACGTGCGAGTGGAAGGACCACCGCATCAACATCATCGACACCCCCGGCCACATCGACTTCAACATCGAGGTGAACCGCTCGCTCCGCGTGCTCGACGGCGCCATCTTCATCATCGAGGGCGTGGCCGGCGTGCAGCCGCAGTCGGAAACCAACTGGCGTCTCGCCGATCGCTACAACGTGCCGCGCATCATCTTCATCAACAAGCTGGACCGCACCGGCGCCGACTTCTACCGCGCGTTCGACACGCTGAAGGAGAAGCTCGACATCGTGGCGCTGCCGCTGCAGCTGCCGATCGGCATCGAGGACAGCTTTGTCGGCGTCGTCGACCTGGTCGAGATGAAGGCGATCATCTGGGAAGGCGGCGAGCTGGGCGCCAAGTTCCACGACGAGGCGATCCCGGCCGAGCTCGCGGAGAAGGCGGCCGAGGCGCGCCAGCTGCTGCTCGACACCGCGCTTTCCGTCGACAACGAGGCGATGGAGGAGTACTTCGACAAGGGCGACGTCGACGTCGCGACCCTGAAGCGCTGCATCAAGGCCGGCGCCATCTCCGGCGCGTTCCGCCCGGTGCTGTGCGGCACCGCGTTCAAGAACAAGGGCGTGCAGCCGCTGCTCGACGCCGTGCTCGACTACCTGCCGGCGCCGGACGACCGCGAGGGCATCCGCGTCGCCGCCGAGGAGGGCCAGGAGGATGCCGATCCGAGCACCCGCCGCCTGATCAAGGTCGACCCGAAGGGCAGCTTCTCCGGCCTCGCCTTCAAGATCATCAACGACAAGTACGGCACGCTGACCTTCGTGCGCGTTTACTCCGGCTCGCTGAAGTCCGGCGACCAGGTGCTGAACACCACCAAGGACCACAAGGAGCGCATCGGCCGCATGTTCCAGATGCACGCCGACAAGCGTGCCGAGATCAAGGAAGTGCAGGCCGGCGACATCGCCGCCTTCGTGGGGCTGAAGGACACCGGCACCGGCGACACCCTGGCCGACGCCGCCGACCCGGTGGTGCTGGAGCGCATGGCGTTCCCGGTGCCGGTGATCGACATCTCGGTCGAGCCGAAGACCAAGGAGGCGGTCGAGAAGATGACGCTGGCGCTGCAGAAGCTCGCCGGCGAGGATCCGAGCCTGCGCCTCAAGACCGACCAGGAGACCGGCCAGACCATCCTGTCCGGCATGGGCGAGCTGCACCTGGAGATCATCATCGACCGGCTGCGCCGCGAGTACGGCGTGGACGCCAACATCGGCGCGCCGCAGGTGGCGTATCGCGAGACCATCACCAAGGCGCACGTCGAGACCTACACCCACAAGAAGCAGTCGGGCGGGTCGGGCCAGTATGCCGAGGTGAAGATCGAGTTTGCCCCGGTGGAGCGCAACGTCGGCATCTCGTTCGAGAACAAGGTGGTCGGCGGCACGGTGCCGAAGGAGTACATCCCGGCGGTCGAGAAGGGCATCAAGGTGCAGGCCTCGACCGGCGTGCTGGCCGGCTTCCCGACGGTGGACTTCAAGTACACCCTGCTCGACGGCAAGTACCACGACGTCGACTCGTCCGCGCTGGCGTTCGAGATCGCGGCCAAGGCCTGCTTCCGCGAGGGCATGAAGCGCGCGAGCCCGGTGATCCTGGAGCCGATCATGGACGTCGAGTGCACCACGCCGCAGGACCATGTCGGCGACGTGGTCGGCGACCTGAACCGCCGCCGCGGCCAGATCCAGAACCAGGAGAGCTCCGGCTCGACGGTGCTGGTGCGGGCCCAGGTGCCGCTGAAGGAGATGTTCGGCTACATCTCGCACCTGCGCTCCATGACCAAGGGCCGCGCATCCTTCACCATGCAGTTCCACCACTACGATCCGGTGCCGCGCAACATCGCTGACGAGATCATGAGCAAGTCCGCCTGATCGCATTCTCCGGTTCGGAGTTGAAGAAGGCCGGTTCCGCAGGGAGCCGGCCTTCTTCGTGTCCGGTCATGGGTGACAAGGCGACAGGCGATCCACAACGACTCCGGCTGCCGAGCGAGACGGGGTCAGCCGCGGCGTGTCGCGTGCAGTGTATGGCCTCGCCCGGTCGATCCTGATGCTGCACCGGACGCATCGCTGAACCGTCTGGCAGCGCTGTCGGAGCAGCGCGTCGACACGCTGCTCGACTCCCGCCGTAGCACCCGAACCTGCGGAACCTGGACCTGCGGGAACGGCTGCCGCCTGATCAGCCTGCCTGCTTTGCAGGTGCGGGCGGCTTGGCCATCCCGCCGCCGGTCTGCGTCCTGCGGATGAAGTCGGCGACGTTGTCGTGCAGCTGCTTCAGCGAGTCCTGGTGGGCATAGACCATGTGGCCGGACTCGTAGTGCCGGAACTCGATGTTGGCCTGCAGCGCGCGCGGCATCGGCAGGTGGCGCATCTCGTACTCGCCGCCGAAATACGGCGTCGCCAGGTCGTAGTAGCCCTGGTTGAGCTGCACCTTGAGGTTCGGGTTGTACACCATCGCCGCCGCCAGGTCCGGCATCACGTTGAGCGAGCCGGTCGCCGGCTGCGACGTGTTCGGCTGCTGGTGCTTCATGTCCCAGTTGTCGACCTGGATCTCGGACTTGTACGCCCTGGTGCCGCCATAGCCGAGCTGCCGGCGCACGTAGTCGTTGAACGCGGACACGTAGGCCGAGCCGATCGCCGCCGATTGCGGGTCGTACTCCGCCTCCTTCGCCAGCGGGTCCATGCTGGGACCGGCGAAGCGGGTGTCGAACCGGCCGGTGTTGCTGGTGTCGTCGCTGAGCAGGGCGTGCTCGAACATGCCGCCGTCGACGCGCAGGTTGGCCTTTTCCAGGTAGGCCACCGGCAGCCCGGTGTACTGGTTGAGCTTCTTCGCCACCGCCTCGAGATGGTCGTGGTCGAGCAGCGCGCCCTGCTGCAGCGCCGACGCATAGTCGGTGCCGGCATAGGCCTCCACCTCGGCGAGGAAGGCGGGCAGGTCGGCGGGCGGCGTGCCGGGCAGCTTGTGGTGGTACCAGGCGGTGGCGGCATAGGTCGGCAGGGCGGCGATGTAGGGCTCGTCGATCCCCGGGTTGGCCAGCGGCCCGTCCACGCTGAGGTCGAAGCTGAGGATCTGCGACAGCAGGATCACGCCGTTGAGGTCGACGTTGTCCTGTTCCAGCTCGTTGGCCAGCACCGCCGAGCGGGTGGTGCCGTAGCTTTCCCCGAACAGGTACTTGGGCGAGTTCCAGCGGCCGTACTTGGACAGGAAGGTGGTGATGAACTGGTCGAACGCGTAGGCGTCCTGGTCCACGCCGAAGAAGTCCTTCTCCTTGTCCTTGCCGGCGATGCGCGAGAAGCCGGTGCCCGGCGCGTCGACGAACACCAGGTCGCTCGCGTCCATCAGGCTCTGGTCGTTGTTGACCAGCTGGTACGGTGCGGCCGGGCCGTGGCTGTGGTCGGGCGTCACCACCCGCCTGGGGCCGAGCGCGCCCATGTGCAGCCAGACGGAGGAGGAGCCCGGACCGCCGTTGTAGAGAAAGGTGATCGGCCGGTTCTCCGCCTTCGCGTTCTTGCGGAAATAGGCGACGTAGAACATCGACGCTTCCGCGGTCGGGTTGTCGTCGGCGGACTTGTCCGCGTCCGTGCCCGTCTTCGCCGCGTCGTCCCAGCCGCGGGGATGCACCACCAGGGTGCCGGCGACCGCATGGTAGTCGACGTGCTGCCCGCCCGCGTCGACGCTCCCGTCGCTGCCGGCCTCGTCGTTCTCCAGGTGCGGGACCGGGTGGTCGGGTTTGCTGATCTTCACGGTGGTGTCGTCGGCGCGTGCGCCGGACGCGAACGGGAGCGGCGCCGTCAGCAGCGCCGTCGTCAGCAGCAGGGATCGGATCAAGGCGGGGTCCTTCATGCGGGTGCCCGACCGATTAGGGGATCAGCCGGACGAGCGCCAGCCTTGCGCATCCTGCATGGCCCGTCCGTCCGCTTCGAGCTTGAGGAGGTGCGACAGCAGGTTGGCCCGCGCCGGCGCCTGAAGGTCCGGCCGGAGGTTGCGGTAGGCGCGCGCGAACACCGCCTCGAACGGCAGCGGCGCCCTGGTCAGCACCGACGCGATCGACGCCTCGCGGGCCTGGCGATGGTCGAGCAGGCTCTGCACCAGCGCCCGCGGATGCTCAATCGCCGGACCGTGCGCCGACAGCATCAGCCGGTCGTCGCGGTCGCGGACGCGCTCGAGGTTGGCGACGAACAGGGACAGGTCGCCTGCGGGCGGCGGCGGCACCACGGAGGTGGACCAGCCCATCACGTGGTCGCCGGTGAACAGGATGCCGTCATCGGTCGCGAAGCAGAGGTGGTCCATGGCGTGGCCGGGCGTGTCCAGCACCAGCAGGCTGCCGACCCGGTCGCCATCGCCGAGGCCGAGCGGCGCCTGGAACTGCGGATGCGCGCTGCGTTGGTGGCCGGCGATCGGCGCTCCGCTGCGATGCCCGAGGGCGTCCGCGCCGCCGAGGTGGTCGCGGTGGGTGTGGGTCAGCAGGATGTGCGACACGCCGCCCGGCGCCTCGGCCAGGATCGCGTCCAGATGCGCCGGATCGTCGCAGCCGGGATCGATCACCAGCGTGCCGCCTGGCCAGTCGACCAGCCAGGTGT
>CALMVN010000287.1:0-572 GCA_937873225.1 uncultured Acetobacteraceae bacterium
CGCCCCCCACCCCCCGCAGCAGACACCGCACCGCCTCCTCGCCGAGGCGCCCCCCCCGATCTTCACCGTGAGGTCGGCGCTGGCGCGGCGCCACGACGCGATCAACCTCGGGCAGGGATTCCCGGACACCGAGGGGCCGGCCGACATGGTCCGGGTGGCGGCCGACGCGCTGCTCGACGGCCGCAACCAGTATGCGCCGCTCACCGGCCTGCCCGAGCTGCGCGACGCGGTGGCGCGCTCCAACCGGCGCTTCCACGGCCTGGATGTCGACCCGCTGACCGAGGTGGTGGTGACCTCGGGCGCCACGGAGGCGCTGGCGGCCTCGCTGGCGGCGCTGGTCGAGCCGGGCGACGAGGTGGTGCTGTTCGAGCCGCTGTACGACACCTACCTGCCGGCGGTGCGGCTGCTGGGCGCGGTGCCGCGCCTGGTCCGGCTGTCGCCGCCGGACTGGCGGCTGCCGCGCGCGGCGCTGGAGGCGGCGTTCGGCCCGCGCACCAAGGCGGTGCTGCTCAACACGCCGATGAACCCGTCGGGCAAGGTGTTCGACGCGGACGAGCTCGGGGTGCTGGCCG
>CALMVN010000287.1:582-2888 GCA_937873225.1 uncultured Acetobacteraceae bacterium
GGGTTCGCACCTGGATTCGGTGCCCAATGGCGGCTGGCTGGATGGCTGCCTCGGGGTGCTGGCCGGGCTGCTGCAGCGGCACGACGCGTATGCGATCTGCGACGAGGTGTACGAGCACCTGACCTTCGACGGCGTGCGGCACGTGCCGCTGATGACGCTGCCGGGCATGCGCGAGCGCTGCGTGCGCATCGGCAGCGCCGGCAAGAGCTTCTCGCTCACCGGCTGGAAGGTGGGCTACGTGACCGCGCCGGCGCCGCTCGCCGCGGTGATCGCCAAGGCGCACCAGACCCTCGTCTTCGCCACGCCGCCCAACCTGCAGCGCGCGGTGGCCTTCGGGCTGGACAAGGACGCGGACTACTTCGGCGCCCTCGGCCGCGACCTCGCCGCCAAGCGCGACCTGCTCGCCGACGGCCTGTCCGCGCTCGGCTTCGGCGTGCTGCCCACGGCGGGCAGCTACTTCCTGATCGCCGACATCCGACCGTTCGGGTACGGCGGCGACGCGGCGTTCTGCCGGCGCATCACCGAGCAGGCGAGGGTGGCGGCGATCCCGGTTTCCGCCTTCTACGGCGCGCCGGACGCCCCGGAGCACTACGTGCGCTTCGCCTTCTGCAAGCGCGAGGCGGTGCTGCGCGAGGCGCTCGACCGCCTGCGCCGCCACCTCGCCTGAACGCTGTTCACGAACGCAGCCGGTGATTGACGGGACAGGGCCGCTCTTCTAAACCCGGCGCCGCTGTGTGGCGGACGTAGCTCAGCTGGTAGAGCGCCAGGTTGTGGTCTTGGATGTCGCGGGTTCGAACCCCGTCGTTCGCCCCAGCACGATCCCGGGAGGAGCCGGACGATGGCCGGCACCGTGGCGGTGATCCTCGCCGGCGGCGAGGCGCGACGGCTGGGCGGGATCGACAAGACGCTGGTCGCCATCGGCGGCGTTCCCATCCTGTCCCTGATCCTCGATCGGCTGCGGCCGCAGGTCGACCGGGTGGCGCTGGGCGCCAACGGCGATCCGCAACGCTTCGACCGGTTCGGGCTGCCGGTGCTGGCGGACCGCAGGCGCGGGATCGGCCCGCTCGGCGGGCTGCTGCGCGCGCTCGAATGGGCGGCGGAGCAGGAGGCGGACCGCCTGCTGACGGTGCCGGGCGACACGCCGTTCGTTCCGCGCGACCTGTGCCGCGCGCTGGCGCCGGCGCCCGCGGTGGCGGTGTCGGGCGGGCGGCGGCATCACCTGGTGGCGCTGTGGCCGGTGCCATGGCGGGACGGGCTTGCGGAGTACCTGCACCGGCTCGGGCCGGACGCGCCGGGCCGGGCCTTCGGCGTCCGGGCGGCCTCGGTCCCGCTCGGGATGCGCGAGGTGCGGTTCGAGGCCGTGCCGCACGACCCGTTCTTCAACGTCAACACGCCGGAGGACGTGGCGCTGGCGCGGGCGATGACCGGCGCGTGAACGCCGTTCAGGAAGCGGACAGCACGACGTTGTCGATCAGGCGCGTGCGGCCGAGGCGGACCGCGAGCGACACCAGCGCCCGGCTCCCGACCCGCTCGATCTCCTCCATGGTGTCCGGGTCGGACACGCCGACGTAGTCGACGGACAGCTCCGCATCGGCGCCGAGGGCGGCGTGCACCGCCGTGCGCAGCACCGCGGCGCGGCGCTCCCCGGCGGCGAACAGGGCCTCCGCGGACCGCAGGGCCCGGTGCAGCGCCGGTGCCCGCGCGCGCTGGCCGGGCGTCAGGTAGGTGTTGCGGCTGGACAGGGCGAGGCCGTCCGGGTCGCGCACGGTGTCGCCCACCACGACCTCCACCGGGATGTCGAGGTCGCGCACCATGCGTCGGATCACCGCGACCTGCTGCGCGTCCTTCTGGCCGAAATAGGCGCGGTCGGGCTGCACGATGTTGAGCAGCTTGGCCACCACCGTGGCCACGCCGGAGAAGTGGCCGGGCCGCGCGGCGCCTTCCAGGGGTTCGGCCACCGCGCCGACGTCGATCCGGGTGGCGAAGCCGGGCGGGTAGATCTCGCCCGCGTCCGGCACGAACGCGAGCGACGCACCGGCCTGCTCCAGCAGCCGGAGGTCGCGCGGGAGGTCGCGCGGGTAGCGCCCGAGGTCCTCGTGGGGGCCGAACTGGGCCGGGTTGACGAAGATGCTGGCGGCGGCCGCGCCGCATTCGGCGCAGGCGCGCTCGACCAGCGACAGGTGGCCGCGATGCAGGAAGCCCATGGTCGGCACTAGGCCGAGCGTGCCGATCCCGCGTCGCGCGGCGCGCAGGGCGGCGATCGTGGACAGGACCTGCATCTAGGGCATCATCCGACCGAACCGGCC
>CALMVN010000288.1:0-2556 GCA_937873225.1 uncultured Acetobacteraceae bacterium
CGGCCATGCCTGGCGGGATGCCGGCGATGCCGAACGGGATGCCGGCGATGCCGGGGGGCACGCCGCATTGAGGTGACGCGCAGGCGTCCTGTCGGAAAGGGGCGTCAGGCCGACCGTGCGCGTCTGTCGCGGCCGACGCGAGAGGTGCGTAGCCGGGGATGGACAGGGAGGCGCCGGGCGTGCGGCGCGTGGCCGCCGGCCGGGGAGGACGGTTCCGTTCCGACGTCGGAACGCAGTGTCGACGGCGGCTGATGCGGCGCGCTGACGCGCAGGTGTCATCCCGTTATCGAAACCTTCCGAAAGAAGTCGGGGATATGACGCAGGTCGAGGGTCGCGGCGGGACCGGCGATGTAGCCGAGCACAGTTGCGGCGAGGCCGGTGACACGCGGTTCGGCAGCGGGCTGGGGCAGTGTCGGCCAACAGCTTCCGGTCAACTTTGTTTCACACAGCGGCTTCACAGCAGCGTTGTTGCCAAAATCTAACTGGCATGCGCTTCCTCTGGAACCTTGCTTGAATTGGCCTATGCTGAACGGTCTGTGGTCGTTAGAGTAAATGATCTTGGATTTGAAAACATAAAGAACGGAATAAATAAGGATTCAAGTTGGGTATTGAACTTGTGTAGGTCAGCAATGGTAATAATTTTAAATGATAGCTCTGGTTCCGTTACAGACTCCAGCGCAGGTGTCAGCACTATCGAACGTATTGAGATCGTTCCACCGGGTAGGCCTCTCCGATCATGGAAAAAGAAATAGTGCGGTCACTCGCAATAATCCTCTTTCGAGTGACTTTGTTGGCTGGCTTCATGGCCGGAACGTTTTGTAGGATCTGTGCGGCAGCTGATGTATCCGTCGCTGCTCGTGTCGCATCCGTGCCCGCGCGAACACTGCAGCTCATCTTGGAAGATCCTGTGCGTCCGGATGGTCGGCGCTGGATCGTATGGGATGAAGGCATTGGTGACACCCAGACGGCCCACGTCGCGCTCTGCAACATGGCCGGCAAGTGCAAGTGGAGCCATACATGGCCTGACGCCTATGCCCCTACCATTCAGTATATGGGGTCATGGTCGACACAGAAAACATCACTGTTTCTGATCATATTCAGTGAAGGGGCTGAAGCTCAGACGGCTGTGGTGGTGGAACTTCCTGTTGCGCAAACGCCACGCCTTGTTGATCAGCACGATGGCGCATGGATCGCTCTCGCGCCTGGTGAAGACTATCTCGAACTGAGGGCGGGGTCCGGCGCCGGTTCGTCGTTGGAATGCCTTCGTTGGAATGGTGAGTCAATGCGTTTGCGCAACACTCCCTGCACCAGCATGAAATGACGATTATTATCCTTGAACTTGGCTGCGGCTGTTTTGCCTATCTATCGGCAGGAGATCCTCGATGTAGCGCGATGGATGTCCGTCGCAGGGGTGCAACGATCGCATATCGGTTCGCGCCGCCCTCGCTCCCGGCGAACAAGCTGTTTCTGTGACTGAGCGCAATCGGCCGGATCGCTCGCTCGACCGAGTTCGTATCCAGGTCAACGGGTCCATCGTCGAGGATCGAGCCGCAAAGCGGATCGACGGTCAGCGCCGACCACCGCCCGAGCGCGTAGCGGATCGCCTCGGCCAGCCGCGATCCGCTCGGCAGGCGCGATAGCTGCAGGTCCAGCCAGGCCTGCAGAACCTCGACCAGGGGCAGTGAGTGCTGCTTGCGCACCCGCAGCCGCTCATCTGGCGGCGGGCCCCGGATTGTCGCCTCGATCTTGTAAAGCTCGCCGATCTGCTTGACCGCCTCGGTGGCGACAGGCGAGCCTGCCTCGTGCCGCTCAAAGAACTTGCGTCGAGCATGAGCCCAGCAAGCCGCGAGGGTGACGGTGCCTCTGTCCGCCAAAGCCTCAAACCCAGCATAACCACCCACCTGCAGGATGCCGACCAGGATGGTGATCGGTCCTGACGGCATCGCGCCGTGGGGAGGCCGGCGACGGCGCTGCGTTGCGACGGCGCTTATTGGCGGCGCGGGGGCATCCACAGGTCGGTGCCGACGGTCCGCACCAGGGCGCCGTGCACGTGCTCCAGCCGTCGCAGGGCATCCCGGGCCTGGGCGGCCAGGAGCGGGCGGGGAAACCGTAGGGCGCGGGGCGTGTCCTCGTCGAGTGGCCGTTCCCAGTCCCATTCCAGGGTGAACACTTCCTCCGCCACGGCCGTCATGCGCAGGGCCCAGCCCTGGTCGAGGTTGTCGTAGAGGATGTCGTCGGGCGGGGCGGGATCGGCCAGTTGCCCGAGCAGCTCGGTCGCGGCCAGGACCGTGCCGCCGAACATGTCGATCTGCAGCGGGTGCTCGCCGGCGATCCCGATCACGAGGTCGACGTCGAAGCGGGCAAAGCGTGCGCGGTCCCGCCGCCATCGTTCCCGGGGCGGCGCGACGTCGAGGATGCGTCGGTAATGCGCGGCGAGCGCGTCCTCATGACCGAGCGCGTCCGCCGTCGTCACCGCGCCGACATGGTTCGGCAGCGGCACCGGGTCGATCCTCGGGCCGTCCGACGTGCCGTGTTCGAGCATCCAGCCGGGGACGT
>CALMVN010000288.1:2566-2969 GCA_937873225.1 uncultured Acetobacteraceae bacterium
AGGCGTCCAGCATGAAGGCGGGTGCCGGGCGAGCGGTGGGCATCCAGTCGGTCCGCGCGCCGTCGTTGATCCGCGTGTTCGGGTCGTAGCCTCCGGGGCGGGTGGTGGGCCCGTTGCCGGCGCGGCGAAGACGCCAGGCGGAGGAGCGCCCGGCGCGCAGGGCCGGCGGCGTCATTCGACCACCACGGAAACGGGGGCGGAGCGCTCGTCCTGCAGCGGCAGGCGCACCTGGAAGCGGTGCCGGCCGGGGAGCAGCGGCCAGTAGAACGGGGTGCCGGGGGCGCCGATCGAGGCGGGCGCGCCGTCGACCAGCCACACCAGCTGGTGCACGGTGGACGCGGCGTCGGCTCGCAGCACCAGCCGGTCGAGCCCGGGCGGGGCTTCGGGGTTGCGCCATACATGG
>CALMVN010000289.1 GCA_937873225.1 uncultured Acetobacteraceae bacterium
TCGAACCTACGACCCGCTGATTAAGAGTCAGCTGCTCTACCAACTGAGCTATGCGCCCTCTTCGAGGTGGGGGCGCTATAGCAGTGCCGGCACGGCATGGAAAGAGCCGGGCCCCTGCGATTGCGGAATGCCCGTCAGGACGCAGCCCGGTTCAGCAGGAGCAACACGCCGTCGAGCTGGTCCAGCGTGTCGTAGTTGATCCGCAGCTGGCCGCCCCGGCCGTCGAACTGCAGCTCCACCTTGAGGCCGAGCGTCTGGCGCAGCTCACGTTCAAGGGCTGCAAGCTCCGGATCCTTGCCCTCCCGCTGGTTGATCGCAGCGCGGGCGGCAGGTGGCGCCACCCGGGCGGCGTTGATGTGGCTCTGCGCTAGCGCCTCGGTCTGGCGCACGGACAGGCGCCTGGCGATCACCGCCAGGGCGGCCTTGGCGGGATCGGGATGGCCGATCAGGGCACGGGCATGGCCGGCGGACAGGGCGCCGTTCATCACCTCGCGCCGCACGCTGGCCGGGAGCTGGAGCAGGCGGATGGTGTTGGCGACGTGGCTGCGCGACTTGCCGACGGCGCCGGCGAGCTCCTCCTGCGTCATCGCGTAGTCGCGCATCAGGCGGTGCAGGCCTTCGGCCTCCTCGATGGCGTTGAGGTCCTGGCGCTGCAGGTTCTCGACCAGGGACGCGGCCATCGCCTCGGCGTCGGCCAGGTGGCGCACGTGCACGGGCACCGCGTGCAGGCCCGCCTTCTGCGCCGCCCGCCAGCGCCGTTCGCCACCGATGATCTGGTAGCGGCCGGGTTGAACGGGATGCGGGCGGGCCAGGATCGGCTGCAGGATGCCGCGGGCGCGGATCGATTCCGTCAGCTCCTCCAGCGAGTCGGGTTCCATGACCTGACGCGGCTGGAATGGTCCCGCTTCCAGCAGCTCGATCGCCAGGGCGTGGATGCCCTCGCCCGAGCGGTCCGGCGCGTCATGGCTGCGGTCGCCGAGCAGGGCAGCCAGTCCGCGGCCGAGCCGTGGCGGGTTGCTCATCGGGCCGGCTCCCGCTCGGCGCGGCTGAGCAGCTCGTCCGCCAGCCGGACATAGGCGAGTGCGCCGCTCGACCTGGGGTCGTACAGGTGGGCCGGCTTACCGTGGCTCTGGGCTTCGGAGATGCGGATGTTGCGCGGGATCATGGTCTCGAACACCTGCTCGCCGAAGAAGCCGCGCGCGTCGGCGGCGACCAGCTCGGACAGGTTGTTCCTGCGGTCGAACATGGTCAGTACCAGGCCTTGCAAACGCAAGCGCGGGTTGAAGGCGCGTCGGACGCGCTCCACGGTGCGGATCAGCTGGCTGACGCCCTCCAGGGCGAAGAACTCGCATTGCAGCGGCACCAGCACCGAGTGAGCGGCGACCAGCGCGTTAAGGGTCAGCAGGCCCAGGCTGGGCGGGCAGTCGATCAGGACGAAGTCGTGGCGTTGCGCGTCCTGTGCGGTCAGGGAGTCGCGCAGGCGGTACTCGCGCCGCTGCATCTCGACCAGCTCAATCTCGGCGCCGGCGAGCTCGTTGTCCGCTGGAACCACCCACAGTCCCGGGATCTCGGTTCCGACCGACAGCCGATCCAGCGGCTCCCCTTCCGTGATCAGGGCGTAGCTGCCGGCACGTCGGCCGTGGTCGATGCCCAGGCCGGTCGAGGCGTTGCCCTGGGGATCAAGGTCGATCAGCAGCACGCTGCGCCCCTGCACCGCAAGCGCCGTGGCCAGGTTGATGGCCGTGGTGGTCTTGCCGACGCCGCCTTTCTGGTTGGCGATGGCCAGGACGTGCGGGATCGGGGACGCCGAATCGCCGGGCCTACCGGCCGTGCTCCCGGTCTGGCTGTCTGACACGCCTGATTTCACTCAGCCTGAGGATGACGCCGTCCGGATCGGTCCGGCTTTGGCGTCGGGAAATCGCCATGTGCCATTCCGCGGCGGCTTCGGTCAATTCGTCCGCGGCGCTGCGGCCCTTGAGGAACAGGCAGACGCCGTCGGCTGCCAGGAACCGTGTCGACCAATCCAGCAGGCGCGGCAACGGGGCAAGCGCGCGGGCGGTGAGGTAGCGCGCAGGTGGCAGATCCGCCTGCTCGATCCGCAGGGCCACCACGTGGGCTGTCGTTCCGGTGGCCCTGGCCGCTTCGCGCAGGAAGCTCGCCTTGCGCTGGTCGGCCTCGACCAGGGTCACCGGGCTGTGGTTGGCGATCGCCAGTATCAGACCGGGGAAGCCGCCGCCGGAGCCGAGATCCGTGAAGGGCGTGCCAGCGGGGAGCTCCTCCAGGAGCTGCAGGCTGTCGGCGATGTGCCTGTTCCACAGCTGGGGCAGGTCGCGCGGCGAGACCAGGTTGATCCGCCCGTTCCAGCGTTGCAGCAGATCGGCGAACACGCTCAGACGCTGCAATGTTTCACGTGAAACATCGGCCAGAAGGGGTGGCGTGAGGGTGTCGAAGGTCATGCCGCTCGGAGGTGTGCCAGCAGGGCCATCAGTGCGGCGGGGGTGACGCCGGGAACGCGTTGGGCGGCGCTGAAGTTGGCAGGTCTTGCCAGGGCCAGCCGCTCCCGCATCTCGCTGCTCAGGCCGCCGATCATGCGGTAGTCCAGTTGCGGCGGAAGGCTCAGCGTGGTTTCCGTACCGAGCTGGCGGATCTCGCGTGCCTGCCTGCCGAGATAGCCGCGATAGCGTGCCTCGGTGTGCAGATGCAGCCTGATCCGGTCCGGCAGCTGCGACAGCCAGGGGGCGATCGATGCCAGGGATGCGGGCTCGACCTCGGCCGCCAGCAGGTCCAGCACCGACCGCCTGCGGCCGTCTGCGGTGGTCGGCAGGCCGTGGCGGAGAAGCTGCGCCGGCATGAAGCTTTCGGCTGCCTGCTGCATCGCCGCGTCGATCGCCCTCCGGTCAGCGGCGAACAGGGCCGCTCGCACCGGGCCGACGCAGCCCCAGTCGGTGCCGATCCCTGTCAGGCGGAGGTCGGCGTTGTCCGCCCGAAGGGTCAGCCGATACTCGGCGCGCGAGGTGAACATCCGGTACGGCTCGGAAACGCCCTGGGTGGTCAGGTCGTCGATCATCACCCCGAGGTAGCCGGTCCCCCGGTCCACCACGACCGGATCGCTGCCGGCGGCGCGCCGGGCGGCGTTGACCCCGGCGAGCAGGCCCTGTGCTGCCGCCTCCTCGTAGCCGGTGGTGCCGTTGATCTGGCCGGCCAGGAACAGCCGGCCGATCCGCTTCAGCTCCAGCGTGGGCCACAGCGCACGCGGGTCCACGTAGTCGTACTCCACCGCGTAGCCTGGGCGGACGATACGGGCCCGCTCCAGGCCCGGCATGGATGCGACCAGCAACGCCTGGATATCGGCGGGCAGGCTGGTGGAGATGCCGTTCGGATACACCAGGTCGCCGCCAGGATTGCCGGGAAGGGCTTCCGGCTCGAGAAACACCTGGTGCCGCTCGCGCTCGGCGAAGCGGACCACCTTGTCCTCAATCGAGGGGCAGTAGCGCGGGCCGCGTCCGGAGATGGCGCCGCCATACACCGCCGAGAAGCGGAGGTTGTCGCGGATCAGCGCGTGGGTTGCCGGCGTCGTGGAGGTGATCCGGCACGACAGCAGGGCGTTGTCGATCCGCGTCGTCAGGCGGCTGAACGGGACCGGCACGGCATCGCCCGCATCCTCCGGAAGGGCGTCCCAGTCGATGCTGTCGCGGGCCAGTCTGGGCGGCGTGCCGGTCTTCAGGCGACCGAGCGGCAAGCCCAGCGCCTCCAGACGCTGACCGAGAGCGGTTGCAGGCGCCTCCCCGATCCGGCCTGCCGGCGTGGTCTGGTGCCCGACATGGATCATGCCGCGCAGGAAGGTGCCGGCCGTCAGCACCACGGCGCCGGACCGGAACGCACGCCCGTCAGCGCAGATGACGCCGCAGGCGCAGCCGTCGGGATCGAGCAGCAGGTCCTCCACCGCACCCTCGACCACCTGCAGCCCGGGCGTTGCTCCCAGCAGCTCGGTGATGGCGGCGCGATACAGCGAGCGGTCCGCCTGCGCGCGGGGACCGTGCACCGCCGGTCCCTTGGATCGGTTCAGCAGCTTGAAGTGGATGCCTGCGCGATCGGCGGCAACGCCCATCAGCCCGTCGAGCGCGTCGATCTCGCGAACCAGATGCCCCTTGCCGATGCCGCCGATCGCCGGGTTGCAGGACATGGCGCCGATCGTGTCCCGCCGGTGCGTCAGCAGCAGCGTCCTGGCGCCGATGCGTGCGGCCGCCGCCGCGGCCTCGCAGCCGGCATGGCCGCCGCCGATCACGATCACGTCCATCCGGTCGCTCATCCGCGTTCCCTGTCTCGCCCGCGGCCATGCGCGCACGTCACTTGCCGATGCAGAACTGATTGAACACGGTGTCTAGCAGATCTTCCACGCCGATCGTGCCGGTCAGGCGTCCCAGCGCCTGCATGGCAAGCCTCAGCGCCTCGCCGCGCAGTTCGGCAAGCTCCAGGTGACGTGCCGCCTGCAGATGCTGCGCTGCCTCCATGATCCCGGCGCGATGCCGCGCCCGCGTCAGCGGCGGTCCGGAGGTGGAGGCGGTCAGGCTGCGCACTTCCTTGGCCAGCCGGGCTTCAAGCGTCGCAATCCCGGCACCGGTCCGTGCGCTGACACCAAGCCAGCCTTGCGGTGCCGCGGCCAGATCCACCTTGTTCCAGACCTGCACGCCGGCCGGCCGCTGGTCCGGCACGAGTTCGCCGGCCGCGACGCATACGACCAGGTCGGCCTCCTCCGCCTGGCGACGCGCGCGCCTGATCCCTTCCGCTTCCAGCGCGTCCTCGGCGTCGCGCAGGCCGGCTGTGTCGACCAGCGTCACCGGGACGTCGCCCAGCACCAGACGCACCTCGATCGCATCCCGCGTCGTGCCGGGACGATCCGAAACGATTGCCGCCTCGCGTCCGGCCAGACGGTTCAGCAGGCTGGACTTGCCGACGTTCGGCGGGCCGACGATGGCGATGAACAACCCCGACCGGATCCGCTTCGCCCGCTCGCCCTCGGCCAGATGCGCTGCCATCTCGTGCCGGAGCGCGTCCACCTCGGCTACGAGAAGGATCTCGATCTCCGATGGCAGATCCTCGTCCGGAAAGTCGATCAACGCTTCCTGGTGCGCCAGAAGACGACGCAGTCGTGTTGCCCAGTCGGCATAAAGCCGGCTTAGCGCCCCGTCCGCCTGGCGCAGCGCCTGTCGTCGCTGGGCTTCGGTTTCCGCCTCGATCAGGTCGGCGATCCCTTCGGCTTCCAGCAGGTCGAGCCGGTTGTTGAGGAAGGCCCGCCTGGTGAACTCGCCCGGTTCCGCCGGTCGTGCGCCCAGCGCCACCAGCGCGGCGGAAACGGCCTCCACCACGGCGGGCCCGGCATGGAGGTGCAGCTCGGCGCAATCCTCGCCGGTGTAGCTGGAAGGCCCGGGGAACCAGAGCACCAGCGCCCGGTCCAGCAGCTCGCCCTCAGGCGCTGCACGCAAGGCGCGCAGCACGGCGCGGCGCGGCTCCGGCCGGCCGCCGCACAACCGGTCCAGCAATGGCCCGCTTCCGCTGCCGCTGATCCGCATCACCGCGACTGCGGCGCGTCCGGCTCCCGTGGCCCGGGCGAAGATCGTCGCCTGCCCGTCTGTCGGCTTCGCCCCCTGATCACCTGTCGGCTCCGCCGATAGGTCGCTGGTGCGCAGCAGCCCGGCGCTTGACACGGCGCCGGACGTGGACTGCGATGGATGCACGGTGCCGGCGCCAGCCTGAGAGGTACTGCTTGCCACAACTGTCACTGCATTCTCCGCTCGGATCGCTGACCCTGACACAGGAGGAGGATGCCATAGTCGCGCTGGATTGGGGTTGGAGCAGCGGGCAATCCGAGACCGCCCTGCTTCGCGACGCGTGCGACCAGTTGCACGCGTATTTCGACGGCGAGCGCACCTGCTTCACCCTCAATCTGGCGCCGGTTCCGTCGACGTCCTATCGGGCTCGCGTCTGGGAAGCGCTGCGTGCGATCCCGTATGGCGAAACACGCACCTACGCCGAGCTTGCCCGCCTGGTCGGCGGGTCGGCGCGCTCGATCGGCCAGGCCAACGGATGCAACCCTTTGCCGATCCTGATCCCGTGCCATCGGGTGGTTGCGGCCGGGCATCTCGGCGGCTTCTCGGCCGACGGCGGCGTCGAGACCAAGCGCTTCCTGCTTTCGCTCGAGACAGCAGGGCCGCATCGTCAGGCAGGCGGCATCGCCGCATGAGCAAGGCGGTCCGTGTCCACGCCTATGGCGGCCCGGAAGCGCTCAGCTGGGACGACGTGCCGACGCCGTCGCCGACGGCGCAGGAGATCCTGATCCGCCAGGAGGCGATCGGCCTCAACTTCATCGACATCTACTATCGCACCGGTCTGTACAAGCTGCCCACGTTGCCGGCGGTGATCGGCATGGAGGCGGCCGGCGTCGTGGAGGCGGTGGGCAGCGACGTCACCACGCTGAAGGTCGGCGACCGCGTCGCCTACCCGACCCGGCTCGGCGCCTATGCTCGCTACCGCGTGCTCGCGGCAGACCTGGTGGTGCGTCTGCCGGAGGCGATCGATACCCATACCGCAGCAGCGATGATGCTGCGTGGGCTCACCGTGCAGGCGCTGCTGCGACAGGTGCGCGTGCTGGCGGCCGGCGAGACGATCCTGGTGCATGCCGCAGCCGGCGGGGTCGGCCTGCTGCTGTGCCAATGGGCAGCCCATCTCGGGGCAACGGTGATCGGCGTGGTGTCGACGACGCAGAAGGCCGAGCTCGTGGGTCGCCACGGCGCCACCCACACGATCGTCGGCCTGGACGACCTGCCGCAGAAGGTCAGGCGGCTGACCGGCGGCGCCATGGTGCCGGTGGTGTACGACAGCGTCGGCCGGGACAGCTTCGTCCCGAGCCTCGACTGCCTGGCGCCGCGCGGGCTGATGGTCAGCTACGGCAACGCGTCCGGCGAGGTCACCGGCGTGTCGCTCAGCATGCTCGCCGCCCGCGGCAGCCTTTACGTCACCCGGCCCAAGCTGACGACCTTCATCGGCCGGCGCGAGCAGCTGGAGCAGGCCTCGACGGAACTGTTCGACGTGGTGGCGCAGGGAGCGGTGCGGATCGAGATTGGAAGCAGCTTCCCGTTGTCGCAGGTAGCAGACGCGCATCGCGCGCTGGAGTCGAGACAGACCACCGGCAGCACGATCCTGATCCCCGACTGACGGACGAAGCCCGGCAGCCGGGTGTCGTCAGGTGTTCATCGCGTCAAAGAAGTCCTGGTTGGTCTTGCTGTACTTCAGCTTGTCGAGCAGGAAGTCCATCGCGTCCATGGTGCCCATCGGGCTCAGGATCCGGCGCAGCACCCACATCTTGGACAGCGCACCCTTGTCGACCAGCAGCTCCTCCTTGCGTGTGCCGCTCTTGGTCACGTCAATTGCCGGGAAGGTGCGCTTGTCGGAGAGCTTGCGGTCGAGGATGAGCTCCGAGTTGCCGGTGCCCTTGAACTCCTCGAAGATCACCTCGTCCATGCGCGACCCGGTGTCGATCAGCGCGGTGGCGATGATGGTCAGCGAGCCGCCTTCCTCGATGTTGCGCGCCGCACCGAAGAAGCGCTTCGGCCGCTGCAGCGCGTTGGCGTCCACGCCGCCGGTCAGCACCTTGCCCGAGGATGGCACCACGGTGTTGTAGGCGCGCGCCAGGCGGGTGATGGAGTCCAGCAGGATCACCACGTCGCGCTTGTGCTCGACCAGCCGCTTGGCCTTCTCCAGCACCATCTCCGTCACCTGCACGTGGCGGGTCGCCGGCTCGTCGAAGGTGGACGACACCACCTCCCCCTTCACCGTGCGCGCCATGTCGGTGACCTCCTCCGGCCGCTCGTCGATCAGCAGCACGATCAGGAACACCTCGGGATGGTTCGCCGAGATGGCGGTGGCGATGCTCTGCAGCATCACCGTCTTGCCGGTGCGCGGCGGGGCCACGATCAGGGCGCGCTGTCCCATGCCGATCGGCGACACCAGGTCGATTACGCGGGGAGTGAAGTCGCGGCTCTGCCCCTTGGCAGGCACAGGCGCGCTCTCGTTCTCCATCTTCAGGCGGCGATCGGGGTAGAGCGGCGTCAGGTTGTCGAAGTTGATCCGGTGCCGGACCGCTTCGGGCGGCTCGAAGTTGATGGTGTTGAGCTTGAGCAGGGCGAAATAGCGCTCGCCGTCGCGCGGCGCCCGGATCTGACCTTCCACGGTGTCGCCGGTGCGCAGGCCGTAGCGCCGCACCTGGCTTGGGCTGACGTAGATGTCGTCGGGCCCGGGCAGGAAGTTGGCTTCCGGCGAGCGCAGGTAGCCGAACCCGTCGGACAGGATTTCCAGCGTGCCTTCGCCGTGGATCGCCTGGTCGTTCTCGGCCAGGTTCTTGAGGATGGCGAACATCATGTCCTGCTTGCGCAGGGACGACGCGTTCTCGATCTGCAGCGATTCGGCGTAGGACAGCAGGTCGGAGGGTGTCTTTGCCTTGAGTTCGGCGAGGTGCATGGGACGCCTCGAATGGGATCGATCGTGCGGAAGGGGAGGAACGATCGGCAGGACGCCGATGATCGATGCTGACGAGGGAGAACCCCGTGCTTGTTCGATCGAGGACCGTTCCGAGTGGAGGGATCCCGTGCAGGCAGGAGGTGCCGAGGGACGACGACGAGATAGGTGCGATGCCCCTCCCTTGTCAAGAAGAGGCAGGACTGTAAGCCTGTCCCGGCACGCGCGATGTCGTGGCGATGTTTGTCCAAATTCGGAGACCGCACTCCTGCCGGCCGTGGTTTCAGCTGCTGCTCAGCCAGCCCTTGCGCCAGAACCAGATCATCGGCACCAGGATCGTCATGCCCATCAGGCCGAGCGCGTACCAGTAGCCGAAGCTCCAGTTCAGCTCCGGGATGTCCTTGAAGTTCATCCCGTAGATGCTGGCGATCAGGGTGGGCGGGATGCCGACGATGCTGACCACGGTGAGGATCTTGATGCCGTTGTTCTGCTCGATGTTGATGAAGCCGAGCGTCGCATCGAGCAGGAACTGCACTTTGGTGTTCAGCTGGCCGTCGTAGTCGTTCAGCGAGGCGATGTCGCGGACCAGCAGCGTCAGCTGCGCCGAGAAGCGTTCCCGGTCCACGCCGGGATGGTGTTCGCCGAGGTAGGCGACCACCCGTTGCAGTCCGAGCAGGCTGTCGCGGATCCCCGACACCAGGTCGGCCTTGCTGCCGACCTCCATCAGCAGGCCGCGCAGCTTGCGGTCGACGTTGTTGCCGCTGCCGTCCTGCGCCTGGAATACCCGCCTGGAGATGCCGTCGAGGTCGTGGCCGCATATCTCCAGCAGGTCGGCGATGCGGTCGATGATCGCTTCCAGCAGAAGCAGCATGATGTCGCTGCTGGCGTGCGGCGCGGTGCTTTTCGCCACCCGCTCGCCCACGGTCTCGAACACCGCGTAGTCGGTGTAGCGGATGGTGACGAGCCGGTCGCGGCTCAGCACAAAGCCGACCGGGGCCGAGAAGGACGTCTCTCCGATCCGGCGCACCAGGGGCGTGGACAGGTAGAAGTTGTCTCCCTCCGTGTAGACGCGCGAGGAGCTTTCGATCTCCTCGATCTCCGGCCGGGTCGGCATGCGCAAGCCGGTCAGGTGCTGCGCCAGCAGGCGCTCCTCCTCGGTCGGGTTCAGCAGGTCGAACCAGGCGATCCCTGCGATCTCGGTCTCCATCGAGGCGGCAGACGGTGCCCGGCCGGATGGGTGGGAAACGAACATGGACACTCCTCGAACAGACCGATCGTGATGAGCAGGGGCGATCGGGCCTGTCAAACGCCGACTATCCCGTCGCCCGGTGCCCGGCCGGTTCATCCGCACGGCCGGCCTGGCAACCGTTCTTCCCGTTGGCGCTTAAGTCCGTGCTGGAGGTATGAGATGAACACTGTGACCGGCCTTCCGACGGCCTCCGGCGGTCCCGCCCCGGCCCTGATCAGCCCTGACCTGCCGGTTTCGCACGTTCCGGATCCGGCAGCGCTTCCGGCACTGACCGATCCGGGGGAACGGCATGGCGAGATGCTGTATCGCCGCTTCGGCCGGGGCGGCGAGCTGATCTCCGCCATCGGTCTGGGCGGCTTCCACCTCGGCAAGAACGCGGTCAGTGACGATGAGGCGGTGCGTCTCGTGCACCAGGCGGTCGATCGCGGCATCACCTTCATCGACAACTGCTGGGACTACAACGGAGGCCGGTCGGAACTGCGCGTCGGCGTGGCGCTGGACCAGGGCGGCTACCGCGACCGCGTGTTCCTGATGTCCAAGATGGACGGGCGGACCAAGCAGGAGGCTGCCCGCCAGATCGACACCTCGCTCAAGCGGATGCGCACCGACCGGATCGACCTGGTGCAGCACCACGAGATCCTGCGCTACGACGATCCGGATCGCATCTTCGCCGAGGGTGGGGCGATGGAGGCCTTCGTCGAGGCCAAGGCGGCCGGCAAGCTGCGCCATATCGGCTTCACCGGCCACAAGGACCCGCGCATCCACCTGCAGATGCTGGCGGTCGCCGCCGAGCGCGGGTTCCGGTTCGACGCGGTGCAGATGCCGCTCAACGTGATGGACGCGCATTTCCGCAGCTTCGCCCATCTCGTGCTGCCGTACCTGGTCGAGCAGGGCATCGCCGTGCTGGGCATGAAGACGTTTGCCGACAGCGTGCTGCTCAAGAGCGGCGCCCCCATCGCGCCGCTTGAATACCTGCATTATTCCCTCAACCTGCCGACCTCGGTGGTGATCACCGGGGTGGAAAGCCAGCGCGACCTGGACCAGGCTTTCGAAGCGGTGCGCAGCTTCCAGCCGATGGACCGGGCAAAGGTCTCCGACCTGCTGGCTCGCAGCCGTCCGCATGCGCTGGGCGGCAAGTACGAGTTATTCAAGACCAGTGCCACCTTTGACGGTACCGCCAAGAACCCGCAGTGGCTCGGTGAGGATGTCGAGGCGGTCAACGCGCTGGCGCCGGTGATGGAGTGAGGCCCGAGGCCCGCGGAGCGGGGGGCGCTACCGGATGGTCTAGACCCGCCCGTAGCTGAAGCTGCTCTTCGGGACTGGCCTCAGCCCCTCGATCCGGCTTTCGGCTGAGGTGTCGGGATGGTTCTGCGGCGTGGCTGGAAGCAGTACGCCGTTCGACAGAAGGACGTAGCGCGAGATTTGGCTGCTCGGCAGGTTGTGCAGCACCAGGAGCGGGACCGAGCCCGGCCCGGCCGAGGGGCTCAGCGTCCAGCGATCGCTCCAGGTCAGCTGGCGCTCGTTCATGTCGCCGAACACTGGCTGCGTGTCGATCGCCTGGATGTCGTATCCGCCCTGGCTGTCGCCGGCATTGCCGTGCAGAACCAGGGTGATGAAGGTGGACGAGTTGCCGCCTGCGAGCGGCTGCCGTCCCTGCCATTCACCAAAGATCGGGCCGTTCTGCTCGGCGCATCCAGCGAGCGCCAGCGCCAAGCCGAACACCTGAACGGACCGTTCGGACCACGGGAATCCGGGTCGCCGATGCCTGGCCATTGCCTGCTCTCCTTCGGCGGTGCGTCGTTCGGAACGGGAACGCGCACGAGCCGGTAAAGGATGCAGAAGAAGATGTGAAGCGGTTTGCAGGTCCGGCCTGGACCGGCTAGCCCGTGGCTGCACCGGGCACCGGCCCGCTCTTCAGCAGCCGGATGTAGCGCGAGGTCAGCAGGACGACCGCGCTCGCCACGATCGCGCCGGAGCCGATCACCAGGGAGCTTCGCGGCCCGACCAGATGCGCGATCGGGCCGCACAGGGCGAAGCCGATCGGGCCCAGGCCCTGCGACACCACGCTGAACATGGCGTTGACGCGGGACAGCACATCGGCCGGGATCCGCTCCTGGATCGTGGTCTGCACGGTCACGTTCAGGACCGCCAGGGAGGCGCCGAAGATGGCGCTGCCGACGGCCACGGGAAGAACCGGCGCGTGGAACGCCAGGAGGACGAGCGGTGTCGCCAGCAGGGCGGCGGCGAGCTCGAACGCGACGAGGGGGCGGAGGAAGCGGAGGCGGAGGATGAACAAGCCGCCGACCATGCCGCCGACGCCGGTGGCGGAGGCGACCAGGCCCCACAGCCTGGCGCCGTTCGGCAGGGATGCGAACAGGACCGGGCCGAGGACGAAGAAGGGTGCGAAGGCGACCAGGTTCAGAAGCCCGTACTGCGCGGTGATGAGCTGGAGCCAGCGGTGCTGCCGGAACTCCTTCCATCCGAGCTTCAGGTCGGTGATGAACGAGGCCGACGGCGTGGGCTCGTATGCGGGGATGCGCATCAGCGACAGGCAGGTGGCGCTCAGGGCATAGGACAGCGCGTCGACGCCGATCGCAAGCGGCGCCTTGCCGGAGGCGACCAGCAGCCCGCCGAGCGACGGGCCCAGGATGGCCGACAACGAGCCGGTGATGCTGAGGACGCTGTTGGCCTCCTTGAGGTGGTCGGCACCGGCGACCTGCGGGATCAGCCCGCCTTCCGCAGGGGCGTAGAAGGCGTTGCCAACCCCGACGCAGGCTGCCATCGCCAGCAGGGCGGCGAGCGGCGGGTGGCCGATGGCCAGAAGCGTGGCGAGCACGATCTGGCTGACGCAGCGCAGGATGTCCGAGCCCATCATCAGCCGGCGCCTCGGCCACCGGTCGCCGATCACGCCTCCAGCCAGCATCAGGACGATCGTCGGCGCCGTTTGTGCGGCCAGGACGAAGCCGATCGTGGTGGCCGAGTACTTCAAGGTGAGCAGCGCGAAGGTCAGCGCCACCGGCACCACCGCCGAGCCGAGGGTCGAGGCCGTGGTGGCGGTGAAGAACAGGGCGAAGTTGCGCTGTCCGAGAAGGGTCCGGAAGCTGCCGTAAAGGGAGGTCGACGCGCTCGAGGAAGCCGGATGGTTCGGGCGGTCTGTCATCGTGGCGGTCCCTGTCCGGTGATGCTCGAACCAGCGGCAGGCCACCGGTTCGGGCGAGGCCGGTTCCCGGGTCGGGCGGTTGGAGCACGAGGCGGATCAGCCGGACGCACATGGTCGGCAGCGGGGCCGAGCGGTCCTGCCGCATGTGGCCACGCCGGTTCGAGTGCACGCTGCCGCCGCTTCCAGGCGGCAGGACGATCAGGCAAGCAGGGGGGCGATCAACAGGCGAGGCCTCCGCGGCGCTCCGGAAACCGACAGGAAGCGCCGGCTCAGGCTGGTTAGCTTGATCGGACGGCGTTTGTCCCGACAAAACCGGGCAACGGGAACGTATTCGGTTGAATGGGGCGGCTTGTCGCTGCATCGGCTCCGGTCGATTGACGCCGACGGGATCCGGCAGTGGCTCCAGGAACCTGATCCGGCGCACATCGTCTTCGTTCCATGCCTTTCCCGGAGTGTCGCTGGCATGTCGATCGCGACCGGCGGCGCGCCCGTCGCTGCCCTGGTAATCGTGCTCGCCGCGACCGCCGGTGTCGTCGTGCGGCCCTGGCGGCTGCCGGAAGCGGTGTGGGCGGTCGGAGGCGCCGTGCTCCTGGTGGTGTCCGGCCTGTTGCCGAGGTCGGCGGCGCTGGCCGCGATCGGCCGCGGCACGGACGTCTACCTGTTCCTGCTCGGCATGATGCTGTTGTCGGAAGCCGCGCGTCGCGAAGAACTGTTCGACTGGCTCGCCGTCGTTGCCGTGCGTCGTGCCGGCGGATCGGCGCGACAGCTGTTCGTGCTGATCTATGCCGTCGGCACCTTGGTCACGGTGTTCCTGTCGAACGACGCCGCCGCAGTGGTGCTGACGCCGGCGGTGTTCGCTGCCGCCAGGGCCGCCGAGGCGGAACCGCTGCCCTTCCTGTTCGCCTGCGCCTTTGTCGCCAACGCGGCCTCGTTCGTGCTGCCGATCTCCAACCCGGCGAACCTGGTGCTCTACGGCAACCACATGCCGCCGCTGCCTGTCTGGCTCGGTCGCTTCCTGATGCCGTCGGCGGTCTCGGTGGCGGCGACCTTTCTGGTGCTGCTGCTGGTCGAGCGGCGCTGCCTGTCTGGCCGGATCCGGACCGGCATCCCGCAGCCGCGGCTTCGAACCGGCGGCTGGACCGCGCTGGTCGGGCTGGTCGTCACGGCGCTGGTGCTGCTGGGCGCCTCGGCTGCAGGGATCGCGCTCGGCCTGCCGACCTGCCTGTGCGGGCTCGGCACCGTTGTTGTGGTCCTGCTCGTCAAGCGCGAGGCGCCCTGGGCGTTGGCGCGGGGCATCTCATGGGGGGTGCTGCCGCTGGTTGCGGGGCTGTTCGTGCTGGTGTCCGGCCTGGACCGGACGGGATCGCCGGCAGCCCTCGCCGGGGCGCTGCACCGCGCGGTGCAGGCCGGGACCGGGCTCACCGCCCTTGCCTGCGGCGTCGGGCTGGCGCTGCTCTGCAACCTCGCCAACAACCTGCCTGCCGGGCTGGTCGCCGCCCAGGTGGTCGCGCAGGGCCGGCTGCCGAGACCGGTGGTCGACGCGCTGCTGGTCGGGGTCGATCTCGGCCCGAACCTGTCGATTACCGGATCGCTCGCCACCCTCCTGTGGCTGGCCGCGCTGCGTCGCGACGGGCTCGACGTGTCGTTCAGGCACTTCCTTGCCCATGGGCTGCTGGTGATGCCGCCTGCCCTGCTGCTGGCACTCGCGGCGCTGCTGCGGTGAGGTCGTCGCGGTGCAGCCGGCAGGTGGCGCGCAAGGGCAGCCGCCCGCTCCCGGCACGTGACCTGGGCGGTCCCCTGCGCTAGAACCCCCTCCCCGGAAGGTGTCCAGCCGTGAATCCGCAATCCCAGACCATCCTGCCCGCGTCCGCGCCGGACGCCGACCCGTCGGTCCCGGTTTCGGCGCGCCTCGCCGCCCGGGCCGAGGTCGATCGCGCCGACGCGCTCCGTCCCAACACCCTGCGCACCGGTCCCGACGAGCGCGGCCGCTTCGGCATCTTCGGCGGCCGCTTCGTCGCCGAAACCCTGATGCCGCTGATCCTGGAGCTCGATCAGGCCTACGAGGCGGCCAAGGCCGACCCTGGCTTCCGGCAGGAGCTCGATTTCTATCTCAAGGACTATGTCGGCCGTCCAAGCCCGCTCTGGCATGCCAGGCGCCTCAGCGCCGAGCTTGGCGGCGCGCAGGTGTACCTCAAGCGCGAGGAGCTGAACCATACCGGCTCGCACAAGCTCAACAACGTCATGGGCCAGATCCTGCTGGCCAGGCGGATGGGCCGCACCCGGATCATCGCCGAGACCGGTGCCGGCCAGCACGGGGTGGCGACGGCGACCGTCTGCGCCCTGTTCGGCCTCCAATGCGTGATCTACATGGGCGCAACCGACGTCGAGCGGCAGAAGCCCAACGTGTTCCGCATGCGCCTGCTGGGTGCCGAGGTGCACGCCGTCAGCACCGGCGCCGGCACGCTGAAGGACTCCATGAACGAGGCGATGCGCGACTGGGTCGCCAACGTCCACGACACCTACTACCTGATCGGCACCGTGGCCGGCCCTCATCCCTATCCGGCAATGGTGCGCGACTTCCAGTGCGTGATCGGTGACGAGGCGCGGGTGCAGATGCAGGAGGCGGAGGGCCGGCTGCCGGACGTGGTGGTGGCTGCGGTCGGCGGAGGCTCCAACGCGATGGGCATCTTCCACCCGTTTCTCGACGATCCGGCGGTGGAGCTGATCGGCGTCGAGGCGGCCGGACGCGGCCTCGACAGCGGCGAGCAGGCCGCCAGCATCAGCCGCGGCCGTCCCGGCGTGCTGCACGGCAACCGCACCTACCTGCTGCAGGACGACCACGGCCAGATCACCGAGGCGCACTCGATCAGCGCCGGGCTGGACTATCCGGGCATCGGCCCCGAGCATGCCTGGCTGCACGACATCGGCCGGGCGCAGTATGTCGGCATCACCGACGACGAGGCGCTGGCCGCGTTCCAGCTCTGCACACGCACGGAAGGCATCATCCCTGCGCTGGAATGCGCCCATGCCCTGGCCCACGTGGCCAAGATCGCGCCCGCCATGCGCCCGGACCAGATCATCCTGATGAACCTGTCCGGACGCGGCGACAAGGACATCTTCACCGTCGCGGAGCGTCTCGGGGTTTCCTTGTGAGCCGGATCGCCGCCCGGTTCGCCGTTCTCCGGGCCGAGAACCGCGGCGCGCTGATCCCGTTCCTCGAGGCCGGCGACCCGGACCTCGCCACCGCCGAGGCGATCCTGCGCGGCATGCCCGACGCGGGGGCGGACCTGATCGAGATCGGCGTTCCCTTCACCGATCCGATGGCGGACGGCCCGATCATCCAGGCGGCATCGAAGCGCGGCCTGGCCGCAGGCGCCACTCTCGGCCGCACCCTGGAGATGGTCGCCCGCTTCCGTGCCGTCGATGCCGACACGCCGGTGGTGCTGATGGGCTACCTCAACCCGATCGACAGCTATGGCCCGGCCCGGTTCTGCGCCGACGCGGCGGCGGCTGGCGTGGACGGGCTGATCGTGGTCGACCTGCCGTCGGAGGAGGCCGACCTGCTCGAGGCCGACGCCCACGCGCACGGCCTCGACATCATCCGGCTGGTGGCGCCGACCACCGCCGATGCCCGCCTGCCGCTGGTGCTGAACGGCAGCTCGGGCTTCATCTACTACGTCAGCATCACCGGGGTGACCGGCACCCGGTCGGCCTCCGACGCGGATCTGGCGGCGGCGCTGCCGCGGCTGCGCGCGGTGACGGACCTGCCGGTGGCGATCGGCTTCGGCATACGCAGCCCGGCCCAGGCGGCGTCCGCGGTGCGGATCGCCGACGGCGCGGTGGTCGCATCATCGCTGATCGAGACCCTGGCCCGCAGCCTCGACGCGCAGGGCCATGCCGGGCCCGACACGGTGCGGCTGGTGCTGGACCAGGTCAGGATGCTGGCGGACGGAGTCCGCGACGCGCGTACCAGGGAGATCGTGGCATGAGCTGGCTGACCACCTATGTGCGGCCCAAGGTCCGCAACCTGCTCGGCAAGCGCGACGTGCCGGACAACCTGTGGACCCAGTGCGAATCGTGCAACCAGATGATCTTCTCCCGCGAGCTGGAGAAGGCGCTCAACGTGTGCCCGCATTGCGGCCACCACATGCGGGCGCTGGTCGCCGACCGGCTGGCCTGGACCTTCGACAACGGCGAGTGCACCCGGATCGAGCTGCCACGCGCGGCGTCCGACCCGCTCGGGTTCCGTGACCAGAAGCGCTACGTCGACCGGATCAAGGAGCAGCGCGCGAAGTCGCAGCTCGACGAGGCGCTGGTGGTGGCGCATGGCACCATCGGCGGGGTCAAGGCCGTCGTGGCGGTGATGGCCTACGAGTTCATGGCCGGCACCATGGGAGCCGCCCTCGGCGAGGGCTTCGTCGCCGCCGCCCGTCTGGCGGTGCTGCAGCAGGCGCCGCTGATCGTGTTCACCGCGTCCGGGGGGGCGCGCATGCAGGAAGGCATGATCAGCCTGATGCAGATGCCGCGCACCACCGTGGCGGTGCAGATGGTGAAGGATGCCGGCCTGCCCTACGTCGTGGTGATGACGAACCCTACCACCGGCGGCGTCACCGCCTCCTTTGCCATGCTGGGCGACGTCCAGATCGCCGAGCCCAACGCGCTGATCGGCTTCGCCGGGCCGCGGGTGATCGAGCAGACGGTGCGCGAGACGCTGCCGGACGGGTTCCAGCGCTCGGAGTTCCTGCACGAGCACGGCATGCTCGACATGGTGGTGAAGCGGGGCGAGCTGCGCGAAACGCTTGGCCGCCTCCTGCTGCTGCTGAGCGTCAAGGACGCCTTCGCCCACGCCGCCTGATCCGTTTGCCGCCGTGATGTCGCCTGTTCCGCTGGCCTTGTCGCCGGAGTTCAGCGGCCGCAGCGGCGTGGTGCTGGAACGGCTGCAGCGCCTCTACCCGGTGCTGATCGACCTCAGCCTCGGTCGGCTGGAGGGTCTGCTGGGCAAGCTCGGCCATCCGGAGCGGCGCCTGCCGCCGGTGATCCACGTCGCCGGCACCAACGGCAAGGGCAGCACCTGCGCCCATCTGCGCGCCATAGCCGAAGCGGCGGGACTGGTCGTGCATGCCACCACCAGCCCGCATCTGGTGGACGTGACGGAGCGGTTCAGGGTCGCCGGTCGCCTGGTGGACGAGGCGGCGCTGATCGCTGCGCTGGAACGCATCGAGGCGGTCAACGCGGGTGACCCGATCACGGTGTTCGAGGTGCTGACCGCCTGCGCCTTCCTCCTGTTCGCCGAGACGCCGGCGGACCTCGCGATCATCGAGGTCGGGCTCGGCGGCCGGTTCGACGCCACCAACGTGCTGCAGGCGCCGGCCGCCTCCGTCATCACCGCCTTGTCGATGGACCACGAGGCGTTCCTCGGCGACACGCTGGCGGCGATCGCTCGCGAGAAGGCGGGCATCATCAAGCCGGGCTGCCCGGTCGTCACCGGACGCCAGCCAGTCGAGGCGCTGGCTGTGATCGAGGCGGAGGCTGCGCGCCGAGGTGCACCCCTGCTGCTGCGCGACCGCGACTGGCACCTTCATCCCGGCCCGGATGGCCTGCGCTACCGCGATGCCGCCGGCACCCTCGATCTGCCGTGTCCCGGCCTGCTCGGGCCGCACCAGCATGACAACGCCGGGCTCGCGGTCGCCACCCTGCGTGCCGTCGGGCTCGCCCTGCCGAACGCCGCCTATGCCGGGATCGCCCATACGCGCTGGCCGGCACGCCTGCAGCGCCTGCATGGCCACCTGGCCAGGACCCTGCCGCCGGGATGGGAACTGTGGCTCGACGGCGGCCACAATCCCGGCGCCGGCTCCGCTCTGGCCGGTGTCCTGGAAGGCTGGACCGACCGTCCGGTCCACCTTCTGGTCGGCATGAAGCAGACCAAGGATCCCACCGGCTTCCTCCGGCCCCTGCTGCCGCTGGCCGCTACCGTCTGGGCGGTTGCCGAGCCTGGCCAGCACCTTGCCCTGCCGGTGGAGACGATCGTCGCCGCCTCGCACGGCCGCGCCAGGCCGGGTCCGACGGTGGCCGAGGTGCTGCCCCGTCTGTCCGGATCCGACGTTCCGCCCGGCCGCGTGCTGATCTGCGGCAGCCTCTACCTTGCCGGAGAGGTGCTGAAGGCGGATGGCTGGACCCCCGACTGAAGCACTGGTTGCGTTTCCGGCCGCCGAGGTCTTTGCTTGGTCGCACGACGACCGGCGGAGCCTTTGATGCGCAAGGTGATCTTCGACACCGACCCCGGGGTGGACGATGCGATGGCGCTTTGCCTGCTGGCCCGAAGTCGGCAGCTCGAGCTGCTTGGCGTTTCCACGGTTCATGGCAACGCCGACATCGACACCGTCACCCGCAACGCGCTGTTCCTGAAGGACCGGTTCGGCTTTGCTGCTCCGGTGGCGCAAGGCTCCGGCGTCACCCTGACCGACAAGCAGGGGCAGCCTGCGCCGCACGTGCACGGACAGAACGGCCTGGGCGACATCGTCGTTCCGGACCATCCTGATGCCGTGCTGGATGGCCGGCGCGGCCACCGCATGATGATCGACCTGATCCGCGAGAACCCGCACGAGGTGACGATCATCGCCGTCGGCCCGCTGACCAACCTCGCCCGCGCCCTGGACAAGGACCCGGAGATCGCGCGGCTGGCGCAGGGCGTGGTGGTGATGGGCGGCGCGTTCGGCAGCCACGGCCATACCGGCAACGTTTCCCCGGTCGCCGAGGCCAACATCGCCAACGATCCCGAGGCGGCCGACACGGTGTTCACCGCGTCCTGGCCGGTGACGGTGATCGGTCTCGACGTGACGCAACAGGTGGTGATGGACGGGGCCTATCTGGAGCGCCTGCGCCGCGACGGCGGCGAGGACGGCCGGTTCCTGCACGAGGTGTCGCGCGGCTACCACGCCTTCCACCAGCGCTCGCGCCGGCTGGACGGCATCTTCGCCCATGACAGCCTGGCCGTGGTCTACGCGTTGCGGCCGGACCTGTTCACCCTCAGGCGCGGGCCGGTCCGGGTGGTGTGCGGCGGCCTGGCCGCCGGCCAGACCATCCAGAAGCCGAAGGACTCGCCGTTCCCGCTGGGCGCCTGGGATGCGCACTCGGCGCAGGCGGTAGCGGTCGACGTCGATGCCGAGGCGGTGCTGGCGTTCTTCGCGGGCAGCTTCGTGGGCCGCTAGGCCGCAACCGGTTCACGTTCGTTCACCCGCCGCGGTCCAGCTCGTGGTTGTGGCAAGCGTCTTCTGCAATCAGGTGACTGCACCTGGCCCGGCGATGTTCTAGCGCTTGGCGCCAGGATCGGCGTTCGGGCCGCCGGTCAGCAGGTAGCAGGCGCACCCGGCGCTGCGCGACGCGTCCAAATCCGGCTCTACCAGCGACTCCACGGCGATACGGCGCAGCCGCAGCACGGCCAGGTTCGCAGGCCCGTCCAGGATCACGTCGAAATCTTCCGCCACCACCGACAGCCAGTACTGGACCCCCTGCCGCTCGGTCAGGATGATCGGGTCCTGTGCGCTGACCGGCAGCCCGTTCTCCAGGGCGGCCGCCGCCTCGATGCCGTTGGTGACGTGATACAGGTAGGAGTCGTTGCGGTCGTTCGGACGAAGGTTGCGCGGGTCGACCTGCTGCAGGAGCATGTCGCGCGGATTGAGATGAAAGGAACCGGAAGGAGCTTCCGGTTCCCGGGGCGGATCCGGTTCCGCGACCGGCGCCACCGTGGGTTCGGGTTTCGATGCCGTCGGAAGGCTGTCCGGTTCGGCCGCGCCGAACAGGTCCGGCTCGCGGTTCGCGGGCTGCACGCGACGCTGGCGTGGTGCCGGACGAGGGGCTGGCGCTGGCGGCTCGTCCGGCTCGGGCAGCGGCAGCTCGTGGGTCTGCATGTCCGCGTGCGGCGCGTTGCGGCCGCGGGAACGCGCCGCCTCGATCCGGCGGCGCAGTCGTGCGTCGGAAGGCGGTTCGGCCATGGCAGGGGCGAACTTGGCATCACGACCGACCGCGCGCCAGTAGTGCGCCAGCGCTTCCGCAGCGGAGCGCGCGCTGCCGATCCGACGCAGGACGCGTCCGGTGCCGTCCTCGATCTTGAACAACGGCCGGTGGCTGACCGGACTGACGAAACCGGCCTGCCTCGCCCGGATCCTGGAGCTGTTCGACACTGCGCGTTCGATCATGTGTTGCCGCAGCCGGCCGGAGCGTCCGCCTCGTCGCAAGGGCGGTTCCCCCTTCCAGGCGATGCTGTCATACAGCCTTCTAGGAGGGCCCAGGTCCGGGCGTCAATCGGCGCGTCGGCCCCGGGTCGGTGGTAGCTGGTCGTTGGTAGCTGGTCGCCCGGTCTCAGCGGCGCGTCCCGGCCGTCCTGCCCGAGGGTGCGGGGGCCGCCTCGGCGGCCGGCGCCAGGTCCTCCTCCAGCACGGTGATGTGGATGGAGTAGGACACCTCGCCTTCGTCCTCGTCGCGATGCACGGTGCCGATCACCTCGCGACCGACCGCGATCTCGGTGGTGGCGCCCTTCCGCGGCGGCGCCACGACGTTGACCTGCTCGTTGCCGAGCAGCTTGCGCAGGTAGGCCTGCACCCGCGCGATGTCCGTTCCGTTCATGGTCGACCTTTCAAGGATGAGGCGGGCCCGAGGCCACACGCCGCGTGGGATAGGCCGGATTCGGACACGCTGGAACCGTTATTCGCGCAAGCGGTGGACGCTGCCGATCAGCCAGGGCCGGATCGATGCTGCGTCGTCGCCGGGTCGAGTGCCGCGAACAGGCTGGCGGCAAGTGCTGCACGCGAGAAGCGTTCCGACGCGTAGGCGCGCTGGACGGTCGAGCATGCGCTCCAGGCGCGGTCGTCGCGCAACAGCGACACCACGGCCTCGGCCAGGGCAGGTGCGGTGTCGGCAACCCGCGCCGCGTGCTCCAGGCCGGGCAGTCCTTCGGCGCCGATCGTGGTGGTGACCAGCGGCAGGCCCTGCTGCATCGCTTCCACCACCTTGCCCTTCACCCCGGCGCCGACGCGAAGCGGCACGATCCCGACCCGCGCGGCGCGGTACTGCGCGTCGAGCTCCTCCTGGTCGAGGCTGCCGGTGACGACCACGCCGTTCCTGCCGAGTGCCCGCACCGATGCGGTCGGATGCGAGCCGGCCAGCACCAGGGTCGCCTGCGGGACGGCGGCGCGCACCAGCGGCAGGATCTCGCGCACCAGCCAGGTGGCGGCGTCGACGTTGGGCGGATGGGCGAACCCGGCGACGAACAGGATGGCAGGCTCCGGCGGCGGGATGGTGCGGGTGCGGAAGCGGTCGAAGCTGAAGGGCACGATCCCGAACGCCGATGCGCCCGGCACCAGCCGCCGCACCAGCGCTGCCTCGACCTCCGACGGATAGAGCATCACGTCGAACACGCCCCAAAGCCGGCGCTCCAGCCGCTCCATCTCGTCCGCTTCGCGCGCCAGGGACGGGTCGTGCTGCAGGATCGCCTGCCGGCGCATGCGCAGGTGGTGCACGTCGACGCCGTAGAAGCCGAGCCGCGCCCGGGTGTGACGGAGCAGGTCCGACACGAACTCCACCGCAACGGTCGGCCGCATGACCAGCACGTGGTCGAACATGGGACCGTTGCGGGCGATCCAGTCGCCGAACCCCTCCGGCAGGCGGCGGTCGAGCACCTCGATCCCCATGGTCTCCAGCAGGCATGTGTACCGGTTGTGGGCGCGGTTCTGCGGCCAGAACTTGACCAGCCAGCCGGCGTCCTTCAGCGCAGACAGGATCGCCATGGTCGAGCGCGATCCGGCGTCGCGGTCGGGCTCCGGCACGTAGTGGTCGATCACCAGGATGGTGGGGCGTCCACGCGCGTGCTCGCAGGCGCGGATCGGGTCGACGCTTGGCGCCATGTGGCCTTCGGCCAGCAGGCGCGGCCAGCGGGCCGTCATGCGGTGGCGGTTCACCTCCTGCTGCGCCTTGATGCCGGTGTTGGGGTCGGTGCCGTGCGACAGGCCCTCGTGGTGGATCACCACGCTGGCCGGCTGGAAGATCACGCGCAGGCCGCGGGCGCGCAGGCGGAAGGCGAGGTCGACATCCTCGTAGTAGGCCGGCGCGAAGGCGGGATCGAAGCCGTGCAGCTCCTCGAACAGGTCGCGCCGGAGCAGGATGGAGGCGCCCGACACGTAATCGGTTTCGCGCAGGGTGTTGTATTGCGGCAGGGCCGGATCGTCGCCGCGCCCGTAGTTCCAGCCGGTGCCGTCCTGCCAGATGATGCCGCCCGCTTCCTGCAGCCGCCCGTCGGGGAACAGCAGCTTGGAGCCGACCAGCCCGGCATCCGGCAGCGCTTCCGCCACACGCACCAGCGCGTCGAGGAAGCCCGGCAGCGGCTCGGTGTCGTTGTTGAGGAACAGCAGGTAGCGGCCGCGCGCGTGCAGCGCCGCCTCGTTGCAGTTGTGCAGGAAGCCGAGGTTGGCGTCGCGTCGCAGCAGGCGCAGGCCGATGACCTCCTCCAGCAGCGCCACCTCCGGATCCCCGGACGCGTCCTCGGCGAGGATCACCTCGAAGGGCGTCCGGGTGTCCGACGCGGCCACGGCGCGCAGGCAGCGCAGCGTGGCCGGCACCTGGCCGAAGGCAGGCACGATCACCGACACCACGGGGGCCCGCGCGGTCGGCAGCACCAGGGGCGGCGCCGCTGAAGGCGGAGGGGCCGGAAGCGCTTCCGGTAGCGTGGGGGCGGAAGCGGCTTCGGGCGGTGCCGCAGCAGGAGGCGGCTGATGATCCGGGACTGCCAGGCGTGCGGCATGCCATGCCGACCGTGCCCGCAGCCGCGCCGGCCATTGCAGGGTGAGCGTCCACCAGCCGGCCCGCAGGGCACGCCGGCCGGCGCGAGACAAAGCCGGATGACGGTCCAGCACGCGGCGCAGAGGCCAGGTGGCACGCCAGATGGCGCTGGTGCGGAACGCCTCCAGATGCTGCGCCAGCAGCGCGATCTCGGCATCCTGCTGCGCGATCCGGGCCTGCAGCGGTGCCAGGAGGGGAGCGGTGTCGATCGGCTCGGGCGGCGGCGGGTCCGGGAGCGGACGCCGCAGCAATGCCTCGTGCGCCTGCTGTGCGTGCCGCACCTCCTGTCTCAGGGCAGCGAGGCGAGCCTCGGCGTGCAGCAGGGACAAGCGCAGCTCCGCCCGCTCGGCCTCGTTCTCGTCCGGGACGCAGGCGGTCATGACGGTTCCCGGATTGATGCTGCATCCCGTTCTGATCGCAGCACGCGGCGACGACCTGCCGGCTCAATAGGACGCGGATCGCTCCGCGTGAAGCGTCGAGGGTCTTCAGGGCGTCCGGAAGGTCGGGATCAGGCCGCGCGTCCGTGGGCGATCAGTTCCAGCTCGATCTTGACATGCGGGATGTCGAAGCCGCTGACCAGGCGCATGGTCGCCGCCGGGCGCGCGTCGCCGAACGCGTCGCGCAGCAGCGGGAAGCAGGCGGGAAACGCGTCCGCGTCGTGCACCAGGTAGATCACCCGCACCACGTCCTGCATCGACAGGCCGGCCGCTTCCAGCGAGCGGGCACCGTTCGCCAGTGCCTGCCGGCACTGCTCGGACAGGCGGCGGGAGAAGCCGCCCCGGCTGCGGTCGAAGCCGGTGATGCGGCGCACGCGCACCTCCTGCCGTCCGCTGACCGGGCGACGCTCGATCCGCGCGGTTCCCGGTTCCTCGCCCTGCGTCGTCGACAGCGTCGTCAGCATGTGGCCTCCGAGTGCACATCCTGGTCACAAATGCGTTATTATTAGTGGAACTTCAACCCATTTTGAGACGCGCCGGGTTTGTTGCGATGGGGTTCCGGATTGGCGCCTTGGGAGTTGATGTGCAGGGGCTGCTTCGTCTCCATGGCAGTTGCGCCGTCCGAAGTGGGGTCGGCGTCCTGCTGCTCGGTCAGCCTGGATGCGGCAAGTCGGACCTGCTGCTGCGGCTGATCGACCGCGGGTTCGATCTGGTCGCCGATGACCAGGTTCTGGTCGAGGCCGGCCAGGCAGGACCGGCGCCGGCGCTGGCAGGGCTGATCGAGCTGCGCGGGATCGGCCTGTTGCGCATGGATCACGTGGCTCCGGTGCCGCTCGGGCTGGTGGTGGCCCTGGACGGGACAGTGGCCGGTCTGGCGCCCACGGCGGAAAGGCTGCCGGAACCCCGTGTGCATCCGGTGCTCGGGTTGCCGATGCTGCGCATCGCCCCGTTCGCGGCTTCCGCTGCCTTCCGCACGGAAATCGCGCTGGACTGCGTCCTGGGCAGTCGCTTCCTGGCCGTCGGCGGTCTGCCCGGCCCCACGACTTGATGCAGTGGGCGCGCATCAGATATGTTTCCAGGACATGCTGAAGGCTGAGAAGGTGTGGCGCAACTTGTTCTCCGACCTCGCAATTCCCTTCTGTGACGAAGGACCGGTCGGGATCCGGCCCGTCGTGCCGTGGCTCGCTCCTTAACGATTCCTAGACAGGCCACCGCTCTTGCTGCGATTGCTCCGTCGCCCGGCGACGGAAGACGTGTCTGCCCAACAGGATGGAGCGCTGCCGACGAGGCGGCTGGCTGCGTATCGTGACATATCGTGATCTGACCGGATTGGCCGGAACCGGTGCCGCGTTGCCGGCCGCATCATGATCGGGCTCGTTCTCATCACCCATGGCGAGATCGGCAGCTCGCTGCGCGCAGCCATGGAGCACGTGGTCGGTCCGCAGGGGCAGATGGAAACGCTGTCGATCGCGGCAGACGACGACATACAGGCGCGGCGGCGCGATCTGGAAGCGGCGACGGAGTCGGTCGACCGCGGTGACGGCGTCATCGTCCTGACCGACATGTTCGGCAGCACGCCGTCCAACCTCGCCGTGGCGATGCTGGCGCGGCCCGGCACCGAGGTGATCGCCGGGTTGAACCTGCCGATGCTGGTCAAGCTGGGCAAGATCCGCTCGCACAGCACGCTCTGCGAGTGCATCGACATCGCCGAGACGGTGGGCCGGAAGTACATCGCCGCCGCCTCCCGCCTGCCAGAAGCCTGTCTCGGCGGCGCCGCCTGTTGCCAGTCCAGCGACGCGTCGGCCACGCCCATCCACCGGCGTGCCGCGGCACTTGCCGGCTGAGGCGCGGGGTCGAACGCCCCTGCATGGTTCCGGCCGACCAGACGCCGACGGACGCGCCTCCTGATCGCCTCGCCCGCACCGTCACGATCGTCAACCTGCGCGGGCTGCACGCACGGGCGGCGGCCCGGTTCGTGACCACGGCCGAGCGCTTCAACACCCCGGTGGACGTGTCGCGCGACGGCGAGGTGGTGTCGGCGCGCTCGATCATGGGGCTGATGATGCTGGGTGCTGGACGAGGGATGCGCATCCGGCTCGAAGCCGATGCGGATGGCTGGGACGCGCAGGAAGCGCTGGACGCCCTGGCGACGCTGGTCGAATCCGGCTTCGATGAGCACGATTGACGGCGGCCCGGATGACGAGCGGCCGAGGCGCAGGCCCGCGCCGGCAAAGCCTGCCGTCCTGCGCAAACGGGCGGTGCGCAGGCCGGAACGCCAGGAACGGCGGTTCACCGGCCTCGGCGTCTGTTCCGGCGTTGCCGTCGGGCCTGTGGCGTTCGCCGCCGAGGCGCCGGCCTCGGCCACGGTGCGCAGGCTGCAGGCGTCCGAGGTGGAGCCGGAGCTGCGCCGGCTCGACGAGGCGGTGCAGCGCTCGGTGCGCCAGCTGGAGAAGCTGAAGGCACGCCTCGCCTTTCTGTCGGAAGACAGCCAGGCCGAGATCGCGCCGCTGCTCGACGCCTACCGGCAGATGCTTGGCCCGTCCCGCCTGCTGCGTCATGCCGCGCGCCGGATCGCCGAGGACCAGCTGAACGCCGAGGCGGCGGTGTCGGAAGAAGCCGAGGCGCTGGCGCAGCGCTTCGCCACCAGGGGTTCGGGATCCGGCGGCCCGGATGCCGAGGATGCCGCCTCCGCATCAAGGCAGGCGGAGGAGGTCCGGGAGATCGGGCGCAGGCTGGTGCGCAACCTGACCCGGGCGCCGTTCCGGTCGTTCGCCGCCCTGCCGGTCGGCTGCATCCTGGTCACCGAGCAGCTCCGTCCGGCCGACGCGGCGCTGATCGACCCGTCACGGATCGCCGCGGTGGTGACCGACGAGGGCGGCACCTCGGACCATACCGCGATCATGCTGCGGGCACTCGGCATTCCGTCCGTGCTGGGCGTCACGGGGTTCACGGCCCAGGCTGGCGCCCAGGCTGGCGCCCAGGCCGGTGCTCCTGTTCAGGCCGGTGCCCGGGCGCCGGTCCAGGTCGTGGTGGACGGCGAGGCCGGGCTGGTCACGCTGGACCCGTCCGCCGTGACGCTGGAGGCAGCGCACCGCGCGGTGGTCGCGCGGGCGGGCGAGCGCCAGCGTCTCGGCCGGCTGCGCCGGCTGCCGGCCCGGCTGTCCGGCGGCGAGGCGGTGGAGCTGCAGGCCAACCTGGAGCTGCCGGCAGAGCTGCCGCTGATCGCCCAGGCGGGCGCTGCCGGGATCGGGCTGCTGCGCACCGAGTTCCTGTTCATCAACGCCGACGAGCTGCCGGACGAGGCGGTGCAGGCGGAGGCCTATCGCGGCGTGGTCGAGGCGATGGGCGGCGACTGCGTCACCATACGCCTGCTCGACTGGGGTTCGGAGAAACAGAGCGAGGCGATGGCAGGCTTTCTCGCGCCGGGCGACCTCAACCCGGCGCTGGGCCTGCGCGGCCTGCGCCTGCTGCTGCGCCACCCGTCGGTGATGGAAACCCAGCTCGCGGCGATCCTGCGCGTGTCGGGCGACGCCCCGGTGCGGATCATGCTGCCGATGGTGACGACGCTGGCGGAACTGCGTGCGGCGCGCGAGATCTACGAGCGGGTGGGGCGCCGCCTGCGCCGGCGCGGGGTGCGCCTGCCGGAGAAGCTGCCGCCGCTCGGCATCATGATCGAGACCCCGGCGGCGGCGCTGGGCGCCGAGACCCTGGCGCTGGAGGCGGAGTTCCTGGCGATCGGCACCAACGACCTCGCCATGTACACCCTGGCCACCGACCGCGCGTCCACCGACGTGTCGGCGCTCTACGACCCGCTGCACCCCGCGGTGCTGCGGCTGATCGGCCAGACCACCGACGCCGCCCTGCGCCTGCGTCGGCCGGTGTCGCTGTGCGGCGAGATCGCCGGCAGCCCGCTGGTGGTGCCGCTGCTGATGGGGATGGGCTTGCGCTCGTTCAGCATGAACGCGTCGGCGATCCCGCGGGTGAAGCAGGTGGTGCGGCAGGCCTCGCTCGACGAATGCCGCAGGCTGGCGCGCCGGGTGCTGGAGGAAAGCGATCCGGGGCAGATCGCGCAGCTTCTCAGGGCGTTCGCCGCGCGATAAGACACCGGCCGAACGATGCGGGCCGCCTCGTGCCGGGGCGTGCAGGCCGGGCTCTCCGCCGGCGTTGCCCCGGTTCCGGCGGTGCCCGCGGGCCGCCATGTCCTGCCCGCGGCGGCCCTGGCGGTTTCGGATGAGGAGCTTGTCACCATGGCCGACGACATCCTGCCGATCCGGCGCGCGCTCGTCTCGGTGTCGGACAAGACCGGACTGGTGGCGCTGGCGCAGGCGCTGGCGGCGCACGGGGCGGAGCTCGTGTCCACCGGCGGCTCTGCCAGGGCGCTTCGCGAAGCCGGCTTTGCCGTGCAGGAGGTTTCGGCGCATACCGGCTTTCCGGAGATCCTGGACGGACGGGTCAAGACGCTGGTGCCGCAGATCCATGGCGGCATCCTGGGACGGCGGGACTCGGCGGAGCATCTGGCGGAGATGGAAGCGCACGGGATCGCGCCGATCGACCTGGTCTGCGTCAACCTCTACCCGTTCGAGGCCACGGTGGCGTCCGGCGCGGACGCCGCGGCGTGCATCGAGAACATCGACATCGGCGGGCCGGCGTTGATCCGCGCAGCGGCCAAGAACCACGCGCACGTGGCGGTGCTGACCGATCCGGATCAGTACGGGGGGATGGCCGACAGCCTGCGGACCTTGCGCGGCACCACGCTTGCCAGCCGGCGTGCCTGGGCGGGTGCCGCCTATGCCCGCACCGCCGCCTATGACGCGGCGATCACGGCTTGGTTCAACGCCGAGCGTGGCGACGTGCTGCCGTCGCGGCTCGTTGTCGGCGGCATCCGGCGCGAGGCCCTGCGCTACGGCGAGAACCCGCACCAGGGTGCCGCCTTCTACGCGGATGGCAGCAACCGGCCAGGCATCGCCACCGCGGTGCAGGTGCAGGGCAAGGCGCTGTCCTATAACAACCTCAACGACACCGATGCCGCGTTCGAGGCGGTGGCGGAGCTCGAACGGCCGGCGGTGGTGATCGTCAAGCACGCCAACCCGTGCGGGGTGGCCGAGGCGGACGACCTGGCCGAGGCGTGGAGGCTGGCGCTGCGCTGCGATCCGGTGTCGGCGTTCGGCGGCATCGTGGCGGTGAACCGGGTGCTCGACGAGGCGGCGGCGACGCGGATGGCGATGATCTTCACCGAGGTGATCGTGGCGCCGGATGCGACCGACGGGGCGAAGGCGGTGCTGGCGGCGAAGAAGAACCTGCGCCTGCTGCTGACCGGGGGCCTGCCGGATCCGCGCACGCCCGGTGTGGTGCTCAGGAGCGTGTCCGGCGGCTTCCTGGCGCAGACGCGCGACAACGGCCGGGCGGACACGTTCCGGGTGGTGACGAAGCGGGCGCCGACCGAAGAAGAGTTCGCCGACCTCCGGCTGGCGTTCCGGATCGCCAAGCACGTGAAGTCGAACGCGATCGTCTACGTGAAGGACGGTGCCACGGTGGGCATCGGCGCCGGGCAGATGAGCCGGGTGGATTCCGCGCGGATCGCTGCGGCCAAGGGCGAGGAGGCGGCAAAGGCGGCGGGCCTCGACCGGCGGCTGACCGAGAACAGCGTGGTCGCGTCCGACGCGTTCTTCCCGTTCGCCGACGGGCTCGAGGTGGCGATCGAGGCCGGGGCGACCGCGGTGATCCAGCCCGGCGGCTCGATCCGTGACCAGGAGGTGATCGCTGCGGCCGACAAGGCGGGCGTGGCCATGGTGTTTACCGGGATGCGCCACTTCCGCCATTGATGCCGCGTGTTGCTGCGACGACTTCACCTGCTGTCGCGAAGCATTTGCATCGGTGCGGGCTCGACTTGAATTCCATGCCGTTCGGGGCAAATGATCGCCGATGCGGAAATTCGATGAGCTGACCGAGCGCGAGCTGCTTGCCCTGGCCGTCGCCAGCGAGGAGGAGGACGGGCGGATCTACGCCGACTTCGCCCACGCAATGCGGGAGAACTTTCCCGACAGCGCCGGCATCTTCACCGAGATGGCGCAGGAAGAGCAGGAGCATCGCCGTCGCCTGATCGACCTGTATACGCAGCGTTTCGGCGAGCACATCCCGCTGGTGCGCAGGCAGGACGTGGCGGGCTTCGTGCTGCGGCGCTCGGCGTGGCAGGTGCAGCGTCAGGGCATCGAGGCGATGCGGCGGCATGCCAGCCAGATGGAGCGCGACGCGGCGCGGTTCTACCGCCAGGCGGCGGCGCGCTCGACCGACGTGTCGATCCGCCGGCTGCTGGGCGACCTGGCCGAGGCGGAGGACGCGCACGAGCAGGCGGCGGGCAGCATCGCGCTGCGCCGCCTGCCTGCCTCGAAGCGGGAAACCGAGGACGACCAGGCGCGGCGCCGCTTCGTGCTGCAGGTGGTGCAGCCGGGGCTGGTCGGGCTGATGGACGGCTCGGTGTCGACCCTGGCGCCGGTGTTCGCGGCGGCGTTCGCCACCCACCTGCCGTGGAACGCGTTCCTGGTCGGCATCGCCGCCTCGGTGGGGGCCGGCATCTCCATGGGCTTCGCCGAGGCGCTGTCGGACGACGGCAAGCTGTCCGGGCGCGGGGCGCCGATCCTGCGTGGACTGATCTGCGGGCTGATGACCACGGCCGGCGGCATCGGCCACACCCTGCCGTTCCTGATCCCCCGCTTCTCCGAGGCGCTGATCGTGGCCGGCATCGTGGTGGTGCTGGAGCTGGCGCTGATCTCCTGGATACGCTGGCGCTACCAGGACACGCCGCTGCTGTCGGCGGCGGTGCAGATCCTGTTCGGCGGCGGGCTGGTGTTCGCGGCCGGGGTGCTGATCGGCTCGGCGTGAGCTAGAAGCAACGGTCATGTACCGCTTCCGTGTGCCCCTACTCCTTCCGCTGCTCCTCTGCGTGGCGCTGACTCCGGCCGTGGCCCAGGGCCAGCCGGCAGCGCAGGGAGCGGCGCTCACGCCTGCCGATCGGGGCTGGATCGACCGGATCCAGGATACGCTGAACGGCATCACCACGCTGAAGGGCCGGTTCCAGCAGATCGCCCCGGACGGCAGGCGCTCCACCGGCGTGGTATGGCTCGACCGGCCCGGACGCATGCGGTTCGAGTACGACAAGCCGAGCCCGCTGCTCCTGGTGGCGGGAGCTGGCCGGCTGGTGTTCACCGACAATGCGCTGAAGCAGACCACGGAGATCCCGCTGGACAAGACCCCGCTCGGCTTGCTGCTTCGGCCGCAGCTGAGTCTGTCCGGTGACGTGACGGTGACCGGGTTCAGGCACGACAACGGGATGCTGCAGGTTTCGCTGGTGCGCACCGCGAGCCCGTCGGACGGCAGCCTGACGGTGTTCATGACGGAGGCGCCGCTGGCGCTGCGTGGCTGGAGCGTGGTCGACGCCCAGGGACGGGAAACGCGGATCGACCTGTTCGACCTGGCCAGCGGCGGCGCCATGCCGGCCGACCTGTTCGACACCCACGTCGCCGACCAGTAGGGCCTGTCGCCGCGCCGCCGACCTGACAGGAACCCGGGCGGGGTGAGGCTCGTTTCCCTCGACGCGGCATTGGGCCGCGTGGGAGACGGCAATGGACAAGAACCGGGTCGATGGCCTCGCCAGCCAGGTCAAGGGCGCCGTGAAGGAAACCGCCGGCAAGGTTTCCGGCAACGAGCGGCTCGAAGCCGAGGGCGTCGCCGACAAGACGGGCGGGAAGGTTCAGGAAGGCGTCGGCAAGGGCAAGGATGCCGTTCGGGACGTTCTCAAGCCCTGAGGGTCGCGTGGCCGGTCCTGTCGTTCCGGATCGGCCTCATCCCGTGCCCTCGTCGCCATCGGCCGGGTCCGACATCCGGTCTGCGGCCAGTTCCATCGCCCGGGCGTAGACGGTACGCCGCGGAAGTCTGATCGCGCCCGCGACCAGGGTCGCGGCGTCCTTGACCGAGTGGGTCGCAAGGGCGGCCGTCAGCCGGATGTCAAGCTCGTCCTGCCCGCTCGCCTCCATTGCTGGAGGGCCGACCAGGACCGTGATCTCGCCGCGTGCCGATTCCCGGTGGTAGTGGGCAACGAGGTCCTGGAGGGTGCCGCGGCGCACCTCCTCGAACCGCTTGGTCAGTTCGCGTGCCACCGCCGCGTCCCGATCGCCGAACACCGCATGAAGGTCAGCCAGGGTTTCCGCCAGCCGATGCGGCGCCTCGTGCCAGATCAGCGTCACGGACAGGCCGGTGCGCTCGGCGGCGCGCAGGAGGGCGAAGGCCTCCCGCCTGGCGGCGGATCGTGGTGGCGGAAAGCCTGCGAACAGGAACGGGTGCGGCGGCAGGCCGGACAGGGTCAGGGCGGTAATCGCCGCGTTGGCACCCGGGACCGCACCGACCGGAAGCCCTTCGGCGATCGCGGCCCGGACCAGGCGGTAGCCGGGATCGGAGAGGAGCGGAGTACCGGCATCGGACACCAGGGCGATCCGGCGGCCGGCCTTCAGCAGGTCGATCAGGGCGGGGATGCGATGTCGCTCGTTGTGCTCGTGCAGGGGCTCGGTGCGGACCGAGATGTGCTTGGCGGAGAACAACCGGGCGGTCACGCGCGTGTCCTCGCACAACACCAGCTCGGCATGCCGCAGCACGCCGATCGCACGCTCGCTGATGTCGCCGAGGTTGCCGATCGGGGTGGACACGAGCGTCAAGCCCGGCATCGTCAACGAGGCGGCGCCGCTTGGCAGGTCCTGTGCTAGGAGGTCGTGCTCGGGTGGAACGGGGGAAGCGCATGACGGGTCTTCGGGCATCGCGGCACTGGGCGCCGGTCGTCCTCGGCCGTCAACGGATCATGCGGTCGCTTCGGCTGCCCCTGCTTGCGTCCAGCCTGCTCGGCGCCGGGTGCACCACGCTGATGCCGTTCGGTCAGGCCTCGGCGCCGTCTGCGCCTTCGGCAGCGCAGCGGCCGGACGCGGTGGCGCTCGACAATCGGAAGATCGGCATCCTGCTGCCGTTGAGCGGGCCGAACGGGACGCTCGGCGCGGACATGCTGCGTGCGGCGAGGCTGGCGCTGGCAGCCCCCGGCAGCCCGACGCTTGATGTGCACGACACTGCGGCACCGGGAGGGGCTGCCCACGCGGCGCAGCTCGCCACGGCGGGAGGCGACGCCATCATCCTGGGTCCGCTCACCTCCGGCGACACCGCGATGGTGGCGCCGGTCGCGCGTGCGGCGGGCATCCCGGTGCTGGCCTTCACCAGCGACGTGACGCAGGCGCAGCCGGGCGTCTGGGTGATGGGGATCACGATCGAGCAGCAGATGCGCCGCCTGGTGTTCGCCGCCAAGGCGGAAGGACGCAGCCGGATTGCCGCCCTGCTGCCGTCGAACGCGGTCGGCAACGCCCTGGCGGACGGGCTGAACCATGCCTGCGCCGATGCGGGGCTGCCGCCGCCGATGATCCTGACCCTTTCCGGGACTGCTGACAGCATCGACGCGACGATGAAGCAGCTGTCGGACTTCAGCGGCCGGCAGGCGGCCCAGCAGGCGGCAGCCCAGCAGGCCGGATCGCCGCAGGCGGCGGCCGATCCGTCGGCACAGGGGGCGTCTGCCTCGGCGCCGGGTGCGCCGGCGGCACCGCTTCCCGTGTCGGGCGCCACCACGGGAGGTCCTGCCGGCACCGGGCCGGGCGCACCGCTGCCTCCCTTGCCGCCGCCGCCGTTCGACGCGCTTCTGCTCGGCGATACCGGGTTGCAGTTGCAGGAAGCGATCGTGGCGTTGCGCGCGTCCGGGATCAACAGGTCGCAGGTGCGGGTGATGGGGCCCGGCTTGTGGGGTGCGTTCGCCAGCAAGCTCGGCGCGTTGAGCGGAGCCTGGTATGCCGATCCGGACCCGTCGGCGCGGCTCGGCTTCGCGGCGCAGTACCAGGCGCTGTACCACCAGTCGCCGAAGCTGCTTGCCGGCCTCCCGTTCGACGCCGCGGCGCTTGCGCGCAGCCTGTCAGCGTCCGGCTACCAGCCCGACGCGCTTCTGCGCCCGGACGGCTTCTCCGGAGTGGACGGGGTGTTCGCGCTGCAGCCCGACGGCCATGTGCAACGGGCGCTGGCCATCTTCCAGGTCGAGCCTGGCGGCGGAGGGCGCATCGTGCAGCCGGCCCCGCGGGTGCTGGACCGGACCGGGAGCTGAGCCTGCGACCTGCAGCTCAGATCAGGGACAGCCCAGGTCGGGAGCGGACCGGATCAGGCCGCGACGGTTGCGCCATGAGCCAGGACCGGGCGGATGCAATGAAGGGCTGCCTCGAAGCTCGAGAAGCTGCCGAGCTTGTGGCTGCGTGGGTGGTCGACCACCAGCCAGCGCATGCCTTCCGGACGGATCATGTACGCGGGATCGGCACATTCGCGCACCCAGACCAGCACATGTTCGAGGTGGACGGCAGAGTCGGTCGGGGTGCGGGGCGCCACGTCGACGTCGCACAAACCCATGGCGGTGCCGGCATCCAGCCATCGCAGCAGGTACTCCCGATGCCTGGGCAGGAAGCGGAGCCGTAGCGGAACGACATTGGAGTTGGCAGGAAGGTCCGGCAGCGGCGCTGGTTTGGCCATGGATGAACCCTTCAGGAAGTGCTCTCGAATTCGTGAGAACGGTAACTGGCCTCAGATCGGCGCCGCAATTGGAATCTGTCGCCTCCTCTTCCCAGCCAGGATCGTTACGCGAATCGCAAAATTATTGTGACAAAAATGCAATACTCGGTTACCGCGTCGCGTCAGCCAGTGGACGGTTGCGTGTCAGCCGCTTCGGCCAGCGTCGGTGCAGCCAGAGCCAGGCTTCCGGCTGCGCCCTGATCCAGCGTTCCAGGACGTCGTTGACCTGCTGCGTCAGCGCCGCCTGATCGGCGATCCGGTTTCCGGTATCGGGCAGCGTCAGTGGCGCGTCCACCACCAGGCGCAGCCGGGCCGGCCCGAGCCGTTCGATCCGGCCGGGGATCACCGGGCAGCGCTGGCGCAGCGCGATGCTGGCCAGGGCCGGGGCCGTCATGGCGGGATGGCCGAACAGCCGGGCCTCGATCCCGTCGTTCATCTTCTGGTCGACCAGCATGCCGAGCGCACCACCGCGCATGACGTGGGCCAATGCCGCCCGGGCGCCGCGCGGGCCCTTGGCGAACAGCGGGACCTCGCAGCCCATGGCATCCTGGCGCAGGTTCCGGATCACCGCGTCGATCAGGGGGTTGCCGGCAGCCCGGTAGAACGAGGCGAAAGGCAACCCGAACTGCGCGACCGCCGGCGGCAGCATCTCCCAGTTGCCGATATGGCCGGACACGAACAGCACCGGGCCGCCGGTCCTGGCCTGCGCTTCGAGGATCTCGGCGCCCACCGCGATCCAGCCGGGACCGGATGGCGTGTCATGGCGCAGCGTCGCGAGATGAGGAAACTCGGCAACGGTGCGTCCGAGATTGTCCCACACGCCGCGCACGATCCGGCGCCGGGATGGGGCGTCAAGCTCGGGCATGGCGAGGCGGAGGTTGGCGTCGGCCACCGTGGAAACGGGCAACCAAGGACCGATCGTGCGGGCAAGTGCGCCGCCCAGGTTGGATGCCCGCGCCGGGCCGAGCGCGCGGAACAGCGACAGTGCAGCCTTCGCGGCCAAGGCCTCGACGCGATGGAGGACCTGCCGGAGGTGCTGGTTCATCCGATCCCGGCGGTGATGCGGTCGAGCAGGACGTCGCGCGCTGCCGTGTCGTGCCAGCGCAGGGAGACGCGAGCGACGTGCACCGTCGCGCGAAGGTCCGGCGGCAGCCGCACCGCGTCCTTGGGAGTGGTGACCAGGAGCGCGTCCAGGCGGTTCGCGTCGCGTCGCAGCCGGTCGAGGGTGCTCGGCCGGTAGCGGTGATGATCCGGATAGCCTTGCGTGTCCGCCAGGGTGAGGCCCAGGGCCGACAAGGCGTCGAAGAACTTGGCCGGCCGGGCGATGCCGGCGAAGGCCAACAACCGACGGCCACGCAACGCGGCCAGGGCCGGGTCCATCTCCAGATCGGCATGGAGCCGGACCACGGCGGGCGGCAGGCGTCTTCCGGCACCGGTGATGTCGTTGCCGATCAGGATTGCATAACGGACGCGCGCGGCGGCGGCCTCGACCGGCTCGCGCAACGGTCCGGCCGGAAGCAGCCGGTTGTTGCCGAAGCCCACCGTGCCGTCGATCACCAGCAGGGGCCAGTCCTGCACCAGCCCAGGGTTCTGCAGCCCGTCGTCCATCAGCAGGAGCTGGGCACCGGCGGCGATCGCCGCCCGTGCGCTCGCGGTCCGGTCCTTGCCGACCCAGCAGGGTGCAACTTCGGCCAGCAACAACGCCTCGTCCCCGACCAGCATGGCGTCGTGATGGCCAGGATCGACGCGAAGCGGCGTTGTGCTGCTCCTGCCGCCATAGCCGCGTGTCAGGCAATGCACGGCGAGGCCGCGATGCCGCAGGCCGATCGCCAGGTCGAGGGCCAGGGTGGTCTTTCCGGCTCCGCCGATGCCTACGTTGCCGCAACAGACGACGGGAACCGAAGCGTGCCAGCCTGGACGCGCGAGGCGGCGGGCGGTCGCTCGCGCAGTGACCGCCTGCAGAGGACCGAGCAGGATCGCCGGCGCACTGGAACCCGGGGCGAACCAGAAGGCAGGCGGCCGCATCAGCGTCGTGTTCCGATCAAGGCGAGCAGGCGGCGCGACAGCCGCTCGGGCAGGCCAGCGGAAGCATCGGCCAAGGCATGGGCGGCATCGGCCATGGCCTGCCGTCGGACCGGATGTTGCAGCATGGCATCGAGCCAGGCTTCGCAGGCGCCGAGGTCGGGCAGGATGGCAAGGGCGCCGGCGGCCTGCAGACGCGCCATGTCGGCCTCGAAGTTCTGCACATGCGGACCCGATGCGATCGCGCAGCCCAGGCGGGCAGGTTCCAGCGGGTTGTGGCCGCCGCCGGATCCGCGCACGCCGTCCAGGCTGTTGCCGAGCAGGACGATGTCGGTCAGGCGGTAGAACAGGCCGAGTTCTCCCATCGTGTCGCAGATCCAATAGCCATGGGCCTGATCCGGGTCCTGTCCCGCGCTGCGTCGCGGAGCGTGGCCGAGCAGGGCGGCAACCGCCTCGCCCCGCTCGGGATGGCGGGGAGCCACCAGGGTGAGCAGGCCGGGATGGCGCGCAGACAGGGCGTCATGCAGCCGGGCGACCGCTTCCTCTTCGCCATCATGCGTGCTGGCCGCAAGCCAGACCGGTCGGTCGCCCAGCACCATGCGCAGCCGGGCCTGCTCGTCCATGTCGGCCGGGAGAACGGCTGCCGCCTGCTTGAGGTCGCCGTCATGCTCGACCGATACCGCACCCAGCATGCGGAACCGGATGGCGTCCTGTTCGGAACGGGCGGTGATCCAGTCGAACGCGCCCAGCAGGCGCCGCACGATGAAGCCGGCGCGTGCCCAGCGACGGGCGCTGCGGTCGGACAGGCGCGCGTTCAGCAAGGCAAGCGGGATCCGGCGCCGGACGCAGCCCGCGATCAGGTTCGGCCACAGCTCGCTTTCGACCAGCACTGCAAGGTCGGGCTTCCAGTGATCGAGGAAGCGGTTGATCCAGCGCGGCAGGTCGAGCGGGACGAAGCGGCACCAAATCCGCCGTTCGGGACCATCCTCGCCCAACCGTTGCAAGGCCAGGCGTTGGGCGTTGACGGTGCCGGTGGTGAGCAGCAGCTTCAGGGCGGGATCGGCCTGGCACAGGGCGTGCAGCAGCGGCAGCAGGGACAGGGTTTCGCCGACGCTGGCGGCGTGCAGCCAGATCAGCCGGCCTTCCGGCCGCGGCGACGGATCAAGGCCACGTCGCTCGGCGAGACGCTCCGGCAACTCCCTGCCCAGACTCAGGCGTCGGCGCAGCAGCAGGCGCATCGCCGGCTCGACCAGCAGCCCGGCGCCGGCCCAGGCGGCGAACGGCCAGCCGAGACGGGGGTCGCTCACACGTCCGCTCCGGCCTCGTGGGCGACCTGGTCCAGAACGGAAGCGATCATGGGCAGGGCGTCGCGCCAGCCGTGCGGAGCAACCGATATCGGTGCCGAACAAACGATCCGCCCGCGACTGAACGGCAGCGGCAGGACCATCCGGTCCCACGAACCGAGGCGGCGGCCTGGGCGGCAGGATGCGGCGGCTGCAATCACCGGGATGCCGGACAGCGCCGCCAGTCGCGCCACGCCGGGCTGGAGCACCCGCCGCGGTCCGCGCGGCCCATCCGGGGTGATGGCGATCAGGCTGCCGGCGCGCAGCCGGGACAGTAA
>CALMVN010000290.1 GCA_937873225.1 uncultured Acetobacteraceae bacterium
ACTACCGACAGCACCAGCAGCCCGGGCAGGCTGCCGACCAGCGGGGTGAGCACGTGGGCGATCACAGAGCCGAGCCCGGTCGCGTTGATCACGCCGATCAGCATGGTCACGAACGCCATGAACGGCAGGATGGTGCGCAGCACCTGGTCGATCGCGCGCCGGCCGCTCTGGAACAGGACGTTGACCACGCCGCCCATGACCCGGCCGATCCGGGCGATGAAGCCGGTGAACCCGCCATCGTACGCCGGCGGCGGCGGCGGTGCGGCCGGCGTCTTGACAAACGGCGAGCTGATCCCGGCCGGCGGCCCGGCCTGCTTGCCGACGAGCGTCGCGGTCGCCTCGCCATCCACCGGGATCAGGTTCTCCGGCTTCACCCCGGACACGTAGATGTCCTCGGTGATGAACTGCGCCAGCGGCCCGGACTGCCCGACCGAGGTGAGGTTGACCGTCGGCAGGCGCTTACGCGGATACACGCCGCAGCGCGCGGTGCCGCCGCAATCGATCACCACCGCGGCGATCTCGCTTTCCAGCGGCGGCGACCGGAACCCGTCGATCGCGGTGGCGCCGGTCAGCTCGGCCAGCCGCTGCGCCACCGGCGGGATGCCGCCTCCGGTCACCGCGACGATCTTGTCCCGCTCCTTGGTCGGCAGGATCACCAGCGGGCCGCCCCAGCCCTGGCTGCCGCGCTCCACCCGGACCGCCCTGAAGGCTCCGGTGCGGCTCAAGTCGGATCCCTGATCCATGTTCGTCCCCATGCGCTGGCCGAGGTCTGCGCCTCGTTGGCCGTGTCAACCGAAGATCAGACGGTGACGCCCTCAGAGGGTGACGCCCTGACGCCTGGCGAAGAACAGGGTGATCCGCTCGGTGACGATGCCGCGCAGCAGGATCACCAGCAGGCCGGCGATGAAGTAGCGCACCGCCAGCGGCCCGAGCGGCAGGTGCAGGCGCGTCAGCCCGTGCGCGACGCCGAGCCAGACGAACAGCTCGCTCGAGTTGCCGTGCGGGAACAGCCCGGTGATCGGATGGCAGAACGACACCGCGGAGTCGTAGAACGCCGGCTTGTGCCGTTCCTCGATGAACACGCCGAAGGTGTACGCCATCGGGTTGGTCAGGAAGAACATGGACAGCACCGGAAGCACGGTGTAGCGGGTCAGCGCGTAGCGTCCGGCGAAGCGCGCCAGGTTGTGCACGCGGTTCTCGCCGACCAGCTCGATCACCGCATACACCGCGGTCAGCAGCACGATCAGCGTCGGCAGGATGCCGGTGACGAACGCGACAAAGGTCCTGCCGCCTTCGTTAAAGACGCCGATGAAGCCTTCGGCGAAATGCGAGAGCATCAGCATTGTCGGTGTTCCCTCCTGGATCGGCGGCCTTATGGCCGTCCTATGGGTCCGGCTCCGTCACGTCGCGTGCAGGGCAGGACGCGAGCCCGACACCGTCTCGATCTGCTTCAGGCATTGCGCGAAGGCCTGCCCCAGCCGGGCCTCGCGCTTCGGGAAGATCCCGCCCTGGCACCGCGCGACGTCCAGTCCGACCAGGCTCGGCATCGGCTTGAACTTCGCCCAGACGGTGCGGCCCTGCATGACCAGCGCGTCGCGCACGATCCCGGCCGGCGACACCACCAGGATCATGATCGCCCCGCGCCCGAACCGGGCCCGCGCGCTTCCCGACCCGATGAACCCGTCCGTCCACCGCGCTTCCAGCGCGCCCAGCACCCGTCGGTAATGGCGCATCTGCAGCATGGTCCCGACGATCTGCAGCGCCCAGCAGACGGCAAAGAGGAGCAGCCCCGTCTTCCAGCTCATCTTTTCCTCCACGCAGCGGGTCGCACAGGCAGGTGACTGACTGGAACATTTATCAGAATGGCCGTCAAGTTGTTCCTGCTGCTCAGGCAACGAGTCGCAACTAGGTTCTCGAAAACACCCGTATCTGTTGTGCGTTGCAAAAGAATGACGCGCAGGGACGACGAGCTGCCGTCGCCTTCCTTTAGACATGTGGTGATAACGCAAAACAAATGTCTTGACCCTCACGCATGAAGGCAGTCTAGATTCCGCCGCGGGCAAACCGCCGTGCAGCACAGGATCTCGTTCCATGGACCTTTCCGAGGATCTTGCCAGGCGGGCCGAGCAGGGACGCCCGGTCCGGGTCGGGCTGGTCGGCTGCGGCGAGATGGGGACCGACATCGTCACCCAGCTGAGCCTGATGCCAGGGATCGCGCTCGCGGTGCTGGCCGAGATGCGCATCGACATGGCCTGGACGGCGCTCGACATCGCCGGCATCCCGCGCGAGGCGGCACGGCTGTGCCCCAACCGTCAGTCCGCCGAGGACGCCGTGGTGGCGGGCCGGATCGCCATCACCCCGGACGCCACCGTCGCCTGCACCGCCGGCCCCGTCGACGTCATCATCGACGCCACCGGCAACCCGGGGGTGGGCGCGGAGCTGTCGCTGCTGGCCATGGCGCACGGCAAGCACGTGGTGATGATGAACGTCGAGGCCGACGTCACCGTGGGCGCCATGCTGCTGCGCGAGGCACGACGCGCCGGCGTCGGCTATTCCCTGGGTGCCGGCGACGAGCCCAGCGCCGCCATGGAGCTGATCCGCTTCGTCCGCAGCCTCGGCTATCCGATCGTCGCCGCCGGCAAGGGCAAGAACAACCCGCTCCGGTTCAACGCCAGGCCGACGGAGTACGAGGAGGAGGCGCGCCTGCGGCACATGAACCCGCGCATGCTGGTCGAGTTCGTCGACGGCTCCAAGACCATGATCGAGATGTGCGCGATCGCCAACGCCACCGGCCTGCTGCCCGACCGCCCCGGCATGCACGGCCCCGCCGCGACCCCGGAGATGCTGGCGACCACCCTGGTGCCGGAGGCCGATGGCGGCCTGCTGTCGCGCTCCGGGGTGGTGGACTATTCGGTCGGCCCCGGCGTCGCGCCCGGCGTGTTCGTGGTGATCAAGGCGCCGCATCCCCGCGTCCACGAGCGGCTGCGCGACCTCAAGATGGGTCCCGGACCCTACTTCACCTTCATCCGCCCCTACCACCTCACCAGCCTGGAGGTGCCGCTCACCGCAGCCTCGCTGGTGATCAACGGCACGCCGCACATGCAGCCGCTCGACGAGCCGGTGGCCGAGTGCGCCTGCGTCGCCAAGGAACCTTTGGCGCCCGGCGTCACGCTGGGCAAAATCGGCGAGGACCATTACCGCGGCTGGCTCACCACCGCGGAGGACGCGCGCGCCGGAAGGCTGCTGCCCATGGGGCTGGCCGAGCGCGCGGTGGTGACGAAGCCGATCGCCGTCGGCGACTACCTG
>CALMVN010000291.1:0-4288 GCA_937873225.1 uncultured Acetobacteraceae bacterium
GGAAGCGGGTGACGCGGGAGCGGACGTGGGGGAAGGCGACATAGGCGCCGACGAAGGCGGCCATCATGCTGCCGACGCCGGCGCCCACCAGGAACAGGTTCAGCCCGCCCAGGAACAGCTGGGCCATGAACACGCAGGTGATCACCGACAGCATGCCGATGTCGGGCTGCGACTTGAGCAGAAGCAGGATAACCGCGAACACGCCGAACGCCAGGATCGTGCCCGGGAACGCGCGCGTGCGCTTGCCCTCCGCCAGCAGCCAGGCGGTCACCACGGCGAAGCAGGGCTTGAGGAACTCCGACGGCTGGATCGACATCATCGGCAACGCGATCCAGCGGCGCGCGCCCTTGATCTCGACGCCGTGCACCAGGGTCAGCGCGGTCAGGCCCAGGGCGAGGAGGCAGCCGATCAGGCCCAGCCGTCGCACGCCCCTGGGCGACAGCATGGAGGTGGACAGCACGATCGCTCCGGCGAGGCCGAGAAAGATCACCTGCTTGAGGATGAACATGTCGCGCGACGCGCCGATGCGCGCGGCGACCGACGGCGAGGCGGCCAGCATCAGCACGTAGCCGAAGCCGATCAGCAGGCCGATGCAGCCCAGCGTCCAGCGGTCCACGGTCCACCACCAGCGGCCCAGGGTCGAGTTGTCCGCGCGCGAGAACTGCGCCATCAGCTTGGTTCCTCAGGCTGGCGGGCGAGCTGTCGGGCGAGCGCTGCGAAGCGTTCGCCGCGCGCCTCGAAGCTCGCGAACTGGTCGAAGCTGGCGCAGGCCGGAGACAGCAGCACCACCGGCGCGCCGTGCGCGCGGGCCGCCTCGAACGCCTGCGGCACCGCGTGCTCCAGGGTGCCGACGATGCGGTGCTCGACCTTGTAGGCGGACAGGGTGCCGGCAAGCCGCTGGGCGTCCCGGCCGATCAGCAGGGCGAGCGGGATGCGGTCGAACAGGGGCGCCAGGTCGTCGATGCCGCCGGACTTGGCGAGGCCGCCGGCGATCCAGATCAGCCGGTCGTAGCACGCCAGCGCGCGGGAGGCGGCGTCGGCGTTGGTGGCCTTGCTGTCGTCGACAAAGGCGATGCCGTCGATCCGCGCCACCTCGCGCTGGCGGTGCGGCAGGCCGGGGAAGGAGGCGAGGCCGGCGGCGATGACGGCGTCGGACAGTCCGAGATGGCGTGCCATCGCCGCGGCGGCGAGCGCGTTCTGGGCGTTGTGCGCGCCGGGCAGGGTCGGCGGCAGCAGGGCGGCCAGGGGGCCGGGATCGTGGCCGGAGACCGGGTGCAGGCGGGCCACGGTGCCGGCTGCGGCGATGGCGCGGCAGGCGCGGTCGTCGAGCCCGATCACGGCCAGGTCGTCCGGGGTCTGGCGGGCGAACACCTCCAGCTTGGCGCGGGCGTAGCCGTCCATGTCGCCGTGCCGGTCGAGGTGGTCGGGGGACAGGTTCAGCAGGCAGGCGGCGTCGAAGCGCAGGGTCTGGAGGCGCTCCAGCATGTAGGAGGACATTTCCAGCACGTAGACGCCGTCGTCGGGCAGCAGCGGCAGCGCCAGGGCGGCGGGGCCGAGGTTGCCGCCGGCGGCCACCGGGATGCCGGCCTCGCGCAGCAGGTGGGCGAGCAGGGCGGTGGTGGTGGACTTGCCGTTGGTGCCGGTGATGCCGGCGAAGCGGGCGCGGCTGCCGCTCGCGCGCACCGCCTGGAACAGCAGCTCGGCGTCGGACAGGATCGGGATCCCGGCCTCCTGCGCCATGCGGGCGACCGGATGCGGGGCCGGCAGGCGATGCGGGATGCCGGGCGACAGCACCAGGGCGTCGTGGCGGGTCATGCGCTCGAACGGCGCGAGCGTGACCGCGTCGGAGGCGATGGCCGGACGCTCGCGGTCGTCCCAGGCCTGGACGCGGGCGCCCATGGCGGCCAGCGCGTGCACCGCCGGCTCGCCGTTGCGGCCGAGGCCCAGCACCGCGTAGCGGCGGCCGGCGAACAGGGCGGGAGGAAAGGCGCCGCTCATCGGATCTTCAGCGTCGCCAGGCCGGCGAGGCCCAGCACCATGGACACGATCCAGAAGCGGATCACGATCTGCGCTTCCTGCCAGCCCTTCTTCTCGAAATGGTGGTGCAGCGGCGCCATCAGGAACACGCGACGGCCGGTGCGCTTGTACCAGCCGACCTGGATGATCACCGACAGGGTCTCGACCACGAACAGGCCGCCGACGATGCACAGGACGATCTCGTGCTTGACCGCGACCGCCACCGCGCCGAGCGCGCCGCCCAGCGCCAGGGAGCCGGTGTCGCCCATGAACACCGCCGCCGGCGGGGCGTTGAACCACAGGAAGCCGAGGCCGGCGCCGATCAGCGCTGCCAGGAACACGCCGAGCTCGCCGGTGCCGGGCACCGGGTGCAGCTGGAGGTAGTCGGCGAAGATGCGGTTGCCGACCAGGTAGGAGATCAGCGCGAACACCACGGCGGCGATGATCACCGGCACGATCGCGAGCCCGTCGAGCCCGTCGGTGAAGTTCACCGCGTTGCCGAAGCCGGTGATCACCAGCATGGCGAAGATCGGGAAGGCGAAGGACAGCGGCAGAAGCGCCTCCTTGACGAACGGGAAGGCGAGCGCGTCCGACAGCGGGGCCGGCATCAGGCTCTCGATCCAGAAGCCCGCGATCAGGGAGGCGCCGAACTCCGCACCGAGGCGGATGCGCTTGGACACCCCCTTCGTGTTGCGACGCGACAGCTTGAGGTAGTCGTCGAAGAAGCCCACCAGGCCGAACGCGGCGGTGGCGAACATCACCGCCCACACGTAGCCGTTGGACAGGTCGGCCCAGAGCAGGGTCGAGGCGAGCCAGGTGGCCAGGATCAGCACCCCGCCCATGGTGGGCGTGCCGGCCTTCTCGGTGATGTGTCGCTCGGGGCCGAGGGTGCGGATCGGCTGGCCTTCGCGCTGGATCTGCCGCAGCCGGGCGATCACCCGCGGGCCCATCAGCAGGCTGAGCACGAAGGCGGTCAGGCAGGCGGCGCCGGAACGGAAGGTGATGTAGCGCAGCAGGTTGAACAGCGCGTAGTGCGCGGCGAACGGGTGGGCGAGGTTGTAGAGCATCAGGCGGCATCCACCGCCGGCGCGGCGAGAAGGGCGACCACGTCGCGCATGCGGCTGCCGTAGGACCCCTTGACCAGCACCAGGTCGCCGGGACGGAGTGCGGCCTGCACGATCGGCGCCAGGCGGGCGGCGTCCGCGGCGTGGGCGCCGCGCTGCGCGTCGGGAAGGCGGTCGAACAGGAAGCGCATCAGGTCGCCCGAGCAGAAGACGAGGTCGGCCGAGCCCGCGGCGGCGTCGGCAAGGGATTCGTGCTCGGTCCGGGCGAAGGAACCGAGCTCCAGCATGTCGCCCAGCACGGCGACGCGACGCCGTGCCGGCAGCAGGCGCAGCACGGACAGGGCGGCACGCATCGAGGCGCCGGACGCGTTGTAGCTTTCGTCCAGCAGGAAGGCGGCGCCGTGCAGGATCGGGCGCAGCGCGCCGCGGCCGTTCCCCGGCGCGAAGCCGGCCAGTGCCGACGCGGCGCGCGCGGGATCGCCGCCGAGCGACGCCACCGCCGCGAGGCAGGCCAGCGCGTTGTCCGCCATGTGCCGGCCGGGCGCGCACAGCCGGAGCGCCACCGTGGCGCCGGGCAGCACGGCCATGGCGGTCGAGCCGTCCGGACCGAGGGCCAGCGCCTCGAGGCGGGCCTCGGCGCCGTCGCCGAAGCGGACGACGCGGGCGGCTGCGTGGCGGGCGGCCGCGTGGAGCCGGTCGGCGTGGGGAGCGTCGGCGGGAAACACGGCGGTGCCGCCGGAGGGCAAGGCGCCGAACACGGACGCCTTCTCGGTCGCGATGGCGTCGAGGCTGCCCATGTGGCCGATATGGGTGGCGGCGACCGTGGTCACGATCGCCACGTCCGGGCGCGCCAGCGCTGCCAGGGGCGCGATCTCGCCCGGATGGTTCATGCCGATCTCGCACACGCAGAACGCGTCGTCCGCCGGCAGGCGCGCCAGGGTCAGGGGCACGCCCCAATGGTTGTTGTGCGAGGCCTGTGCTGCGTGGGTGGGGCCCAGGGCGGACAGGGCGGTGCGCAGCATCTCCTTGGTGGTGGTCTTGCCGACGCTGCCGGTGACGGCGACCACCCGGCCGCGGAAGCGGTCGCGTCCGGCACGGCCGAGGGCGTGGAGGGCGGCAAAGGTGTCGCGGACGTGCAGCAGGCGCCGGTCGCCGCGGAGGGCGGCGGGCAGCAGGTCGGTGCGGTGCACCAGCGCGGCGGCGGCGCC
>CALMVN010000291.1:4298-5935 GCA_937873225.1 uncultured Acetobacteraceae bacterium
ACTTCGGGTGCCCGGTGCCCAAGGTCACCAAGCGCGGCGGCGGCGCCGCGCTCCAGCGCGTCGGCGACGTGGGCGTGGCCGTCCGTGTCGCCGGACAGCGCCACGAACAGCTCGCCGGGGCGCAGCGTGCGGGTGTCGATGGAGATCCCGTCGATCGCGTCCGGCGCCGGGCCGTCGAAGCGGCCGTCGACGGCGGCGGCGAGGGCGTCGCCGGTCCACAAGGCGCTCATGACAGCCCCGCCAGGGCGCGCACGGTGTCGGCGTCGTCGAACGGGTGCACGGTGTTGCCGATCGTCTGGCCCTGCTCGTGGCCCTTGCCGGCCACCACCAGCACGTCGCCGGGGCGGAGCGCCTGGAGCCCGGCGGCGATGGCGTCGCGCCGGTCGCCGATCTCGACCGCACCCGGGCAGGCGGCGAGGATGGCGGCGCGTATCGCGGCCGGGTCCTCGGAACGGGGGTTGTCGTCGGTGACGATCGCGAGGTCGGCGCCGCGCGCGGCGGCGTCGCCCATCAGCGGGCGCTTGCCGCGGTCGCGGTCGCCGCCGGCGCCGAACACGACCACCAGGCGGCCGCCGGCCTCGGCGGCGTGCGGGCGGAGCGAGGCGAGCAGCCGCTCGATCGCGTCCGGGGTGTGGGCGTAGTCGACATAGGCGGCGGCGCCGTTGGGCAGGCGGGCGGCGAGCTCCATGCGGCCGCGCACGCCGCGCAGGGCAGGCAGCCGCGACAGCACGGAGGGGAGCCGGTCCTGGTCCGCCTCGGCCAGCAGGGCGCCCAGCAGGGCGTTGTCGGCCTGGAACCGGCCGGGCAGGGCGAGCGGCACCTCGATCCGGCGCCCCTGCACCTCCAGCTCCAGCACCTGGCCGTCGGCGACCGGGACCGCGCGCTGCAGACGGATCGCGTCGCCGGTCTTGCCGGCCAGCCGCAGCACCAGCCGGCGCGAGGCGGCGATCGCGCGCAGCCGGTCCAGCGTTCCCGGCTCCATGTCGGCGTTGGCGGCGGCCAGTGCTCCTTCCGGCAGCAGCTCTGAGAACAAGCGCAGCTTGGCGTCGCGGTAGGCGTCGAGCGTGCCGTGGTAGTCGAGGTGGTCGCGGGACAGGTTGCTGAAGCCCGCCGCCGACAGCTGCACGCCGTCGAGGCGGAACTGGTCGAGCCCGTGCGAGCTGGCCTCGACCGCGCAGGCGCGCACGCCCCGGACGGCGAGGCCGGACAGGATCGCGGCCAGGGCCACGCTGTCCGGGGTGGTGAGCGCCGGCGGCTGCTCGGGCAGCAGGACGTCGGACACCAGGCCGAGGGTGCCGAGGCTCGCGGCCGGGACGCCGTCCGCGGTCCAGAGCTGGCGCAGGAACTCCGCGGTGCTGGTCTTGCCGTTGGTGCCGGTGACGGCGACCATCCGCTCCGGCTGCGGCCCGGCATGGACGGCGGCGAGGCGGGCCAGCGTGCGACGCGGCTCGTCGGCGGTCACCATCGGCACGGGGGCCACCCCGTCCGGCCAGGGCGTGCCGCGTGGCGCCAGCACCGCGACCGCCCCGTGCGCCACCGCGTCGGCGATGTGCCGGCGGCCGTCCTGCAGCGTGCCGGGAAGGGCCGCCAAAAGGTAGCAGGGGGGGACCTTGGGGCTATGCACGGCGCTGCCCTCG
>CALMVN010000292.1 GCA_937873225.1 uncultured Acetobacteraceae bacterium
CCTTCCAGGTGGCGCCGAACTTCTGGACCGACCCAAAGACCGGCATTCCCTGGCAGCTCACGGTGCAGACCCCGGAATACCGGGTGGACGACTTCGCCGCGGTCGCCAACACGCCGATCTACACCACCAACAGCGGCGTGGTGAGCGCCCAGCCGATCACCCTGCTGCGCAACGTCGCCTCCTTCCACCGCGGCGTCGAGCCGTCGGTCGAGAGCCACGTCAACACCGAGCCGACCTTCGACGTCTACGCCGCGGTGCAGGACCGCGACCTCGGCTCGGCGGCGGCCGAGATCAACCAGGCGGTGAAGCTCGAGACCAAGCACCTCCAGGCCGGCGACAAGGTGCTGGTGCGCGGCCAGATCGAGAGCATGAACAGCGCCTTCACCCACATCGAGATCGGCCTCGGCGTGGCGGTGATCGCGGTCTACCTGCTGATGGTGCTGAACTACCAGGACTGGGGCGACCCGTTCGTGGTGCTGAGCGCGCTGCCGCTGGTGTTCTCCGGCATCGTGTTCTCCCTGTTCATCACCCACACCACCTTCTCGATCGCCTCGCTGATGGGGGCGATCATGAGCGTCGGCGTGGCCTCGGCGAACTCGATCCTGCTGGTGACGTTCGCCCGCGAGCACCGGGAGCAGACCGGCTGCTCGGCAATCGAGGGCGCCATCGCCGCCGGCGAGGCGCGGCTCCGGCCGGTGCTGATGACCGCCGGCGCCATGGTGGTCGGCCTGATCCCGATGGCGCTCAACCTGGGGCAGGGCGGCGAGCAGAACGCGTCGCTGGCGCGCGCGGTGATCGGCGGCATCACCGTCGGCACCTGTTCCACGCTGCTGTTCGTGCCGTTCCTCTACACCCTGCTGCGCAGCGGGCCGGTGCGGTCCCCGGAGGACTACGTATGAACGCCCCCCAGACCGACGACCCGCGCAGGCCGGCCCGCGACGAGCACGACGACCGCAGCGAGCGCCACGAGGACACGCGGGACGGCGACGACGCGCAGGACGGCTCCGGAGCGCCGCCCGACGAACGTCACGACCCTGCCAAGGGCGATCGGGGACAGCAGGGCAGGCAGGACGCCGGGAAGACGGACCCCGGAAAGAACGACCCCGCAAAGAACGACCCTGGGAAGAAGGACCAGGAGTCGGAGCCGCCACCGCCACCGCCGCCCCGCCGCTACGGCCTGTTCGTCGCCATCCCGCTGGCGCTGCTGATCGGCTGGGGCGTGTACAACCATTGGCAGCAGTCGAACTCCGCGGCCAAGACGCTGTCGCAGTCCCAGCACGAGGTGCCGGAGGTGGAGGTGGCGACGGCGAAGAAGACCGCCGACGTCGCCGCCACCTCCCTGCCCGGCCAGACCGTGGCCTACGCGTCGGCCGACCTGTATGCGCGCGCCACCGGCTTCATCGGCCAGCGCTACGTCGACATCGGCAGCCGGGTGAAGAAGGGCGACCTGCTGCTCAAGATCGCGGCGCCCGACCTGGACCAGCAGCTGGAGCAGGCGCAGGCCCAGCTCGGCCAGCTGCAGGCGCAGCTGGCGGAGGCGCAGGCCAGCCTGAAGCAGGCGCAGGCGACGTCCAAGAACGCCAAGATCAACAGCGCCCGCTCGCAGATCCTGGCGGCGGAAGGCTGGGGCACCGTGCAGGACCGCGACACCCAGGTCACCAACTTCAACGTCAGCACCCAGAGCGTCGGCAGCGCGCAGGCCGGGATCGGCGTCGCGGTGGCCAACATACGCGCCCAGCAGGCGACGGTGGACCGGCTGGTGGCGCTGGTCGGGTTCGAGCGCGTGGTCGCCCCGTTCGACGGCGTGATCACCCAGCGCAACGTCGACATCGGCACCCTGGTGCAGAGCGACACCAACAGCGGCACCACGCTGCTGCACATCGACCAGGACGACGTGCTGCGCTGCCAGGTCTACGTGCCGCAAAGCCAGTTCGTCGGCATCCATGACGGGCTGCCGGCGCACGTCACCGTGCCCGAGCTGCCCGGCCAGGTGTTCCGGGCGGTGGTGTCGCGGTTCTCCGCCTCGCTGGCGCAGAACTCGCGCTCCGAGCTGGTCGAGGTCGACATCGACAACCGCGCGCACAAGCTGAGCTCCGGCCTGTTCGTCACCGTGTCGTTCGACGTGCAGCGCCCGGAGCCGCTGGTGGTGGTGCCCGACGCCGCGCTGATCTTCGACGCCGCCGGCCTGCACGTCGCCGTGCTGGACGGGACCAGGGTGTCGATGCGCCCGATCGAGATCAACCGGGACACCGGCACCGAGGCGGAGCTGGGCCACGGGCTGAACGGCGGCGAGCAGGTGATCGTCAACCCGCCGACCGACCTGGTGCAGGGCCAGACGGTGCGCCTGAAGCAGAAGGGCGGGGACAAGAAGCCGTCCGGCGGAAAGGCCAAGGCGACCGGCTGAGCGATCGGTCTGGGCGACGACCGGCAGCAGAAGGGGACCGTGCGCCGCCGCACGGTCCCCCTGAAGCCTTTCCCGAAGGGAGCGGTCAGCTCTTGTGGGCGTGGCTCATGGCGCGGATGCGACGCACCCGTCCGGGACGCCCGGTGGCGCTCGGCGCGGAGCAGGTCTCGTAGCTGGCCGGCTGGACGATGTCCTTGGCCTCGGCATAGCCGCCCAGGTCGGACGCGGTGCGCAGCACCGACACCTCGTCGAACATGCTGATGCGCTGCTGGCAGAAGGCTGTGCCGGCCTTCAGCCCGCGCTCGGACTGCACGTTGGCGAGCTGGGTGATGTAGTCGTCGTGCGCGACCTGCGCGCCACGGCCGTAGGTGGTGCGGAAGTACCCGTTCAGGGCCGCCTCCTGGGCGTTCAGGTCCGGGCGGAACTTCTCCACGAACGCGTTGTAGCGTTCCTGGGCGTTGCAGGAGAGCGCCGTCACCATCAGCTCGCTCTTCAAGCCCTGCACGTCGAAGGCCTGGCGCGCCGACGAGATGCCGCACTGGCCCGCGGCCGCCGCCTGTCCTCCGAGAAGCGTGGCGACCGCCATTCCCGCTGCGACGCGCCTCATGAGGAAGGACATGGTGTTCTCCAGAAAGACTACGGCGTTGAGGAGGGGAACGCCCGAATCGTCGAGTCGCGCTCATCCGGTGGCTGAAGTTGCCGTCGTAAGGTGCGGTTTCGCAAGCATAATCCCGATTCGGTCGCCGTGACCACCATCGGCTGTGGCGAAACTGCATCGGTTCGGGGGAGAAAGACCTCGCGGAACGACGGCGGTGGTCTAGCGCCCTGAGGCGAGGCAGGCAAGCCACCGCCTCGTCGCCCCGGGTCGCGTGCGGTCTTCCGCCGGACCGGCTTTTGTCCTAAGGCATCCTGCCGCACAGGACGTTTGCATCCCGGCGCGGGCTGCCTGAATCTCGGAGCTGTTTGAGTGCACGTGCGAGCTGCTGCATCCCTTCTGTTGACCGGCCTGGTGATCGCCGGCTGTGCGCACAAGCCGCCTCCGGCGCCGGTCGCCGCGATCGCGCCGGACCCGTTCGGCTACCTGAAGCGTTCCGCCGTGTGCACCGTGAGCCCGGTGACAACCGGTCCCGCGGGACGCAGCGTGACGATGGCGGTGCGTTCCGACGACGGGCTCTGCGCCGTGGCCGTGTCGCAGCCGGACGGGACCGCCTATGCGTCTTTCCTGCTGCAGGACCTGCCGGAGCACGGCAAGGCGTTCATCCACAACTACAACAACCAGACCCTGATCGACTACACCGCGACCACCGCCTATGCCGGTCCGGACGGCTTCAGCGTCAGCCTGGTGTCGAGCGACGGCGGCCCCCGGACCCTGCTGCACGTGGCGACCACGGTGGACGCCACCGGCGTGCCGCGCCCGGCCGTGGTGACGCCCTATGTCGCTCCCGCCAGCAAGGGCAGCGCGCACAGGACGACCACCCGGTCGCACCGCAAGACCACCAGGACCACGAAGAAGCCCCAAAGCTCCTAGAGCATCATCCGATCGAACCGGGTCGGTCGATCGGGTAAAGATGCCCGACAAGACAACGACCTGGAGCTTGATCCATGAGCCGATGCGAACGGATCAAGCTCCAGCGCACCATCGATCAGGCGTGGTCGCCCGATCGGCAAGGACGCCTGTCGGAACAACCAGCCAGGCCGCGCCCGGCGAGCGTACGTGAACCGGTTGCGGTCCAGACGCCTGACCCGGATCCCGGCTGCGGGCCGGGACCGGGTCAGGCGGCCCTGGCTCCGGTCAGCGCCAGCAGCGCGTCGCGCCCCATCCTGGTGCAGAACGGGCCGAACCCTTCCTCGGGCAGGCCCTGCGTCGCCCAGGCCTCGAACAGCGGCGCAAAGGCGTCGCCGAGGCCGGCCTGCGGCACCCGCTCCAGCAGCCGGAACGACAGGGTGTGGCCGTCGAAGTCGCCGCCGACATAGATCGCGTAGTGGCCCGGGATGCGGCCGACCAGCCCGATATCGCCGGCATAGGAGCGCGCGCAGCCGTTCGGGCAGCCGGTGATGCGCAGGCTGATCCGCCGGTCCTGCAGGCCGTGCCGGCGCAGCAGCCCGTCCAGGGCGGCGACGATCGGCTCGCGCACCCGCTCGGCCTCGGTCAGCGCCAGGCCGCAGGTGGGCAGGGCCGGGCAGGCGAGGGCGAAGCGCGAGAAGGTGGACAGCGCGCTCGCCGGCACCACGCCGTGGTCGGCCAGCACCCCGTCGATCGCCGCGCGGTCCTCCGGCCGGATGTTGGACAGCAGCACGTCCTGCTGCGCCGTCATCACCGGATCGACCCGATAGCGCTGCACCACCTCGCGCAGCGCCGTGCGCAGCGTCACCGTTTCCGTGTCCCCGATCCGCCCGGACGGCACCGGCACCCCCAGCCACCACAGCCCGTCGCCCTGCTCGTGCCAGCCGAGCAGCTCGGGGATGTGCAGCCGGCCGAACGGACGCGGCGCTTCCAGCGTCTCGCCGTAGTAGGAGTCGAGCGTGCGCTTCACCCACTCCAGGCCGTGGTCCTCGACCACGTATTTGAGCCGCGCCCGCCTGCGGTCGGTGCGGTCGCCGTGGTCGCGCTGCAGCCGGATCACCGCCTCGACCACGGCCAGCAGCCGGTCGGGGCCGACGAAGCAGACCGGCGAGGCCAGGCGCGGAAAGGTGTCGGCGCGGTTGTGCGTCATGCCGAGCCCGCCGCCGACCGCGATCGTGTAGCCGAGCAACTGGTCCGCCTCGTCGAACAGGGCGATCGCGGCTAGGTCGTTCGCCAGCACGTCGGCGCTGTTGTCCTCTGGCACGGCCAGGCCGATCTTGAACTTCCGCGGCAGGTAGGTGGGGCCGTACAGCGTCTCGGTCTCGTCGTATCCGGCGACCGGCTCCTCGTCGAGGAAGATCTGGTGGTAGCCGCGGCTGCGCGGCAGCAGCGCCGCCGACAGCATGTTGGCGTCCTCGCGCAGCCGGGTGTGGCGCGTGTCGCGACGCGGCGCCGCGGTGGTCATCAGGTTGCGCACCACGTCGCCGCAGGCCGACAGGGTGGTCAGCAGGGTGTGGTTGATGGCGGCGATCGACGGCTTGAGCTCGCCCTTCAGGATGCCGTGGAACTGGATGCCCTGCCGGGTGGTGATGCGCAGCGTGCCGTTGGCGTGGCTGTCCGCCAGCCGGTCCAGCCCGAGATACTGCTCGGCCGTCAGCACGCCGCCCGGCATGCGGACGCGCACCATGAACTGGTAGTCCTTCTCAAGCTTCTGCTGCTTGAGCGCGGTCGCGGTGTCGCGGTCGAACTGCTCGTAGCTGCCGTGGAACTTGAGCAGGTTGTAGGCATCCTCGCTGACCTGGACGCCGCCTTCCGCCAGCTCGGCGGCCAGCCGTCCGCGCAGGCCGTGGCTGCCCTGCTTGAGCGTCTCGACGCCGCTCGGCTTCCTGGGCACGGGGATGATCTGGTCGGGCACTGGCGGTGATCCTGGAAAACCGGCCGGGATCGAAGCCCCGCCGTCGGGAATGTCGGGCCTGGTCAAGCCGCCGGCTGCTTCACCATGCGCAGGTAGGGCTTCAGCGTCTTCCAGCCCCCGGGGAACAGGCCGTGGGCGGCCTCGTCGCTGACGCTCGGCGCGATGATGACGTCGTCACCGGTCTTCCAGTTCGCGGGCGTGGTCACCTTGTGCCCGTCGGTCAGCTGCAGGCTGTCGATCACCCGAAGCACCTCGTCGAAGTTGCGCCCGGCGGAGGGCGGATAGGTGAGGCTCAGCCGCACCTTCTTGTTCGGGTCGATGATGAACACCGTGCGCACCGTGACGCCCGGGTCGGCCTCGGGATGCACCATGCCATAGAGGGTGGACACGGTGCGGTCCGGGTCGGCGATCATCGGGAAGTCCACCTCCGCGCCCTGGGTTTCCGCGATGTCGCCCTCCCAGCGGCGGTGGCTGTCCACCGGGTCCACCGACAGCCCGATCACCTTGACATTGCGCTCCCGCCATTCCGGCCCGAGCCTGGCCACGGCCCCGAGCTCGGTGGTGCAGACCGGCGTGAAGTCCTTCGGGTGGCTGAACAACACGCCCCAGGAGCTGCCGAGCCACTGGTGGAAGCGGATGCGCCCCTGCGTGGTGTCCTGCTCGAAGTCGGGCGCGACCTGGCCCAGCTGGATCGTCATGACGGTGTGCCCTCGAAAAACCATCGGTCCGGGACCGCTGTTCCTGGATGAAAGACGAGCACGCAACGCGGGTCAACCAGACCACGACGCAGGGCAGTGGTTTACCGGAAGCTCGGCTCGCCCCCGGCTGCCTTCATATGGAGAAGCTGATCGGCTCTGCCAGGGGGCGTCGCAGGCCCGCACCTTCGGCGCGTCGCACCAGGTCGTCGAGGGTCAGCTCGTGCAGCTGCGCGCGCAGGCTGTCGTCGAACCGGCGCCAGGTCGGCTCGACCACGCGCGCGAACAGCTCGCCCACCGGCCCGTCCTCGCCGGCCGCATCCTCCGACACCGCCACCTCGACCACCTCGCTCAGCCGGATGTCGCGTCGCGGCCGGCCGAGCCGGTAGCCGCCGCGCGGCCCGCGCACGCTTTCCAGCAGCGACGAGCGCGACAGCCCCTGCAGCAGCGGCTCGATCCCACGACGCGCGAGCCCGGCCCGTTCGGCGATGTCGGCAGCGCTCACCGTGCCGGCGCGGCCGGCGTGGAACGCCACGTCCAGCATGATCAGCACCGCGATCATCGCCCTGTCGCGCCGAAGCAGCATCCCGGTGTCTCCGTTCGGTCGTGAAGCGATCCGCAGGCGCGGCACGCCCGATGCATAGCAGGAAGGCCATCGCTTATCCACGATGGAGATCGGTGCTATATGGGCGTCATGGCACGCAAGCACGTGGACGCCGCCGAGGCCGCGGCACCGGAGTTCGCCGCCCCACGCGGGCGCATCTACAACAGCATCGTCGAGACGGTAGGGGGCACGCCGCTGGTCGCCCTGCCTCGGCTGACGCGCGAGGACGGGCTGCTCGCCCGTGTGGCCTGCAAGCTGGAGTTCTTCAACCCGCTCGGCTCGGTCAAGGACCGGATCGGCGCCGCGATGCTGTTGACCGCGGAGCGCGAGGGCACCATCACCCCCGGCCGCACCGTGCTGGTGGAGCCGACCTCCGGCAACACCGGCATCGCGCTCGCTTTTGTCGCCGCCTCGCGCGGCTACCGGCTGATCGTGACCATGCCGGAAGGTGCCTCGATCGAGCGGCGCAAGATGCTTCGCCTGATGGACGTGCAGCTGGAGCTCACCCCGTCGCGGCTCGGCATGGCCGGCGCCATCGCCCGCGCCAGGGAGATCCTGGCCGACACCCCGGACTCCTGGATGCCGCGCCAGTTCGACAACCCGGCCAACCCGGACGTCCATGCCGCCACCACGGCGGAGGAGATCTGGGCCGATACCGGCGGCGACGTCGACATCGTGGTGGCCGGCATCGGCACCGGGGGCACCGCGACCGGGATCGCGCGGGCGCTCAAGCCCCGCCGCCCCGGCCTGCTGGTGTACGGCGTGGAGCCGACAGAGAGCGCGGTGCTGAACGGCGACGAGCCCGGCCCGCACGGCATCCAGGGCATCGGCCCCGGGTTCTGCCCCGGCGTGCTGGAGCTCGACATCCTGGACGGCGTGCTGACCGTGTCCGAGCGCGAGTCGATCGCCGCCGCCCGCCGCTGCGCCCGTTTGGAAGGCTTGCCGATCGGCATCTCCTCCGGGGGCGCCCTGCATGCCGCCCTGGTGCTGGCGCGAAAGCCGGAGCACGAAGGAAAGCAGATCGTGGTGATCGTGCCCTCCTTTGCCGAGCGCTACCTGTCCACCTCCCTGTTCGCCGGGCTGGCCTAGCGCGCCGGCCGCCAGATGTGTTCCGTCCGGCCCGGGCTCGTATCAACGGCGGTGGGGTTCGACCTGCACAGGCCAGGACTCTGTCCTGGACCCGCCAAAGAAACAGCCGCCCTTTGGAAACCCGAATGTCAAGATTGATGGGCGGAGGCCTGCGGCTTGCTTGCCTGCCGGTCAAACCCCGACGCCGCTGAAGGCGGAACCGACGCCTCCCGGTCGGAGAACGGATGCAACCGCTGATGACGCCCCGGCTGGCGCTGGAGCCCGAGACCATCGGGCGCTACGAGGCCTGGCGCGAGATGAACAGGAACCGCTCGGATGCCGACCATCGCGAGCTTTCCGAGGACGACGCGTGGCTGCGCCTGCTGGCGCGCCAGGGGCAGTGGTCGGCGTTCGGCTACGGCTTCTTCTTCGTCCTCGACCGGACCGACGGGACGATGATCGGCGAGGTCGGGCTGCAACGCCGGCGACGCGGGCTGGGACCGGACTTCGACCCGTATCCGGAAGCCGCCTGGGTCGTCGAGGCGGACAGGCGCGGGCAGGGGATCGCCCGGGAAGCGATGGCGGCGGTCCAGGCGTGGCTGGCCTCGACCAGGCCCGAGCTTGACCGTCTGGTCGCCTTGATCGCCGCCGGCAACGGG
>CALMVN010000293.1 GCA_937873225.1 uncultured Acetobacteraceae bacterium
GCTACCTGCTCGGCGAAGGCTACGCCAAGACCTTCAAGGAGCTGATGGAGGACACCGCCTGGGAGCAGTACGGCACCGGCAACTACGAGAAGTGCGCCGACTGCATGGTCCATTCGGGCTACGAGTCGAGTGCCGTGATCGACGCGGTGAAGCGGCCGCTGCACATCATGAAGGTGGCGCTGCGCGGCCCGCAGACCGAGGGGCCGATGGCGCCGGAAATCTCGCTCGCGAACCAGCGGCCGGCCGAATACAACTACGCCGAGCATGTGGACGCGCGGGTGAAGGAGCTGGCGGCGAAGAAGGCGGCCTCGCGCAAGGTGCCGGTCGACGCGGCGGAGTAGCCGTCGCAGCTTGCCCCGGCCGGGTGACGTGATCGCCAGGATCGCAGTCTGCGTCTCGCGGCTCCTGTGCGTCGCGTCGCTGGTCGCCGCCGCCGGAGCACGGGCGCAGGCCATCGGCGGCTTCCGCATCGGCGCCCGGTATGCCGACGACGCCGCCGGCCATCCGGCACCGGACGGCGGCGGCGCGCCGGGCGCCTACCTGCCGCGCAAGTGGATCCTGCCGAACGGCACGGCCTTGTCCCTCACCACCGACACGGGCAGCGGCCGAATCGTGTTCATCGAGCAGGACGGGACCGGCCGGCCGGTCCCGTCCGCCCTGCCCGGCCTGACACTGGGCGACACCACGCTGCGCGACATCCGCATCCGCTTCGGCAGCAACGGCTTCGGCTTCAACAGCACCGGCGCGTTCGAGCAGAACGGCGAGCTCCTGGCCGCGAACTGCTACCGGCTGGTCGGTTCGGACGCCGTGCTGGCGGTCGTCACCGGACAGGACTCTGCGGTCCGGCGGCAGGATGGCGGGGTGGGGGTCGACACCGGACGCGGCGTGCTGCACGCGGTCATCCTGTCAGACCGCCGCACCCTGGACCGGTTGTGGGGGCCGGACGAGGAGCGCGACCCGTCCGAACGCCCGGTCAGGCTGGACTGAAGGGCGCCCGCCTCAGCCGTGCATGCGGGAGATGTCGAGCAGGGTGGCGGTTTCCAGCTCCTTCTCCTCCAGCCGGTGCCGCACCAGGTCGCGTATGCTTATCATGCCGCGCAGGCTCTTGCCCTCCATCACCGGCATGTGGCGCACGTGCCGCTGGCTCATCAGCGCCATCACCTGGTCGAGCCGGTCCTCGGCGCGGCAGGTGATCACCGGCGCCGTCATCGCCTTCCGGAGCGGCTGGTCGAGCGCCGCCGGGCCGTTGCGCGCCAGCAGCTTGACCAGGTCGCGCTCGGAGAAGATGCCCACCACCGCATCCTTGTCCTCGACCACCACCGCGCCGACGCGCCGCTCGGCCATCAGCGCCACCGCGGCCGACACGGTATGGTCCGGCCGGAGCGTCGCGACCTGATGGCCCTTCTTCTCCAGGATGGTGGCGATCAGCATGCGGGGGTCCTCCGTTGCCGGCGATGACAGGGCGTCCGGGCGCGGTTGCGATGAACTGCCGGCTACATGATTATCGGGCGGCAGGCCAGCAAGCCGCGCGCCACGATTCCCTCCGCCTCATTCCGACGCCGCCCTGAGCCCTGCGCCGGCGGCGAGCGGGCAGGCGGGCAGCGCGCCGGCCAGGAAGGCGCCAAGCAGGAGCAGGTCGGGATGCCAGTCCAGCCCGGCCTGGGCGGCATCCACCGCGGCGGCACCGAAGATCAGCGCCGGCGTCGCCAGCGGCAGCACCAGAAGCGGCAGCAGCACCCCGCCCCGCCTGGCGCCCAGCACGATCGCCGCCGCCATGCCGCCCAGCAGGGACAGCACCATGGTGCCGAGACCGAGTCCTGCGAGGAGCACCGGCAGCGTCGGGACGGGCAGGCCCAGCATCAGCCCCAGCGGTGCTGCCGCGAGCAGCAGCGGCAGGCCGGTGCACAGCCAGTGCGCGGCGATCTTGGCCAGCGCCACCGCCGGCGCCGGCAGGCCGCACAGCATGAGCTGGTCGAGCGAGCCGTCCTCGAGCTCCGCGCCGAACAGCCGGTCCAGCGGCAGCAGGGCGGCGAGCAGGGCGCACACCCAGACGATCCCGGGCGCCATGCGTCGCAGCAGCTCCGGCGAGGGCCCGAGCGCCAACGGGAACAGCGCGCCCGCCAGCAGGAAGAACAGGGTGGCCGCCAGGGTGTCCGCGGCGTGGCGCGCCGACAGGCGGAGGTCGCGCCCGAGCACGGCGCGGAACCGGGCGACGGCGCCCGCCGGGCGGCCGCTCATGCGCCGAGCCGGAGCACGAAGGCGTCCGGCAGCGGCAGCCCGACATGGGTGGCGGCGACCACCAGGCCGCCGGCGGCGCGGTGCGTGGCCAGCACCGCGCCCAGCCGGTCCAGCGCCGCGTGGTCGAGCCCGAGCGAGGGCTCGTCCAGCAGCCAGAGCGGTGCGCCCAGGAGATGGACGCGCGCCAGCGCCGCCCGTCGACGCTGCCCGGCCGACAACAGCCGCGCCGGCAGGCCGGCCAGCGCCAGGAGGCCGAACAGGTCGAGCGAGGCCGCGATGTCGCCGCCGCCCAGCGCCGCTGCGAGCAGCAGGTTCTCGCGCAGGGTCAGGCCGGGCTTGAGCGCGTCCTGGTGGCCGAGATGGGCGATCCGGCCGGCATGCGCAGCCGGGTCGGCGAAGACGTCGAGGCCGTTCCAGAGCAACCGGCCGGCGTCGAGCGGGCACAGCCCGGCCAGGGCGCGCAGCAGGGTCGACTTGCCGGCGCCGTTCGGCCCCGTCAGCAGCAGCGCGCCGCCGCGTCCGAGTTCGAGATCCAGTCCCGCCAGCACCAGCCGCTCGCCGCGCAGTATCGCGAGTCCGGTCGCCTGGAGAAGCGGCGGGGAAGGGGCCGGCTCGGCGGGAAGGGTCATGAGCCGTCCGGGAAGGTGCGGTGCCGCGCCGGCGCTTGTGTCGTGCAGGCGGGTCGGTATGTTCTTGATCGACCGGATTTTCAAGCCATCTGCCTGGTTCCTCCCCGCTGCCGTATGGCGCCGGGGTGCAGGATCGGCCGGGGTCTGGACCCGGATACTCCCTGGGAGGGGCAGCATGAAGTCGGTAGGTCACGATAGTCTCGGCGTTCGCCGCACGCTCGATGTCGACAACAGGACCTACCACTACTTCTCCCTTCCCGAGGCCGCCAAACAGGTCGGCGACGTGAGCCGGCTGCCGGTCAGCCTCAAGGTGCTGCTGGAGAACGTGCTGCGCTTCGAGGACGGCCGCACCTACCGGGTCGACGACGCCCGCGCGCTCGCCGCCTGGGTTCACGAAGGAAGCAGCACCCGCGAGGTGCCGTTCAAGCCGGCCCGGATCCTGATGCAGGACTTCACCGGGGTGCCCGCGGTGGTGGACCTGGCCGCCATGCGCGACGGCATCGCCGCCCTGAACGGCGACCCGCAGAAGGTGAACCCGCTGGTCCCGGTGGACCTGGTGATCGACCATTCGGTGATGGTGGACGTGTCCGGCACCGCCGACAGCCTGCAGCGCAACGTGAGCATCGAGTTCGAGCGCAACGGCGAGCGCTACGCCTTCCTGCGCTGGGGCCAGGAAGCGTTCGAGAACTTCACCGTGGTGCCGCCGGGTGCCGGCATCTGCCACCAGGTGAACCTGGAGCACATCGCCCAGGCGGTATGGACCGGCGAGGTCGGCGGCGAGACGTTCGCCTATCCCGACACGCTGTACGGCACCGACAGCCACACCACCATGGTCAACGGCATGGGCGTGCTGGGCTGGGGCGTGGGCGGCATCGAGGCGGAGGCGGCGATGCTGGGCCAGCCGATCGCCATGCTGATCCCCGACGTGATCGGCTTCAAGCTGACCGGGCAGATGCCGGAAGGCGCCACCGCCACCGACCTGGTGCTGACGGTGACGCAGATGCTGCGGAAGAAGGGCGTGGTCGGCAAGTTCGTCGAGTTCTACGGCCCGGCGCTGGACACGCTGCCGGTGGCCGACCGCGCCACCATCGGCAACATGGCGCCCGAGTACGGCGCCACCTGCGGCTTCTTTCCCGTCGACGCGCTGACGCTGGAGTACCTGCACCAGACCGGCCGCGACGAGCACCGCATCCGCCTGGTCGAGGCCTACCTCCGGGCGCAGGACATGTTCCGCGACGCGACCACCCCGGAGCCGGTGTTCACCGACACGCTGGAGCTCGACCTGTCCACGGTGGAGCCGTCCCTGGCCGGCCCGAAGCGGCCGCAGGACCGGGTGGCGCTGAAGAACGCCGCCAGAGCCTTCGAGACCGAGCTGACCGGCAGCCTCGGCGTGCCCGCCAACGACGCGAACCGCCGGGTGGCGGTGGAAAGCACCAACTACGCGATCGGCCACGGCGACGTGGTGATCGCCGCGATCACGTCCTGCACCAACACCTCCAATCCCGCGGTGCTGATCGCGGCCGGCCTGGTGGCGCGCAAGGCCCGCGCGCTTGGGCTGAAGCCGAAGCCCTGGGTCAAGACCTCGCTCGCCCCCGGCTCCCAGGTGGTGACCGAGTACCTCGACCGCGCCGGCCTGTCGGAGGACCTCGACGCGCTCGGCTTCAACACCGTGGGCTATGGCTGCACCACCTGCATCGGCAACTCCGGCCCGATCGAGGACCACCTGGTCGACGCGATCGAGCACAACAAGCTGGTCGCGGTGTCGGTGCTGTCCGGCAACCGCAACTTCGAGGGCCGCATCAGCCCCAACGTGCGCGCCAACTACCTGGCGAGCCCGCCGCTGGTAGTGGCGTACTCCCTGCTCGGCACGATCCGCGAGGACATCACCACCGTGCCGCTCGGCACCGCGACCGACGGCACCCCGGTGTACCTGCGCGACATCTGGCCCACCAACAAGGAGATCGCCGACCTGATGGCGAGCTCGATCTCGCGCGACCAGTTCATCGAGCGCTACGGCCAGGTGACGCGCGGCACCAAGGAATGGCAGGAGCTGCAGGTCGCGACGGGGTCGGAAACCTACCAGTGGGACGGCGGCTCCACCTACGTGCAGAACCCGCCCTACTTCGCCGGCATCACCATGGAGCCCAAGGACAAGGGCGACATCGTCGGCGCCCGGGTGCTGGCGCTGCTCGGCGACAACATCACCACCGACCACATCTCGCCGGCCGGCTCGATCAAGAAGAGCGCGCCCGCAGGCGTGTATCTCGGCGAGCATCAGGTGTCGCAGAAGGACTTCAACTCGTACGGCAGCCGACGCGGCAACCACGAGGTGATGATGCGCGGCACCTTCGCCAACATCCGGATCAAGAACGAGATGGTGCCGGGCGTCGAGGGCGGCGTGTCGAAGCACTACCCGGACGGCGCGCAGGGCTCGATCTACGACGTGGCGATGGAGTACCAGGCGGAGGGCGTGCCGCTGATCGTGTTCGGCGGCAAGGAGTATGGCATGGGCTCGTCACGCGACTGGGCGGCCAAGGGCACCGTGCTGCTCGGCATCCGCGCGGTGGTGGCGGAAAGCTTCGAGCGCATCCACCGCTCCAACTTGGTCGGCATGGGCGTGCTGCCGCTGCTGTTCAAGTCGGGCACCACGCGGGAGACGCTCGGGCTCAAGGGTGACGAGGTCATCGACATCAAGGGGCTGGACCGCATCACGCCGCGCATGACGCTGACGCTCGCCATCACCCGCGCCGACGGCTCCACCCTCGATGTGCCGGTGATCTGCCGCGTCGATACTTTGGACGAGGTCGAGTACTACCGGCATGGCGGCATCCTGCAGTATGTGCTGCGCGGCATGGCCCAGGCCGCCTGAGCCTGACCCATTGACCCTGGCCCATCGCGCTGACGCCCGCCGCGGGCGCTGACCGAAACGCCGGTCCGGGAGTTCCCGGACCGGAGCCGGTCGTGCTCGTGCGCGACCTGTGCAAGAGCTTCGACGGGCAGGTGGTGCTGGACGGCATCTCGCTGTCGGTCGCGGCCGGCGAACTCCTGTCCATCATCGGGCCATCGGGATGCGGCAAGTCGACGCTGCTGCGCTGCCTGAACTTCCTGGAGCTGCCGGACCGCGGCGAGGTGCGGATGGTGGGGCACGCGCTGCGTCGCGACGGCGGCCGCTGGCGGCGTGCCGACGAGGCGTCGGCGCACGCGCTGCGCGCGCAGGTCGGCATGGTGTTCCAGGCGTTCAACCTGTTCCCGCACCGCACCGTGCTCGACAACGTCCTGCTTGCACCACGGGTGGTGAAGCGGGCCGAGCGCGGGCTGGCCCGCCAGGAGGCGATGCGGCTGCTGGACAAGGTGGGGCTGGCCGCGGTGGCGGGGCGCCATCCGGGAACGCTGTCCGGCGGACAGCAGCAGCGGGCGGCGATCGCGCGGGCGCTGGCGATGGCGCCCCGGGTGATGCTGTACGACGAGCCGACCTCGGCGCTCGACCCGGAGCTGGCGGAGGAGGTGCTCCAGGTGATGCGCCAGCTCGATGCCGAGGGCATGACCCAGCTGGTGGTGACGCACGAGATGCGCTTCGCCCGCGCCGCGTCCGATCGCATCGTGTTCATGGACGCGGGCCGGATCGTCGAGGAGGCGGCCCCCGACCAGCTGTTCACCGCACCGACGGATCCGCGCACGCGCCGCTTCCTCAGGCAGTTCCTGTGATCCGCCTGCCGCTGCTGGCCGGCTTGGCCGCGCTGATGCTCCTGCTGGCCGGTCCCGCTCGTGCCGAGCCGCTGCGCTGGGCGTCCGACGCGCAGTCCGGCGCGCCATACGTGTTCCACGACCCGGCCGACCAGTCGCGCCTGACCGGGTTCGAGACCGACATCATGGCGGCACTCGGCCCGCGCATCGGCATGACGCCGGTGTTCGTGCAGAACGACTGGGACGGGCTGATCCCCGGGCTGCAGCGCGGGCTCTACGACGTGGTGATCGACGGCATCGAGATCACGCCGGAGCACCAGGCGGCGATCGACTTCTCCGAGCCGTACTACCGCACGTCCGAGCGGATCGCGGTGCGCCGGGACGCGGTCGGGCTGGACAGCATCCCCGCCCTGCGCGGGCACGTGGTCGGCACGCTGAAGGACACGCTGAGCCAGCGCCTGCTGGAACAGGCCGGCGGCATCCGGCTTCGGTCCTACGACGACGAGATCAACGCGTATTCCGACCTGGCGAACGGGCGGCTCGACGCGGTGATGCTGGACGCGCCGATCGCGCTGTACTACGCGGTGCCGGACCCGCGGCTGAAGCTGGTGGGCGGCCCGATCGGCGCGCTGTCCTACGGCATCGCCATCGCAAAGGGGCGCGACGCGCTCAAGGCGCGCATCGATTCAGGCCTCGACGCGATGCGCCGCGACGGCACGCTGCGGCGCATCCTGCAGCGCTGGGCGATGTGGACGCCGGAGATGGCTACCTTCACCGGCGACCACTCCACCGAGGTCCTGCCCCCGGCTGCCTGGCAGCACTGGCTCCAAGCGACGCGGCCGGTGCCGGGCCTGCGCGAGCGCATGGCCCGCTACGCCGGCTTCCTGCCGCTGATCGGCCGGGCGGCGCTGATGACGTTGGCGGTGTCGGCCTGCGCCATGGTGCTGGCGGTGGCGTGGGGGCTGCTGCTGGCGCTGGCGCGTCGCTACGGGTCCTGGCCGCTGCGCGTGTCCGCCACCGCCTACATCGAGATCGTGCGCGGCACCCCGCTGCTGATCCAGATCCTGTTCATCTTCTACGGCCTGCCGTCGCTGGGGGTGCGGCTCGACCCGTTCCTGGCCGGGGTGGTGGCGCTCGGGCTGAACTACGCCGCCTACGAGGCGGAGAACTACCGCGCCGGGCTGCAGTCGGTGCCGCACGGGCAGATGGAGGCGGCCCTTGCGCTGAACATGACGCAAGGACAGGCGGTGCGTCACGTGCTGGTGCCGCAGGCGTTCCGCTTCGTGGTGCCGGTGATGACCAACGATTTCATCTCGTTGTTGAAGGACTCGTCCCTGGTCAGCGTGATCACCCTGACCGAGCTGACCCAGGCCTATGTGCGGCTGTCGACGACGTACTACGACTACCTCGGCACCGGCCTGCTGGTCGGCGGCGCCTACCTGCTGCTGGGGCTGCCGTTCGTCCGGCTGGCGCGGGTGGCGGAGCGCCGGCTGGCCGCGGGCCAGGTGCGGGCGGCGCGACGCTGATCGGATGTCGGACGGAGGCGCCGGTCCCGCCTCCTGTCCCGCCCCCCGACCGCCGATCCTGGAGCAGCTGGATGGCCTGGATGCGGTCGTTCTGCCGCCGTCCAGGCGGCCACTCCCGCGGTTCGCGAAGCCGGGCCCATGAGTCACAACCGGAACCGCGGGGGGCGGCCGCGCCGCGGGGGGGGGGGGGGGGGCGGGGGGGGGGGCCCCCCCCCCCCCCCCCGCCCCGCCCCCCCCACGCCGATGGCTACCCCCGCTCGCTGTCGAGCTGGGCCATCGCCGCCGCCGCGTACCGGTCGCCGGCGGCGGCCCCCTTCGGCA
>CALMVN010000294.1 GCA_937873225.1 uncultured Acetobacteraceae bacterium
CGCAGACAGGTTGCGCAGGTCGGATGGACCGTCCACACGGTCAAGAAGGGGATACTTCGCCGCGCCCGGAAGATCTGACTCGTCCATGTCCGATGAGCATCCATTCGCGCCGGATGCGTCGTGTCCTGGCCCGGGAGGCGAGGTCGCGCGTGCCGGTCTGGTTCAAGGAGGCATGCTGCCGCTCCGGTTCCGGAGCACAGGATCACCCGATCGGCCATGCTTTAGTGCGATCCGTCCGGTCGCAACAGGGTTGCCGAGGCGGATGTTGCAGAAATGCCATAACACCGGGCCGCTGATGTTTGCGACCGCGACCGGGTTTGCCGTATAGGGCCTGGACTACTCACCGTGTCACGCCGCCGGCCGACCCTTTCGTTTTCTCCTTCCCGATTCCGTGATTACCGACGGGGCGACCCGTCACCATCATCATCGCGGTTCGTCGGGATCGAGCGGGCGGCATGGCCGGCTGGCCGGATGGGAAAACGATCCGGCGGCGCCGGGGGAACAGGAGAACAAGTTCGCATGGCCGTTCCGATCATGCAGGCCGTCCGGGTCGGCGCCTATGTCGTCAAGCAGCACCTGTCGGGGCGCAAGCGCTACCCGCTGGTGCTGATGCTCGAGCCGCTGTTCCGCTGCAACCTCGCCTGCGCCGGCTGCGGCAAGATCGACTATCCGGCGCCGATCCTGAACCAGCGCCTGTCGGTGCAGGAATGCCTGGATGCCGACACCGAGTGCGGCGCGCCGGTGATCGCGGTGGCCGGCGGCGAGCCGCTGCTGCACAAGGAGATGCCGGAGATCATCGCCAAGCTCCTGGCGCGCAAGAAGTACGTCTACCTGTGCACCAACGCCCTGCTGCTGGAGAAGAAGCTCGACGACTACACGCCGAACCCGTTCTTCTCCTGGGACGTGCACCTGGACGGCGACAAGGAGATGCACGACGCCTCGGTGTGCCAGGACGGGGTCTACGACCGTGCGGTGGAGGCGATCCGCAAGGCCAAGGCGCGCGGCTTCCGCGTGTCGATCAACTGCACCGTGTTCGACGGCGCCAAGCCGGAGCGGCTGGCCGCGTTCTTCGACCAGGTGATGGCGATGGGCGTGGACGGCATCATGACCGCGCCGGGCTACGCCTACGAGCGGGCACCGGACCAGGCGCACTTCCTGAACCGGCAGAAGACCAAGCAGCTGTTCCGCGATACCTTCCGCCTGGGCAAGGGCCGGAAGTGGAAGTTCACCCAGTCGCCGCTGTTCCTGAACTTCCTGGCCGGCAACGAGACCTACCAGTGCACGCCCTGGGGCAAGCCGCTGCGCAACGTGTTCGGCTGGCAGAAGCCCTGCTACCTGCTCGGCGAAGGCTACGCCAAGACCTTCAAGGAGCTGATGGAGGACAC
>CALMVN010000295.1 GCA_937873225.1 uncultured Acetobacteraceae bacterium
ATCACGCTCGCATCGGCGGCTTTTGCAGGAACACCATGATGAAGCATCTGGGCATCGCCATGTTCGGCGCGATCGTCGCGGCCTCGTCCGTCCTGCGGCCGGACGAGGCGCAGGCGGACGGTCCGACGGCGACGCAGCTGCAGGCCGCCTTTGCCGCCGGGCCCGCCACCGCCGCCGGTTCGGTCGACGCCTACGCCAGACAGCTTGCGGCGGCGGCACTTCCCGCCTCCTCGGTCGGCGTGGCCGGCGGCGTCGCCGCCTATTCCGACAGCCGGATCGTCGGCGCGCTGCAGGGCGGCGGGGGAGATGCGAGCGGCACGATCCTCGTCGCCTCCGGCGAGACGATCGGACGGACCCAGTCGGCGCGGCTATCCGACGTGTACAACATCGCCGACCACGGCGCGCGGGGAGACGCCGCGTCCGACACGGCGGCGATGAACAAGGCGATCGCCTTCGCCGCCGCCAACCCCGGCACCCACATCTACATCCCGCAAGGTACCTGGCCGCTCACCGCCGGCACCAGCGCCGGGTTCGCCATCCCGTCCTCCACCACCGTGGAAGGCGCCGACCAGTCTGCCACGATCGTCACCTGGAACGACACGTCGGGCTACAACCTGTTCACCAGCGCCGGCACCACGTCGGCGCGCGCTTCCGACATCCGGTTCCAGAAGTTCACCGTGCAGGGCAGCTGGAACCCGGCGACAGCCAACCCGACGCCGCCCAACGCGTCGACCGGCTACGGCAACCCGTTCATCCCTGCCAACGTGGACGGCCTGTCGTTCTTCCGCATTACCTCCGAGAACTCGCACGCCTTCAGCATCAGCGCGCGCACCAGCACGGAAGTCAGCGTGCAGAACGACAACGTCCGCTGGGGCGTCTCCGACGGGATCAACCTGTCGGAATGCGCCGACGTGAGCGTGACCGACAACACGATCGAGCACACCGACGACGACTCCATCTCGGTGCATTCCGACATCTACGACAGCTGGGGCGTGCGTCGCGACCTGAACATCACCGGCAACCGCATCTTCGACAGCCAGGGCATCCGGGTGCTGTCGGCCAGGCAGGCCAACATCTCCGGCAACACCCTGGACACGGTGCGCCAGCAGGGCATCAACGTGCAGACGGTGACGGCGAACGGCAGCTCGTTCCAGGAGGGCGTATCGGCCGGGATGTCGATCCTGATCTCCAACAACACCATCTCCAACGTTCTCGACCGCACCAACATCGACGACCTGAACTCCGGCGCCTCCGCCATCCTCATCGACGGGTTCAGCGCGCGCGCCGGCGCCTATGCCGCGGTGCCGGGCGAGAACAACCCGTCGACGGGCAAGATCATCGACCCGTATCCCGAGTTCATGGCCAACAGCACGTCCACCTCGGTGCCGACGGCCGGCACGCACAGCATCCTGATCATCGGCAACCACATCAGCCGCACGCTGCCCAACAGCAACGGCACCGACAGCCGGTATCCGAACTGGGCCAGCTTCAGGCAGGGCACCATCTCGTCCCGGCTCGGCGCCAAGACGCCGACCCTGGCGGAAAGCGACATCGAGCCCAACGGCGTGTTTCTCGACGGCGGCTACCTGAAGGACGTGCTGATCGAGGGCAACGACTTCCACGGCCTGAAGGACGGGCTGTTCGTGCAAGGCAGCCACCTGGAGGACATCGCGTTCCGCGGCAACAGCGTAGTCGACATGACCAGCGCCGGCGTCATCGTCAACATGTCGGGCAAGCTCAACCTTTACGTCGAGGACAACCTGTTCGACCTCGATCCCTACCTGAAAGGCTGCGGGCGCGGGTCGAACGGCAGCTGGTCCACCGAGTGCGGTCCTCAGGGTCTCTACCAGAACGCGGGTTCGGGCGTCGTGTTCCGGCGCAACGTCATACGCAACGCGCTCTACGACACCAACGTCGATCCTACGCAGCCGAACGGCGGCGACCTGTTCGAGGACAACATCGACGAGGCGCAGCCCGTGGTGGTCAACGACTATTTTTCCTCGGCCAACAAGGGCATCGGCCGGCTGCATCGCGAAGGCTTCAGGCTGCTGCAGCTGGACAGCGATCCGACCAGCGCCACGTACGACACCTTCCTGACGGTGCCGATCTCGAAGGCGCTGGCCGTGCCGACTGTCGGCTACTGGGTCGCCGGCGCGTTCGTCGCCAACGCCGCACCCTCGCTTGCCTCGCCGGTCTATGGCTGGCTGCGGCTGACCACCAGTGCCTCGAACGTGGCCGGCAGCGACTGGATCACGATCACCGGCAACGCCGGCGGCACGGTATCGAGCCAGGCTGCCGCCTACACGCTGCTTCCCTCCGACTGCGGCACCGTCATCCGGGACACCGCGACCGTCCCCCACACCTACACGGTGCCGGGCGGCCTCGCGTCCGGATGCAAGGTCGAGGTGATCCAGGCCGGCAACGGCGGGACCATCACCTTTGCCGCTGGATCCGGCGAAACCCTGGAAGAGGCCGGGACGGGGACGCTGACGCACGCCACCACCGGGCAGTTCACCAAGGCGACCCTCATGATCGACAGCACGTCGACCTTCCTGTTGAGCGGCCAGGTGCAATGACGACGGACTGAACCGGACACCTTCCCACGTCGGCAACCGGGACGGGTCAATTCTCTTGACCGCGCGGACCCACCGCTTCTATCATGTTACGACACTGGAACAAATGCGATCGGCCCTTTCGCCTAGCGGAGGGAGCTGCACCGGACGGTTGTCGCCGTCCTGATCGCCCGTCCGGTTCCGCCTGCCGATGCCGTTTCTTCAAGCCGCCCCTCCGGGCGGCTTTTTTCATGTCCGGAGTCCGGCCCATGTCCCTCGACCTTTCCTCGCCACGACTGGTTCTGGCGGGAAACGCCTATGGCGAATGCAGCGGCGGCGGCCGCACCGGGATGGAGAACGTGACCTCCGTCGTCCTGCAGCGGGTCAGGAACGGCTGGGGACCGACCCCGATCGCGGTGTGCCTGGCGCCGGCGCAGTTCTCCTGCTGGTCCGACGCCAACCGGTCGCGCATCGAGATCGCCTACCGCGCTGACCCGGCCGGCTGGGCGGTGGCGCTCGACGTGGCGGACGCGGCGCTGGCCGGCACGCTGCCCGACCGTACCTGCGGCGCCGACAGCTACTACGCGCTGAGCATGAAGCACCCCGCCTACTGGGCGAAGACGCCGGCGCGCCACGTGTATTCCGACCATTGGCACAGCTTCTGGCTGGTCCGGCCTCATGCGGCGACCCTGCCCGAACCCTTGTCCGAGGCAGACGCCGGGACCGGCGAAGCGGAACCGGCGCTGGCGGAGAGCGGTTCATGAGCGGCCAGACGATGGCGGCTCCCGCCGCACCCGCCGCGCTGCCGTCGCCGGCAGGGCCGTCGCGGTGGCGGCTTCTGCTGGAATGGTCCAGGCAGCCCGGAACGCAGCAGGGGCTCAGCCTGCTGGTTGCCGGCGCGGTGCTGGCCGGGCTGCACCCGTTCCCGTCCGCCGAAGGCATCGCCGCGACGCTGCTCGCGGCCAGCCTGCCGAAGCTGTGGCCCGACAACACCACCGACGCGATCCGCGCGCGCTGCCTGTCCAACGCGCTGGCGCACGCCATCGCCACCAGGCGTCCGGCCGATCTGGAGCAGGTCGCGTCCACCGCGGCAGCCCTGCTGATCGCCGACACCCCGTCCTGACGCGCCGCCGACGGTCGCGCCACGCCCTTCCTCAACGGAGCCCGCCCATGCATCCCATCTCCATCCTGTCCCGCCGCCAGATGCTCCAGTTGTCCGTCCTGGGCGGCGCCGGGCTCGCCGCGGCCTGCACCACCACCCACAGCGGCGGCACCACAACCGCCACCATCGACGTCGACACGATCGTGACCGACAGCCAGGCGATCCTGTCGGCGATTTCCGCCGCCCTGCTGGCGCCGACCGTGATCGCGCTGCTCGGCCCGAGCTACGGCACGGCGGCGGCGGCCCTGGCGGCGGCGCAGCTGGTGCTGGGCGAGATCAAGACCCTGACCGGCGGCTCGGTGACGGTATCGCTGGACGTGGTGAAGGTGCAGTCCCTGGTGGTGTCCATGCTGGCCGACAGCCAGACCGCCCTGGCGCTCCTGCAGGGCGTGCTCGGCAAGCTGCCGGGCAGCGAGGCCACCACCACCGGCAACGCGATCGCCGCCGCGCTGGCGCTGATCCCGATCGTGCAGCTCGCCGCCGGCCTGACCGCCGGCCGCAACGTCGTGAGCGCGATGAGCGAGGCGCAGGCGCTGGCGGTCGTGCGCCGCGGCGGCCGGTGAGCCTGTCCGTCCTGCTGGCCCGGCTGCTGCGCTGGATCGCCGCCCTGCTGGACCGGAACGCCGCGGAAGCGACGCGAAACGACGTCCTCGTCAAACAGAACCAGGAGGCTGCCGATGCAGCGCGCCACGCCCAGGCGGATGCTCCCGTGTCTCGTTCCGCTCTGGCTGACGGCGTGCGCAGCGGGCGCGACTTCTGATCCCGTCCCGCTGCCGCCGTCGCGGATCGTGAACCCGTGCAACGCCGTCCGCCTGCCGCCCCGTCTCGACCAGGCCAGGCGGGCGGCGCTTGCCGACGAGATCGCCTCGGCCCCGGCCTCGGCGGTCTGGCCGGACGTGCTCCGCGAGGCGGCCGGCGTGGCGCGCGCGGTGCGTGCCTGCCGGACGCCGACCTGACCGCTGCCTTCCTCCCTTGTTCTGCGAGAACCTCCATGCCTGCACGCTGTTTCGGCCGCAAGCCGGCCGTCTTCGACCCGCGCACGCCGCTCCTGGCCTCGGTGCTGTCGGCGCACCTGCCCGACCCGCCGGCCGCCTGCGACTACGGCGCCCGCTTTTCCTCCTGGCCGCTGTGGCGCAACGGCGACCAGCTCAGCAATCACGGTCAGACCATTCCCGGCCTCGGCGACTGCACCGCGGTCAGCGTGGCCAGCGCGATCCGGGTGCTGACCGCCGCGCGCGGCGGCGAGATCGAGCTGACCGACGAGGAGGTGGTCGGGATCTACGAGGCGAACGGCTACGACCCGGCGCGTCCGGCGACCGACGAGGGCGCGGTCGAGCTCGACGTGCTCAACCGCTGGTGCCAGACCGGCTATGCCGTCGGCCGCCAGGCCCCGGACGTGCTGACCGGCTATGGCGCCGTGGAGCCGAAGAACCACGACGGCGTGCGGCGCGCGATCGCCATGCTGGGCGGCCTCTATATCGGGCTGAGCCTGCCGGAGTACGCGGTGTCGGAAGGCGCGGTCTGGGCGGCGCCGACGCAGCGCTTCACCATCGCCGGCGGTCACGCCGTGTTCGTGCACGGCTACGACGCCGAGGGCCTGTGGCTGAACACCTGGGCCGAGCGCAAGCGCATGGACTGGGGCTTTCTCGACGCCTTCTGCGACGAGGCCTACGGGCTGCTGTCGCGCGACTGGCTCGAGGTGAACGGGTCCAGCCCGATGCGCGAGGACCTGAGCGCGATGGCGGACGAGCTGCGCGCGGCAAGGGCGACGTGAGGGCCCTCCTGTTCCCGGTGGTGCCGGTCCTGCTGGCGCTCGGCGGCTGCGGCACGCTGGAAGCCTACCGGGCGCGCACGCAGCTGATCGGCGCCGCCGAGCCGGACATCATCGCCTGCATGGGCGTGCCGGCGGAGAAGCAGTACATCAGCGCGCAGCAGTCGGTCATGCAGTGGGACTACCTGCAGAGCGGCACCGACGTCGACGTGGCGTTCGGCATCTACGAGCTGAAGCTGGGTCGGCCGGGGATCTGCCACGCCGCGATCCGGTTCGACCACGGCCGCGTCGAGGCCGTGCACTATGCCGGCGTCGACGTCACCCCGACCGATCCGGACAGCATCTGCGGCCGCCTGGTGCACGACTGCCTGCACCATCGCGAGACCACCCCGCTGCCGAGGGACTTCAGCAACGTGTCCGTGCTGACGGGTCCGGAAAAGGCCGACCCGTAGCCGTCATCTCCCCCGCCGAGCCTGCCCGAACCGCCGCCGGCCCCGCAACGGGCCGGCGGCGGTTTTTTGCGTTCCAGCCTCCCCGTCATGCCGTGCGAACGACGTTCACGCATTCACCGGCGGCGGGCCGGCAACCAGCCCGTGCAGCAGCAGCAGCACCAGCACGATCAGCAGCAGCACGGCGAACACCCGCCCGAACAGGCGCAGGGCGGCCAGCACCAGAAGCACCCCCAGGACGATCAGCAACGCGCCCTGCAGCGGCCCGGTGATGCCGACCTGCGACAGCAGATGCCGGGCCGCGCCCTCGATGAAGGCGATGGCCGCCACCACGAGGTCGAACAGCTGCACCAGCAGGCCGATCAAGACGGTCAGGGCGTGGTCCATCAGGGCTCCGGAGGCGACGCGGGATCCGCTGCGTCGGCAACTCCATCCGCCGCCTGCGGTTCAACCGGGGCAGCGCCGGCATCAGCCGACCGGTCAGCCGGTGCCGGCGCGTTCAAGACGCTGATGGAGTTCCCATGCCCTCGATCGCCCGCCGACGCACCGCGCCCTCGACCTGGCACACGCTGGTCAGCCTCGCCTTCGCTTCCGCCGGCGTCGCCAAGCTGGTCGCGGTCAAGCCGGAAGCGGAGCTGTTCCGCTCCTGGGGCTGGAGCAGGTCCGACATGCAGATCATCGGCTGCGCCGAGCTGCTCGGCGCGCTCCTGTTGGCGACGCATTCCACCCAGCGTCTCGGCGCCCTGCTCCTGAGCAGCTCCTCCGTCTGCATCCTGACCACCGAGCTGCGTCACGGCGACGACCTGCTGGTGACGCCGCGCAGCGCCCTGCTGCTCGCCGCCCTGACCGGCTTCATCCGCCGGCGCTGACCCGGCGCCGGCCAGCCGAAGCCGGATCACCCCCTTCACCGTGTCCGGATCGACCGGCCTGCCCTTGCGCAGCACCTCGATCAGCCCGTCGCCCGCAAGGCTGCGGGCGGCCTGGCGTACCTGGCCCATCAGCCTCTGCCAGTTGTCGCCATAGGCCCGCGCCACCTCGCTGGGGCAGATCGACCTGGTCGCGCCACGCTTCGTCACCTGGCGCATGATCTCGGCGCGAAGCTCGGCCGAGGCGGGTATCCGGGACGCGTCGGCCACGGCGGTCAACGCAGGTGGTGCAGCAGCGCGTCGGTGAGCTCCCGCGTGCCCGCGGTGCCGCCCAGGTCGCGCGTGCGCACGCCGGCCGCCAGCGTCGCGTCGATCCCGGCCGTCAGCCGTTCCGCCAGGTCGACGCGCCCGACATGCCGGAGCATCAGCCCGGTCGACAGCAGCATCGCCAGCGGGTTGGCGATCCCCTTGCCGGCGATGTCCGGCGCCGAGCCGTGCACCGCCTCGAAGATCGCGGCCTCGGTGCCGATGTTCGCCCCCGGCGCCATGCCGAGCCCGCCGACCAGGCCGGCGATCAGGTCGGACAGGATGTCGCCGAACAGGTTGGTGGTGACGATCACGTCGTACTGCCACGGATCCAGCACCAGCTGCATCGCGCAGGCGTCGACGATGCGGTCGTTCATCTCGACCCGGCCCTCGTATTCCTTCGCGACCTTGCGGCCCTCCTCCAGGAACAGGCCGGTCAGCGCCTTCAGGATGTTGGCCTTGTGCACCACCGTGACGCGGCGGCGGTTGTTCCTCACCGCGTAGTCGAACGCGTACTCGACGATGCGCCGGCACTCGGCACGGGTGTTGAAGCCGGTGGACATGGCGATCGCCTTCGGGTCGTGCCCGATCGGCATGTAGTGCTCCATCGCCGCGTAGAAGCCTTCCAGGTTCTCGCGCACCAGCACGATGTCGATGTTCTCGAACCGGCCGCCGGGGATCAGCGTCCGCGCCGGCCGCAGGTTGGCGAACAGCTCGAATTCCTGGCGCAGGGTGACGTTGATCGACTTGAACCCGCCGCCGACCGGCGTGGTCAGCGGGCCCTTCAAGGCCAACCCGGTGCGCCGGATGCTGTCCAGCGTCGGCAGCGGCAGCGGGTCGCCGCAATCCGCCACCGCGGCCATGCCGGCAAGCTGGCGATCCCACCTGAACGGGGCGCCCAGCGCGTCCAGCACCTCGACCACGGACTCCGCGAGTTCCGGGCCGATGCCGTCGCCGGGGATGAGGGTGGCGGGAATGCCGCCATCGACCGTTCGGGTGTCCGACATGGATGAACGCTCCTTGATCAGGGCTGTGGCGGCGGAGAAAGCGGCGCGCAGGCCGCCGCGAGCCAGGAACGGGCGGGCTCCGGCAGCGCCGGCCCGACCTCCGCCAGAACGCGCGCGTGGTAGCGGTCGACCCAGTCGCGCTCGACCGGGGACAGCAGGACGGGATCGATCAGCGCGCGGTCGAACGGCGCCAGGGTCAGGGTCTCGAACCGGAGGAAGGGTGGCGCCTCACCTGAACCGGACGGCTGCACCAGAAGCAGGTTCTCCAGCCGGATGCCGTAGGCGCCCGGCAGGTAGTAGCCCGGCTCGTCGGACAGGATCATGCCGGCCTCGATCGGGACCGGACGCGCGGTGGGCGCGATCCCGCACGGCCCCTCGTGCACCGACAGGAAGCTGCCGACGCCGTGGCCGGTGCCGTGGTCGTAGTCGAGCCCGGCCTGCCACAGCGGCGTACGCGCCAGCGCGTCCAGCCGACCCCCGTGCACGCCGACGGGAAATTGCGCCCTGGCCAGGGCGACGTGGCCCTGCAGCACGCGTGTGGCGTGGTCGCGCACCGCGGCGGAGGCGGGACCGGGGCCGCTCCACACCGTGCGCGTGATGTCGGTGGTGCCGTCCCGGTACTGGCCGCCGCTGTCGATCAGGTACACCTCGTCCGGCCGCAGCCGACGGGCCGTTCCGGGCGCCGCACGGTAGTGGATGATGGCGCCGTTCGGCCCGGCGCCGGAGATCGCCGGGAAGCTTTCGCCCAGGTAGCCGGGATCCTCGCGGCGGAAGCCGTCGAGCCGGGCGGACAGCTGGGTCTCGTCCTGTCCGACCCCCTGCTCCGACAGCCAGTGCAGGAAGCGGCACACGGCGATCCCGTCGCGGCGATGCGCCTGCCGTGCCCCGTCCTGCTCGACCGGGTTCTTGCGCGCCTTCGGCAGCAGGCACGGATCGGGGGCAGGGGAGACCACCGCGCCGTTCGCGCGAAGGGTCTGGCCGAACCAGGACGCGGTGCCGGCGGGATCGAGCCGCACGGTACGGCCGGACAGCTCGGCAAGGACCGGAGCGATCGCCTCCGGCGGCTCGATCCGCACCGCTTTGCCCAGCCACGCGCGCAGCTCGGCCGACACCTTTTCCGGCGCCATGAACAGGGTGGCACTTTCGTCCGCGCCCAGCAGGGCGAAGCCCAGGGCGAACGGGGTGAAGTCGAGGTCGCCGCCGCGCAGGTTGAACAGCCAGGCGATCGAAGCCGGGTCGCCCAGCACCGCCGCGTCCTCGCCCGCCTCGCGCAGCGCCGCCGCGACCTCGCCGCGCTTCTCCTCCGCGCTGCGACCGGAAAACTCCAGCGGATGCGGCACCGCCGGCGCCGTCGGCACCCCGGGCCGGTCGGTCCAGACCGCGTCCACCGGGTTGCGCGTCAGCGGCACCAGTTCCAGCCCGGGCTTGCGGTAGCGCGCCAGCGCGTCCTCGCTCAGCAGCCAGGGGTCGTAGCCGATCCGGGCGTCGCGGTCCGGGCGACGCGCCGTCGACGCCAGCCATGCGTCCGGCGGGTCGCGGGTGAGGTGCAGGCGCCGGTAGAGATCGCCGTCCACCTGGGCATCCAGCTGCAGCACGTAGCGCCCGTCGGAGAACACGGCGGCGTCCTCGATGAGGACGATCGCGGTGCCGGCGCTGCCTGTGAACCCGGTCAGCCAGGCCAGGCGCTCGGCATAGGGGGCCACGTACTCGCCCAGGTGCTCGTCGCCGCGCGGCAGGATGAAGCCGTCGAGACCGTCCGCGGACAGCACCGCCCTGAGGGCGGACAGCCGTCCGGCGGGGCTGGCATCGGTCTCGCTCATGCGGGTTCTCCAGGACGATGGGGCGCGGTCGGCGCGGGTCCGGCGCCAAGCAGGCGGTGCATGAACACGAGGTCGAGCCAGCGGCCGAACTTGGCGCCGACCTCGGGCAGCCTTGCCGCCGCGGTGAAGCCGAACCGCTCGTGCAGGGCGATGGAAGCGGTGTTCTCGGCGGCGATGCCGCCTACCATCGCATGCAGCCCGGCCTGCGTCGCGTGGGCGATCAGGGCCGACAGCATCGCCTGGCCGTGCCCGCGTCGCTGGGCCGCCGGGTCGACGTAGAGCGAGTGCTCCACCGTGTGGCGATACCCGTCATGCGGCCGGAACGCCCCGTAGGAACCGAACCCCTGCACCGCGCCCTCCTCGACCACGACCAGGACCGGATGGCCTGCCGCGCGGCGCTCCGCCATCCACGCGCCACGCGTCTCGAGCGTTGCCGGCGTGATGGTCCACAGCGCGGTTCCGGTCAGGATCGCGTGGTTGGTGATCTCCAGGATGCGCGGAAGGTCGTCCGGTCCCGCGTCGCGGATGATGCCGCTCACGGCCGGTCAGGCCGTCGCAGCACCAGCGTCGCCCAGTCCCCTTCGAGCAGCCGCCGTTCCAGCACGAGGCCCTGCCGCCGGTGCGCGGCCAGCACGGTGCGCACCTGGCCGTCGAGCAGCCCGGCCAGGATGGCGGTGCCGCCCGGCGCCAGGCGCTGCCCCAGCTCCCGCGCCATGCGGCACAGCGGACGCGCCAGGATGTTGGCGAACACCAGGTCGTAGGGGCCGCCGCGCCGGATCGCCGGCGTCCGCCAGCCGTTGCCGTGACGGCAGGCGAGCCGTCGCCCGAGCCCGTTCGCCCGGGCATTCTGCGCCGCCACGCGCACCGACCAGGGTTCGATGTCCACCGCCAGCACCGGCCGGTGCAGCAGACGCGCCGCCGCCATGGCCAGGATGCCCGAGCCGGTGCCGAGGTCCAGGATCCGGCGCGGCTGGCGATGCGCCACCCGCTCCAGCGCGCGCAGGCAGCCGCGGGTGGAGCCGTGCTCGCCGGAGCCGAAGGCGATCCCGGCATCCAGCGTCAGGGTGATGCGCGGCCCGGGCAGGGCACGCCCCAGATGGGTGCCGCGTATGGCGAAGCGCCGGCCGACCTGCTGCTCGGGGAAGCTCTCATAGGTGCGGGCGAGCCAGCCTTCTGCCTCGGTCGGTGCCCGTTCGAGTGCCGCCGCGATCCCGGTTGCCGCTTCCGCCAGCGCCAGCGCCGCAGACAGCGCCGCCTCGCCGCTGCCCTGGTCCTTCACCCCTTCGACCCGCCACACCGTCTGGCTGTCGTCGGCCTCGAAGATGCCCACGGTGCTGCACACCGCCGCCAGCGCGTTCTCGTACGCTTCCACCGCCGCGTCCGGAACCGTGACGTGGATCGTCTCCAGCGCGGTCGCGTGCCGCCGCGTGATCACGCTCAAGACGGCGCTCCGCTGTCGGAGCCGATTACCGGCTCCACGTAGGAGTCCAGCACGCGCTTGAGCCCGGCCTTGTCGAACTCGACGTCGAGCTTGCTGTCGTCGGCGCCGGTGACCACGCCGTAGCCGAACTTCTGGTGGAACACCCGGGCGCCGACCGCGATGCCGCCGGCGCGCGACGGCCGGGCCGGCTGCTCCCACGCCTCGGCCGTGCGCGGACGGCGCGCCATCAGCGGGAACTGCCCCCCGAACTGGCTGCCGAACACCGGTGGCGCGCTGCGGCTAAGCTCGCGCGCCCCCGCGGCCGCGCCCCTATGCTCGCCGTGCTCCTCCGGCAGCTCCTCGACGACCCGGCTCGGCACCGAGCTCTGCCAGTTGGCGTAGATGCGCCGGTTGGCGGCGTGGCTGATCAGCGCCCGCTTGCGTGCCCGGGTGATGCCGACATAGGCCAGCCGGCGCTCCTCCTCGAGCCCCTTGTTGCCGCCCTCGTCCAGGGTGCGCTGGCTCGGGAACAGCCCCTCCTCCCAGCCGGGCAGGAACACGCTGTCGAACTCCAGCCCCTTGGCGCCGTGCAGGGTCATGATGTTGACCCGGTCGGCGCCTGCGTTCTCGTCGTTCTCCATCACCAGCGACACGTGCTCCAGGAACCCGCCCAGCGTGTCGAACTCGACCAGCGCCCGCACCAGTTCCTTGAGGTTGTCGAGACGCCCCGGCGCGTCCGGCGACTTGTCCTTCTTCCACATGGCGACGTAGCCCGCGTCCTCCAGCAGCGCCTCCACCACCCGGACATGCGACGGCCCCGCCAGCAGCGCCTCGTCGCTGGCCTGCGCCAGCGCCTCCCGGCCGTGGCCGAGTGCCGTCATCAGCAGCCCGAGCTGCTCGCGCACCCGCCCCTTCAGCGTGCCGTCGGCCAGCAGCTTCAGCACCGCCGCCGTCATCGGGATGCGCTCGCTGCGCGCCGCCATGTGCAGCGCCTGCATCGCCACGTCGCCAACGCCCCGCCGCGGCACGTTGACGATCCGCTCGAACGCCAGGTCGTCCGAGGGCTGGTTCATCACCCGCATGTAGGCGATCGCGTCGCGTATCTCCTGTCGCTCGTAGAAGCGCAGGCCGCCCACCACCTTGTAGGGCAGCCCCAGGGTGATCATCCGCTCCTCGAAGGCGCGGGTCTGGAACCCGGCGCGCACCAGGATCGCCATCTCCGACAGGCGGTGGTCGTCGCGCTGCAGCTGCTCGATCCGCTCGCCGACCATGCGCGCCTCCTCGTCGGAGTCCCACACCGACGCGACCAGCACCTTCTCGCCCTCGGCGTCGTTGCGGCCCGGGCGCAGCGTCTTGCCGAGCCGCCCCTCGTTGTGCGCGATCAGCCCCGACGCCGCCGCCAGGATCGGCGCCGTCGAGCGGTAGTTGCTTTCCAGCTTGACGATCTTCGCTCCGGGGAAGTCCTTCTCGAAGCGCAGGATGTTCTCCACCTCCGCACCACGCCACGAGTAGATCGACTGGTCGTCGTCGCCCACGCAGCAGATGTTGGCGGCCGCCCCCTCGCGCTTCGCCAGCAGGCGCAGCCAGAGATACTGGATGGTGTTGGTGTCCTGGTACTCGTCCACCAGGATGTAGCGGAAGAACCGGTGGTACTGCGCCAGCACGTCCGGCCTGGTGCGCAGGATCTCGACGATGTGCAGCATCAGGTCGCCGAAATCCGCCGCGTTCAGCTGCGCCAGCCGTTCCTGGTAGTCGGCGTAGATCTGCCTGGCCTTGCCGCCGGCGAAGTCGGTGTCCTCCGACGGCGTGATCCGGTCCGGGGTAAGCCCGCGATCCTTCCAGCGCTGGATCGCCCCCATCAGCCCCGGCGGCGGCCAGCGCTTGGCGTCGATCCGGTGCAGCTCCATGACCTGCTTGAGCAGGCGCAGCTGGTCGTCGGTGTCCAGGATGGTGAAGCTCGACGTCAGCCCGACATACTCGGCATGGCGACGCAGCATCCGCGCGCACAGCGCGTGGAAGGTGCCGAGCCACAGCCCTTCCACCGGCCGCTGCAGCAGGTGCCCGACCCGCTCGCGCATCTCGCGCGCTGCCTTGTTGGTGAAGGTCACCGCCAGCACCTGCCCCGGCGAGGCGCGCCCGCTCAGCAGGATGTGGGCGAAGCGCGTGGTCAGCACCCGGGTCTTGCCGGTGCCGGCCCCGGCCAGCACCAGCACCGGCCCGTCGAGGCTCTCGACGGCCTCGCGCTGCTCGGGATTCAGCCGTTCGAGATAGGTGTCCATGCCCGACCCTATCTAGGCGCCCCGGCCGTCCGCCTCAATGCGGCAGAACTTTCCCCTTGATCTACGGGACGACCCACACGCAACCTTCCAAAACGTTAGTCCATGGAGAAGGCGGTGTCCGACGCGGCCGCTTCGATCGCCCCGCCGCCCTTCCGCAGCACCGGCCCGCAGGGGCATCGCGGCCGGATGCGCGAGCGCCTGCTGTCGCGCGGGGCGGACACGCTGGCCGACTACGAGATCCTGGAGATGCTGCTGTTCCTCGGCATCCCCCGCCGCGACACCAAGCCGCTGGCCAAGGAGCTGATCAACCGGTTCGGCAGCCTGTCCGCGGTGCTGACCGCCGAGCCGGAGCAGCTGGCGCGGGCGAGCGGCGAGCTCGGCCCGGACGCGATCGCGGTGCTGCAGCTGCCGCGCGCCGCCGGCCTGCGCCTGGCGGCGGCCGAGGCCCGCGAGCGGCCGGTGCTGAACAACTGGGACCGGCTGCTGGAGTATTTCGACACCGCCCTCGCCGGCGCGGTGCCCGGGCAGCTGCGCGCGCTGCTGCTCGACAACCGCAACCGCCTGCTGGCCGACGAGGCGCTGGACGACGCGTCGGAGCGCCTGCCGCAGCAGGTGGCGGGACGGGCGCTGGCGCTGCACGCCACCGCGCTGATCCTCGTGCGCGTGGTTCCGGACGGCCCGGCCGACAGGACCCTGCCCAGGCGCGAGGCGGCCCTGTGCACGGAGGTGGCGACGGCGGTGGCGGCGCTGTCCATCACCCTGCACGACCACATCCTGGTCGGCGCCGGCAGCTGGATCAGCCTGCGCCAGAAGGGGCTGCTGTAGCCCGGAGGGTGCCGCCCGGGAACCGGATGCCGGTTTCGGCCTCTGACACGGCATCACCCCGTCGGAGCGACGCCATGCATCTCGAAGGATCCTGCCACTGCCGTGCGGTCCGGTTCTCGCTGGAGTCCCGGCATCCGGTGCCCTACCAGCGCTGCTATTGCAGCATCTGCCGCAAGACGCAGGGCGGCGGCGGGTATGCCGTGAACCTTTCCGGCGAAGCCGACACGCTCAAGGTCGAGGGCCGCGAGCACACCGCCCGCTACCACGCCGTGATGCGCGACGGGGAAAGCGAAACCCGCAGCAACGCCGAGCGCGTGTTCTGCCGCCTGTGCGGCAGCGCGCTGTGGCTGTTCGACGACAGCTGGCCGGAGCTGATCCACCCCTTCGCCTCCGCGATCGACACCGCGCTGCCCGTGCCGCCCGAGCGCACCCACCTGATGCTCGACGCAGCCCCCGCCTGGGTCGAGCCGGAGATACGCCGTTCGGACAAGCGCTACGGCGAGTACCCGGAGGAATCGATCGCGGACTGGCACCAGCGGCTCGGGCTGGAAGCGGACTGAACCGCCGCCTTCGACCGCGATCCACGGAGCCGCGCACGCAGTCCTGGCGCACCGGGCGCGTTTGTTGCACGATTGCATCGAACGACCGGAACGGAGCGGGTGGGGATGTCGGACGGGTTTGCCGATGCCGGTGCGGCCGGCCTGCTGTTTCGGCCGATCGTCGTAGCACCCACCCGCGCGCTGTCCCGGCCCGAACCGGCCGAGACGGACCAGGCGCTGCTGTCGCGTTACCTGCGCCTGGTGATGCCGGCCTGCGAGGACGTCGACGGGCTGGCGGGCAGGGCGCTCACCCGGTTCGGCTCGTTCGCGGGCCTTCTGGCAGCACCCGTGCGCGAGCTGCGCAGCGTGGCCGGCTTCGGCACCCACAGCCTGGCCGCACTCAAGCTGCTGCACGAGGCGGCGCTGCGCCTGGCGCGGGCGCGCATGGACGGGCGGCCGGTGCTGGCCGACCGCGCCGGGCTGCTCGACTACCTGACCGCCGTGCTGGCGCGCGAGCGCATCGAGCAGTTCCGCATCCTGTTCCTCGACGACCAGGGCCGCCTGCTGGCGGACGAGGCGCAGGCGCGCGGCACCGTCAACCACACCCCGGTCTACCCGCGCGAGGTGGTGCGCCGCGCCGTCGAGCTGCAGGCGCACGCGGTCGTGCTGGTGCACAACCATCCGAGCGGCGACCCGACCCCGTCGCGCGAGGACCTGTCGATGACCAAGCAGGTGGCGGACGCCTGCACGGTGATGGACGTGGGGGTGCGCGACCACCTGATCATCGGCAACGGACGCTGGACCAGCTTCCGCGACGAGGGCCTGCTGGCGTGATGCGGCGTCTGCGCCTCCAGGCGAGCGGATGAACGCTACGGGTCTTCGGCTCCCGTGCGAAGCGGCCCCAGCGCCGCCTCGATGCCGAACGCGCCGGGCAGCGCGCCGCGCGGGAACAGCCGGTTGACGTGCCCCATCTTGCGACCCGGACGGGCTTCGTTCTTGCCGTAGTGGTGCGGCAGCAGCCCGGGGGTCGCGAGGATCTCCGGCCACAGCGCCATGTCGTCCGGGCCGACCAGGTTCTTCATCACCGCGTCCGAGTGCCGCGTCGCCGGCGGCAGCGGCAGCCCGGCGACGGCGCGGACGTGCATCTCGAACTGGCTGACCGGGCAGGCATCCATGGTCCAGTGCCCGGAGTTGTGCGGGCGCGGGGCGATCTCGTTGACCAGCAGCCGCCCGTCCGGCGCCAGGAACATCTCCACCCCCAGCAGCCCGACCAGGGACAGCGACTCGGCGATCCGCGCCGCCAGGGCCTGCGCGTCCGACGCGACCTCCGGCGGCACCGGCGCCGGCGCCAGGGTCAGGTCGAGGATGTGGTGGCGATGCCGGTTCTGCACCGTGTCGAAGCAGCGCACCGTGCCGTCGAGGCCGCGGGCGACCATCACGCTGAGCTCGCAGGCGAAGTCGACGAACCCTTCCGCCACCAGCGGATGCGGCGACAGCGCCTCGAACGCGGCCCGCAGCCCGTCGCGGTCGCGCAGCACGCGCTGCCCCTTGCCGTCATAGCCGAGCCGCGTGGTCTTGAGCACGAAGGGCAGGCCCAGGACGGCTGCCGCCTCCTCGAGCGAGGCCAGCGTGTCGACCGGATGCCAGGGCGCCAGCGGAACGCCGGCTCCGCTCAGGAACCGTTTCTCCGCCAGCCGGTCCTGGCTGATGCGCAGGATGGCGCCGTCGGGACGCACCGGCCGCATCGCCGCCAGCAGGTCGAGCCCGTCGGCGCTGACGTTCTCGAACTCGAACGTCACCACGTCCACGGCGTCCGCGAAGCGGCGGAGCGTGTCGGCATCGGAATGGACGCCAAGCGTGATTGCGGTCGCGACCTGGGCCGCCGGGCCGTCCGCGTCGTCGGTCAGCACGTTGGTGCGGTAGCCGAGGCGGGAGGCCGCCAGGGCGGACATGCGTCCGAGCTGCCCGCCGCCGACGATGCCGATGACGGCGCCAGGCGGCAGCGCCGGTCCCGGCGCGCTCACGAGGCGGGCGTGTCCGGAACCGGAACCTCCGGCACCGCCGCGGTCTGCAGCGACCGCCAGGCTTCCAGCCGCGCCTTCAGCGCCGCGTTGTCCAGAGCCAGTATAGCGGCGGCCAGCAGGGCTGCGTTGACGGCGCCGGCGCGGCCGACCGCAAGGGTTCCCACCGGCACGCCCGCCGGCATCTGCACGATCGACAGCAGGCTGTCGATCCCGTTCAGCGCCTGGCTCTCGACCGGCACGCCCAGCACCGGAAGCAGGGTCCAGGCCGAGCACATGCCGGGCAGGTGGGCGGCCCCCCCGGCGCCTGCGATCACCACGCGCAGGCCGCGGCCCTCGGCCTCGCGCGCGTACTGGGCCAGCCGGTCCGGCGTGCGGTGCGCCGAGATGATGCGGGCCTCGAAGGGGATGCCCAGGGTTTCGAGCTGCGTCGCCGCATGGCTCAGCGTGCTCCAGTCGGACTGGCTGCCCATGATCAGGCCCACCAACGGGGCCTCCGTGTCCCCCGGCCTGTCGAGGCCGGGATCGAGGCCTGGTTCGGTTTCGCTCATGTGCCGCTCCCTCAGGCGATGCTGTCCGGGATCAGCCGGGACTCCAGCCAGGCGATCTCGTCCTTCAGCAGCAGCTTGCGCTTCTTCAGCCGCTGGATCTGCAGCTGGTCGATCGGCTGCGGCGCCAGCCGCCCGATCACGGTGTCCAGGTCACGATGCTCGCTGCGCAGTTCGTGCAGCCGGCGCAGCACGGTGTCTCGGTCGATCAGCATGGGTGATCGCATAGCACGCGCGGCCACGCCCCTCCACTCGATGAGGTGAACCGCTGCCGGCATTTTGCGGTGGCGTCGCCGTGCAGGGCGGGTCTAGCCTCGGCAGGTTCAACCCACGAACCGGAGGCATCATGAGCCTGCAGTCACGGATCGAAAGCCTGAGCACCCGCCACGCCAACCTGGACAAGCGGATCTTCGACGAGGACACCCGACCCGCTCCGGACCAGGGCATGCTGAACCGGCTCAAGCTCGAGAAGCTGCGGGTCAAGGAGGAGATGGAGCGGCTGCGCGGGCAGACCTAGCGGGTCGTCAGGTCGCGGAAGCGATTCAGGCCGCTTCCTCGTCCACCGACGGCGGCGGCGGCGCCGGAACGTGCTGGCCGTCGCGCACCAGCCGCTCGTTCGCCGTCGCCACCATGGCGTTGAGGTCGGTCTGGCTGCACAGGCCCAGGATGACCGGGTCGCGCGGCTTGATGTTGGCGCTGTTCCAGTGCTGCCGGTCGCGCACCTTGGCGATCGTTTCCTTGGTAGTGCCGAGCAGCTTGATCACCTGCACCTCGCTCAGCTGCGGATAGTTGCGCAGCACGAAGGCGATCGCGTCCGGGCGGTCGTTGCGCTTGGCGACCGGGGTGTAGCGGGCGCCCTTGGACCGGCGGGTGACCGGGTTCTTCTCCGACAGCACCGTGAGCCGCGCCTCCGGGTTCTTCTCGGCGCGCGCGATGTCCTCGGCGGTGACCTGGTGGTTGGCGACCGGATCGTAGCCGACGATTCCCTGCGCCACCTCGCCGTCGGCGATCGCCTGCACCTCAAGCGGATGCATGCCGCAGAACTCGGCCACCTGGGTGAAGGTCAGCGCGGTCTTCTCGATCAGCCACACGGCGGTGGCCTTGGGCATCAGCGGCAACGTCATCGATGTTGTCCTGTTGGCTGCGTCGCGCAGGGCGGCTGGCGCCGGTCCGCTCGGTCATGGCGTAGGATGCCCGAGGGGTCCGGCATGGCGCCGATATGGGCTGCGCGCCCGGATGGGGTCAAGGCGTACCACGGCCGGCAAACGGAAAAGGGGCCGGTCGCCCGGCCCCCATCCGTCAAGGCGCTCGATGCCGGCTTACGCGGCCTTGGTGTCGAGCGTCGTCGTGCCGTCGTTGGCCGGCCCGGACAGCGTCGCCGGGGTCGAGCCGATGCTGATGCGCCGCGGCTTCAGCGCTTCCGGCACCACCCGCTTCACCGTGATGCGGAGCAGGCCGTTCACGAGGTCCGCGCCCTCGACCTGGATGTGGTCGGCGAGCGCGAAGCGGCGCTCGAAGGCGCGGGCGGCGATGCCGCGATACAGCAGCTGGCTGCCTTCCTGCTCTCCCTCGACGCGGCCGGCCACCAGCAGGGTGTTGTCCTGCACGGTCAGCTCGATGTCGCCGGGGCCGAAGCCCGCGACCGCCATGGTCAGCACGTAGCTGTCCTCTGCAGTCTTCTCGATGTTGTAGGGAGGATAGGACGGCGCGCTGGCGGTCTGCGCCGCCGTGTCGACCAGGCGCGCGAGCCGGTCAAAGCCGATGGCGGTGCGGAACAAGGGTGCGAAGTCGTAGGTCATGGGAAAACCTCCTGAAGAAGCAAGGTTCGATGGCTCCCCACGAGGGCGGAGCCGGTTCCTGGTGTCCGAGGCCCCATCAGGGCGCCTCCGACGACCACAGAAATGGAAAGTGCCGCCCCTGGATCAAGGGCGGCACCACGGAAAAGTCGACCCAAAACGACGGGCAGATCAGCCCTTGCTGCGCACGCCCAGCCCGGCGAACTTCTTGTTGAACTTGGCCACCTGGCCGCCCGTGTCCATCATGCGCTGCACGCCGGTCCAGGCCGGATGCGACTTGGGATCGACGTCGAGACGCAGCGTGTCGCCTTCCTTGCCGTAGCAGGAGCGGGTGGTGAACTGGGTCCCGTCGGTCATCACGACGTTGATGGTGTGGTACTGCGGATGAATGCCGGGCTTCATGGTTCCAGTGTCCCTCGATGCCGCCGCCGATGCCGACCGGGGCGCGAGGACAGGCGTATAGCGAAGGCAGCCCCGTCCCGCAACGACCGGACCGGGCGGCAAGCCGGGTCAATCGGGCCTGCGCACCGCCTTGTCGGTATAGCGCCGGAAGGTGGCGTCGGCCGTCCTCTTCTGGTCCGGCGAGAAGCTGTCGTAGAGGGCGCGGAACGGCGGCAGCAGGAGCTGGACGTTCCGTGCGTCGGCCTCCTCGATCGCCCCGTAGGCCTGGAGGTCGCGCACCGCGTCGGCGGTGGCGTGGTCGCGCTGCCGGCTCGCATAGGCGGCATCCATGCGTACGACCGTGTCGCGCAGCGCGCCGGCGAAGCCCTGCCACAGGGGCTCCTGCGCCGGGGTGATCCGCAGGCTCGCGTGCAGACGGGCGATGTGGCTCTCGATCCGCGCGCCCTCGCTCCGCCCGAAGCCGGTCTGCGGGCCGGCTTCGGCCATGGGCGTCCCGGCCGGCGACGGCGCTGCCGGCGCCGCCTGCGCCAGGACCGCGCCCGCGGCGGGCGACACGGCCAGACCGGCGGCCAGAACGACGAGGCGGGACGAGCGGCAAAGCGGGAACATGGGCCATCCTCTGCTCGGGCCTGCGACCGGGACCGGAGGAGCCCGCGATGAGCATCCTTTCGGTCCAGTCCTGGGTCACCTACGGGCATGTGGGGAATGCGGCGGCGCTGTTCCCGTTGCAGCGGCTCGGTGCGGCGGTGTGGGCGATCAACACCGTGAACTTCTCCAACCATCCCGGCCATGGCAGCTTCGCCGGCCAGGTGACGCAAGGGGCCGCGGTCGCAGCGCTGGTCGGCGGCCTCGACGCGCGGGGCGTGCTGGGCGAGGTCGACGCGGTGCTGTCCGGCTACCTGGGCGAGGCCGCCACGGGCGAGGCGGTGCTCGACGCCGTGGCGCGGGTGCGTGCCCTGCGGCCGGACGCCCTGTACTGCTGCGACCCGGTGATGGGCGACCGCGCGGGCGGCCTCTACGTCAGGCCGGAGGTCGCGGCCCTGCTGCAGGGAGCCGCCGTGGCCGCCGCCGACATCCTGACCCCGAACCTGTTCGAGCTGGAACTGCTGGTGCCTGGGCTTCGCGACGATCCGCCGCCGACCCTGCACCGCGTCGCCGAGGCCGCGCAGGCGCTCCGGGCGCGCATGCGGCCTGGAGGGTCGGCGCTGGTGCTGGTGACCAGCGTGGAGGCGCGGGAAACGCCGCACGGAGCGATCGACCTGCTTCTGGCCGGCGGCCGGGGAAGCGTGCTGCTTCGCACGCCGCGCCTGGCGGTGGAGGTGAACGGTGCGGGCGACCTTCTCGCCGCCCTGTTCCTGCTGCACGTGTTTCGCCTGCGCGACCCGGTCGCGGCGCTGGAGCAGGCGACGAGCGCGGTGTGGGGCGTGCTCGCGCGGACCGCCGCCGCCGGGCAGCGCGAGCCGATGATCGTGCAGGCGCAGGACGAGCTGGTCGCGCCGTCCCGCCGTTTCAGGTCGGAACCATTCCTGTAGTCTGCGGCCGACACCATCCAAGGAGCATCCCCATGGCGACCAGGATACTCGGCAGGACGCCCGCCCTGCACACCCCCGGCTGGATCGGCGAGTTCCGATCCTTCATCATGCGCGGCAACGTGGTGGACCTCGCGGTCGGCATCATCATCGGCGCCGCCTTCACCACCATCGTGCAGAGCCTGGTGAAGGACATCTTCACCCCCTTCATCGGCCTGCTGGTCGGCAACATCGACTTCTCCAACATCTTCTTCACCCTGAAGGGGCCGCACTACGCGACCCTCGCCGAGGCGCAGAAGGCCGGCTCGCCGACGGTCAACGTGGGCGTGTTCCTGAACGCGGTGATCCAGTTCCTGATCGTCGGGCTGGCGATCTTCTGGGTGGTAAAGCTGCTCACCAGGATGCACGTGCGCGAGGAGAAGACCGAGGCCCCACCGGCGCCGACCCAAAGCGAGCTGCTGCTGGCCGAGATACGCGACCTGCTGGCCGACCGGCGCGGCGCGGGGGTCGAGCCGCCGTCGCCCATTCCTGGGCGGTAGGAGCCGGGGACCGGCGTCCGGCCGCCCGGAACCGCTCAGGCCTTCATCCCGGCAGGAACCTTGCCGCCGTTCTCCGCCAGCTTCTGCATCACCGCCTTGTGCAGGGCGACGTTCTCCTCGGCGGTTCCGTCCGCGCCGACATGGACGTCGAGCTCGTCCGCCAGGGTCTTGCGTGCGGCCAGGCTGGAGTCGAGGTCGAGCAGCTTCAGCAGGTCGACGATCGAGCTCTGCCAGTCGAGGCCGCCGCCCTTCTGCGCGTCGAGCGCGGTCAGCACGGCGCCGACGTCGACGGATTGTAGCGAGGCGGCAGCCGGCGCCGCCGGGGATGCGGAAGCGGGCACGGTGGCTTCGTCGGTCGCCGGAGCCGGCACCGCGTCGGTCGCGGCCACGGCGTCCGCCGCCGGCGCCGACGCGGTCGCGTCGGCTGTGTTGCCGGCCGACGTGCCCGCTTCCGCGGCGGGCGCGAACGCGGAACCGGCGTAGTGCACGATCTTGTCGACGATCGATCCGAAGAAGCTCATGGCGGGATCCTTGTCCAGGCGACGGGCCGGTTGGCACCGACGCCGCCTAGGACGTGCCGGACGCGGCGCGGTTCCGGTCGGGTCGCCAGGGTGCTAGAACCGGTGCACCATCCAGTTCGACGACCGAAAGGCGATCATGCCCCGAGACGACCGGAGGCTTCGCGGGAAGCGTTCCGTCCGCTGCGCCGTTCTCGTGGCGACGACCATGCTGGCCGGATGCGTGCAGGCCGGCCCGCCGGAGATGCGCGTCGACGCGCGCGCGAACCCGGCCAGCCTGATCGACAGCTACCTGATCGCCCGCGGCATGGCCCTGAGCTACGGCCATTCCGGCCGCGCCAGCCGCGCCGACATCACCCGGCTGGTGCAGTACGACCGCGCCGCCCTGGTGGCGGTGGTGACGGCCGAGCTGCAGCCCGGCGACGGGCGCGACCAGCAGGCCGAGCGTGCGCTGCAGGCGCTGGTGGCCTTCACCGGGGACAAGGACCTGCGTCCCGACGCGGACGGGCTGCCGGAACCGCCTGCCGTTCCGTGAGCGTCAGAAGTTGATGTTGGTGCGGAAGCCGAGCACGGCGGCGTCCGGAGTGCTGGTGGTCGCACCGGGGCGGATGATGTACTGGAAGTCCGGCTGCAGCGTCACGCCGCGGAACAGGTGGGCGATGTAGGTCAGCTCCACCGTCTGCTCCGTGTTCTGCGGCCCGTAGGCGGGGCCGAAGCCGTCAATGGTCACCGGCAGCGACTGTCCCTGTTCCAGCGCGATCTCCTCGGCGCGGGTGAAGGCGCCGCTCATCTCGATCCACTGGAACGAGGCGCCCACCGTGTCCTTCGGCCGTCCCCAGGGCGCGCCGGTGGTGGTGGCCGCCACGAAGGCGTGCTGCGTCAGCGGGCTGATCCGGTCGGTCGCGTGCACCCACCCGCCGAACACGATGATCCCGTCGGTGGGACCGGATCCCTGGCGCAGCAGCATCTGGTCGAACAGCACGTAATAGTCGTCGCGGTCCTGGCTGGCGAAGGTGCCGCCGTCGATGGCCTGCGGCAGGCCGCGCGTGTTGTCCAGCACGTCGGCGTAGCGGTGCGTGTCGCGGTCGTAGCCGAGCTTGTAGTGGCCGATCAGGTGGTTGCGGCCGAACACCGGCACCCAGCCCAGTTCCACCGGGATCGACGCGCCGGACTTGCGCGGGTCGGCCCAGGCGAAGCCGGAGCTGCCGCCACCGCCGGTGCCGTAGTCCGGATCCACCGAGAACAGGCCGACCTGGAGGTAGATGTCCGATGTGACGAGGTAGCGCACCTGGCCGCCGAAGCTCGCCTGCGGCCAGTCGTCCTCGCCGGGGTAGTTCGGCAGCGGATGGGGGTTGCCGCAGAACAGGACGTTGACGAAGTCGCAGTAGAGCGGGGAGGCGGCGAAGAAGTTGCCGACCGGCAGCCAGCCGGCGATCAGGTCGAGGCGGTTGTGGAACAGGCTCTGCTCGCCGTACGCATACACCATGTGAGCAAGAACGTTGCCGCCGCCGCCGTAGATCTCCTGGTAGGTCGCGAGGTCGTCGCCGATCGAGTCCGCGGACAGGTTGCGCCCTTCGCGGTTGACGACGATGGAGTGGAACGCCGCACCCTGCCAGCCGAGCAGCTTGTCGAGGTCGAGGTCGACCTCCAGGCCGATCTGGCCGTCGGTGGCGAAGGTTTCCCGCCTGCCGCCGGTGATGTTGCCGCCGTTCTCGGTCAGGTAGTCGAGGTTGAGGTTGATGCCGCGCGCCTCGAGCCGCGTCCTGAGGCCGCCCCAGTCGCCGAACAGGTGGTCGGAACCGAATGGCGAGCTGAACAGCGGGCCGATGCCGGGCTGCGACACCTCCTCGCTGGCCCCGGCGGCGAAGCCGGATTCCGGGGTGCCCGCACTGGACGGCTGCGACGACGTTGCCGGCGGCGGCTGCTGCGCGCGGGCCGACATCGCGGCGGCGGACAGGGCGAGCAGGCTCGTCACCAGGCACCCGGTCCGGACAACCCTTCCTGCCGCCGTCGACATCCAGTCCCGCACCGACGATCTCCCGTCGCAACCGATCCGGACAGGCTAGCCGATCCGTCGGGCCAGGCCAGGCGAGGGAAGGGCACCGGCCCGCTTTGTCACGGCAGCTTGCAGATCTGCAACGCCCGTCCGGTCCTGGGCCGTCAGCCCGGACGGGCGCGCACCGGGGCCGCCTTCTGCGCGTCGCGTCGCAGCCGCTTCTCGCCCAGCAGCAGCAGGATCGGGGCGGCGATGAAGATCGAGGACGAGGTGCCGACCACGATGCCGAACAGCATCACCCACGCGAACCCGGCCAGGGTGTGGCCGCCGAACAGGGCCAGCGGCAGGGCGGCCAGGAACACGGTCGAGGAGGTGCCGAGCGTGCGGTTCAGGGTCTCGTTGATCGACAGGTCGATCAGCTCGCGCAGCGGCATGGTGCGGTACTTGCGCAGGTTCTCGCGCACCCGGTCGTAGACCACCACCTTGTCGTTGGTGGAATAGCCCAGCACCGTCAGGATCGCCGCCACCATCACCAGGTCGAACTCGAACCGGCTCAGCGCCAGGAAGCCGATCGTCTTGGTGATGTCGAGCAGCAGCGTCGCCACCGCGCTGACCGCGAACTCCCACTCGAACCGGAACCAGATATAGGCCAGGATCATCAGCAGGCTGATGCCCAGCGCCAGCATGCCGTTGCGGAACAGCTCGGCCGACACCGACGCGCCCACCGCGTCGGCGCGCAGGATCTGCGTGCCGGGCTGTGCTGCCACCACGCCGGCCCGGACGCGCTCCACCAGCGCCTGCGTCGCCGCCTCGGAGCGGGCGTCGGTACCGGCCGGCACTCCCAGCCGGATCAGCACGTCGTTCGCGGCGCCGAAGCGCTGCAGCCCGGCGCCGGACACGTGCTGTGCTGCCAGGCCCGCGCGCAGCCTGCCGAAATCGGCCGGGCCCGGCGTGCGCGCCTCGACCACGATGCCGCCGCTGAAGTCGATCCCGAGCGACAGCCCCGGATAGAAGAACAGCGCCACCGAGGCGAGCGACAGGAACGCCGAAACGCCGAGGCCGAGGAACCGGCCGCGCATGAAGCGGATCCGGGTGCCGTCCTTGACGAACCGGAACAGGGGGCGGGACAGCATGGAACTCGCCTCAGACCGGCAGGAGAACGGGGCGCGTCAGCGCATACCAGCGCACCATCAGCATCCGCGACAGCAGCAGCGTGGTGAACAGGGTGGTGACGATGCCGATGGTGATGGTCAGCGCGAACCCCTTCACCGCGCCGGAGCCGAACACGAACAGCATCACGTGCGCCAGGAACGCGGTGGCGTTGCTGTCGACGATGGTCGAGGTCGCGCGCTCGAACCCCGCCTGCATCGCCGCGATCGGGGTGCGGCCGCGCCCCACCTCCTCGCGTATGCGCTCGTTGATCAGGATGTTGGCGTCCACCGCCATGCCGAGCGTCAGCAGCAGCCCGGCCATTCCCGGCAGGGTCAGGGTGGCGCCGAACAGCGACAGGATCGCCATCATCAGCACCAGGTTGGCGAGCAGGGCGACGTTCGCGTACCAGCCGAACAGCCCGTAGAACGTGCCCATGAAGGCCACCACCAGCAGGAAGCCGACCAGGAGGCTGATGGCGCCGGCGCGGATCGAATCCGCGCCCAGGGTCGGCCCGATCGAGCGCTGCTCGATCACCGTCAGCGGCGCCGGCAGCGCGCCCGCGCGCAGCAGCAGGGCGAGGTCGGTGGCCGACTGCGCAGTGTAGGAGCGCCCGGTGATCTGGCCCGACCCGCTCGGGATCACGCCCTGGATCACCGGGTCGGTGATCACCTTGTTGTCCAGCACCACCGCGAACGGCTTGCCGATGTTGGCCCGCGTGATCTCGGCGAACTCGCGCGCGCCGACGCTGTCCAGGGTGAAGTTGATCGCCCAGCCGCCGGTCTGGCTGTCCTGCGCGGCGCTGGCGTTGGTCAGGTCGGCGCCGTCCACGTCGACGTGGTGCATCACCGGCACCAGCTGGTGGGGGTCGTCCTGCATCGGCAGCAGGTCGACCCCCGGGGGCACCGACCCTTGCGGGCTCACGCCTTCCGCCACCAGGTGGAACGTCATCTTGGCCGTGGTGCCGAGCAGCTGCTTGATCCGGTTCGGGTCGCTGACGCCGGGGAGCTGCACCACGATGCGGTCGTCGCCCTGCCGGGTGATGTCGGGATCGACCGCCCCGGTGGCATCGATGCGGCGCCGGACGATCTCGATCGACTGCGCCACCGCGTCCCGCGCGCGCAGGCGCAGCGCCGCCGGCGACAGGATCACCGCGATCCGGCCATCGGGCAGGGTGGACACCGCGAACTCGTTCGGCGTGGTGGTCGGCAGCGCGTCCAGGGTGGCGACGTCGCGGTCGTGCTCGGAGGGCTGGCGCGGGGTGAAGGTGACGGCGGCGCGCGACCGGTCCGCACCGAGGTTGCGGTAGCCGAGCCCGGCCTTGAGCAGCGACTGCCGCACCTGGTCGGTCAGGGTGTCCAGCCGCTCGTGGGCCAGGGCGTCGAGGTCGACGCGCATCAGCAGGTAGGACCCGCCACGCAGGTCGAGGCCGAGATGGATCTGCTGCCGCGGCAGGCCGGCCGGCATCCGGACGAAGTTGGGCAGGCAGAGCAGCAGGCCGAGGAGGCAGACCGCCAGCACGGCACCGGTTCTCGCGCGGCTGTAGTACATCATGACGGGCGGACCGACCTCCGGGGAACCGCCCGTTGCGGCGGCGGGCGGACCATGCCGGGGCGTCCTGCCGGATGCAACCGCGGCGCTCGCTCAGTCCGGCCGCGGCGGCCGAAGCGCTGCGTCCAGCTCCGGGTCGCAGCCCATCGCCACGCCGGCCGGCGCCCAGAGATGCGGGAACAGCCGCTCGCTCTCGCCCAGGGGAGAGGCGATCCGCAGCGGCGCGTCCTTGGCCTCCTGGAGCAGGCCGCGCGCGACCAGCGGCTGCATCAGCCGGCGCGCCTGCCGGTCCCCGACGCCGAGCAGGCCGGGCAGGGCGGCGCGTGGCACCTGGCCGAACAGCACCGCGTGCTCCAGCGCCGCCGCCACGCGTCCGTCCAGCCGCCCCCCGGCCGCCTCCGCCGCCACGAGTTCTCGCATCCGGCCGCCCAGGGCTTCCGGCGACAGCAGCCCGCGCATGAACCGCACCTGGTCGAGGCTGGCGGCGAGGAAGAAGCGGCAGAACTCCGCCAGCCTGCCGTCCGAAAGCAGGCCACGCCCGTCCTGGCTCCCTCGCGGCGGGTCGTCGGCGCGCGCCAGGGCCGCGCGATACGCGTCGACATGACGGGCGAGGCCACGGGCAACCGACCAGAGCGGCGAGCCCACCCCACACCGTCGCAGCAGCGCGTGCGACAGCAGCCGCGCCACCCGGCCGTTCCCGTCCGGGAACGGGTGGATCCACAGCAGGCGATGGTGTGCGGCTGCGACCGCCACCAGACGCTCGGCCCGCCCGAAGCGTTCCGGCGCGCTCTCGTCGAAGCGGCGCAGGTGGTCGGCAAGCTCCGACGGCGACGGCGCGCCGTGATGTCCCACCCGCACTTCCCCCTCGTGCAGCAGGCCCGGCCGCACGGCGACGATCCGTCCGGTCCCGAGCTCCTCGACCTGCGCCAGGCTGTCCGGGAGCCGCGCGTAGAACAGGCGGTGCAGCTCGACCGCCAGCGCCGCGGGAGGGAGCCCGGGCAGCGCGTCGCGGTCGATCGCCGACTGCACCGCGACATGGGCTGCCGCCTCGAGCTGCAGGTCGCGCCGCCCGGGATCCCCGGCATGGTCGAGCTTCAGCGCCCGCTCGATGTCGACCGGACGGGTGTCGTGGCCCTCGATCAGGTTGCTGTAGCGGCAGTTCATGCCGCGGACGAGATCGCCGATCGCCAGAACCGTTTCCGGAACGAGCCGCCCTGCCAGCCCTGCCGCCTCCGACCCCAACTGGAACGCGAGGTCGCGCAGGCCAAGCCAGGCCGGATGGGCCTCCGACGGCAGGAGGGTGAGGGAAGCGGGGCCTGCCTTGCGCATGCTGGATGACCGGCTGACGGATCGGCGTCATCCTAGTCCCGTGCAAACGATTCGTCAGAGCCGTCCGGCTGGATGACCGGCTTCATGTCCGGCTGACGAGGCATTGGCATGCAACCGGATCGCCCTGTGCGCCCGAACGCTTCATGATGCGGCCGAGCAGGCGGAGCGACCATGCCAATCCCCAAGCGACCCGACCCCGATGGCCCGCGTCTGCGCATCGGCATCGCCGGGGCAGGGCATTTCGGCCGGTTCCACGCCCTCAAGGTCGCCGCCTCCGCGCGATCCGAGCTGGTCGGCGTCCATGACCCCGACCACAAGCGCGCCGCCGCCGTCGGCCGCGAGGCGGGAGGCGCCCCGGCCCTCGATCTCGACGCCCTGATCGGGTGCTGCGACGCGCTGATCGTCGCCGCCCCCGCCGAGGCGCACTTCGCCCTGGCCGAAGCGGCATTGCGCGCCGGTCGCCACGTGCTGATCGAGAAGCCGATCGCCTCCAGCCTCGACCAGGCCGACCGGCTGATCGCGCTGGCCGCCGAAACCGGACGCGTGCTGCAGGTCGGCCACCTGCTGCGCTATTCCGCCGAGCACGCGGCGATCACGCGGCGCATCACCCGCCCGCTCTACATCGAGGCCACCCGGATCGCGCCGTTCAAGCCGCGCGGCACCGACGTGTCGGTGATCCTCGACCTGATGATCCACGACCTCGACCTGGTGCTGGCGATCGTGGACAGCCCGATCGAAAGCGTGGACGCGCTGGGTGCCGCGGTCAGCAGCGCGCACGAGGACATCGCCAACGCCCGGGTGCGCTTTGCCAACGGCTGCGTCGCCACCATCACCGCCAGCCGCATCTCGCTCAAGACCGAGCGCCGGATGCGCCTGTTCTCGGAGGAGGGCTACCTGTCAGCCGACTTCGTCGCGCGCGAGCTGACCATGATCGGCCGCGAGCGCGGCCTGCCCCTGCCCGGCACCGGCGGGTTCCGGCGCGAGGCGGTGAGCTGGCAGGACCACGACACGCTCGCCGCCGAGCACGCGGCGTTCTGCGCGTCGTGCCTGGACGGGGCACCGGTGGCGGTGGATGCCGTTGCCGGGCGCCGGGCGCTTGCGGCAGCCCTTGCGGTGACGGACGGGATCGCCGAGTCGCGCCGCCGCATGGAGCTGTCCGGGCTGATCGCCGCCCTGCCGGGGTGACCGTGGACGGTCAATGCACGGCCACGCCACCACCGGCCGTGACGCCGCCGCCGTTCCCCATCCCGCCGTTGGCGCCACCCTCGCCCATGTTGCTGCCGCCGAGGCCATCCGGGGCGGCGGGCCCGTTGACGCCCTGCACCACGGGCGGCGGCCCGCCGGGTTGAGGTCCGCAGGCGGACAGGGCTGCCAGAAGCGACAGCGCGGCCATCGGTCCGAGCAGGGTCATGGTCGCCTCCAGGAAGGGTCCGCGTGATCATGGATCGCCGGAAAGCGTCACCGGGACCAGGCCGTGCTGCGCCAGGATGGTCTGCCCGGCATCGGACAGGATGAAGAGCGCGAAGCGTGCAGCCAAGGGATTGTCGGACAGGACGATCAGCCCATAGGCCACGCTGACCTGCAGCGGCCGAGGGAACGGTACCGCGACCAGATCCGGCACGGCACGCTCGACGGCGTCCGCACCGCTGCAGTAGCCGATCAGCACGTCGGCACGGCCGGAAAGGAACACGCCTTCGGCCATGCCGTGGCCGGCAACCAGGGGTGCCACGCCAGGATGGCCGAGCAGCTGCTGCGCCTTGGCTTCCAGCACGGCCCGGGCGCCTGGACGCACCTGGTCGGCCTGCCTGAAGATCGCCCAGGCGTAGTCGCCACCCGGATCCGAGCCCGGCGTCGAGGTCGCGAGCCTGACGCGGGGATCGAGCAGCCGGGAAAGCAGGTTGTCCGGGGTGAGGCCGAGGGAGCGTCGGCCGATCGCGCACATGCGGTTGCGGGCGAACAGGACGACCGACGTGCCGCGGCCCTCCCTCGCCAGGCGACGCGGCTGGGTCATGTCGGCCGAGGCGAACAGGTCGGCGGTCCCGCCCTGCTCGAGCCGCTCGCGGAGCGCCCCGGCGGGTCCATAGGTCGGGCTCGCGCCGGTTCCTGGCGCCACGCCGAAGGCGGTCAGGAGGGCGTTGAACGAGCTCGCAAGGCTGCCGGCGGCATAGACCCGCAGCGTTTGCCGGGTGACCGTCGTCTGCGCCGGCAGGGCTGTGCAGCAGGCGAGCAGCAGCGCCATCGCAGCCGTGGCCGTGTCGATGATGGATCGCCGCCGGTTCGATACGTCACCCTTCGGGTTGTTCACGACACCGGCAGGCCGCGGGTAGCGGGTCCAGGGCGGCGAGCCTCTGGCCAGGCGAAACGTTTCGCGCGGGTGCAGAGGCACGTCGCCGGAACGAGGCAGGCACGACCAACGGAGCCGGGACGGCGCACGACGGGCAACCTCCAGCCAGGGTCCTGGCACCCCTCAGCGCACCCCGTGGGCGCGCAGCCAGGCGAGGGCGCGGCCCCAGGCGTCTTCCGCGTCGGCCTTGCGGTAGCTCGGCCGGTAGTCGGCGTGGAAGCCATGCGGCGCGTCCGGATACACCACGATGTCCACCGTGCGTCCGGCGGCCTGCGCCTTCTTCTGCGCCGCCCGGACGTCGTCCTGCGAGATGCTGGCGTCCTGGCCGCCATAGAGCCCGAGCAGCGGGCACTTCAGGTCCGCGGCGAGCTCCAGGGGGTTGCGCGGCTGGATCGGCGTGTCGGGACTGTTCACCGGGCCGTAGAACGCGACCGCGGCCTTCAGCCGCCCGTCGTGCTCGGCGAACAGCCAGGTGTCGCGGCCGCCGCGGCAGAAGCCGATGGTGCCCAGCCGCGACAGGTCGCCATGCTGCGTCCCGGCCCAATCCGCCGCGGCCGCCAGGTCGGACAGCACCTGGGCGTCCGGCGCCTTGCTGATCACGTTCCGCACGATCGCCTGCGGGTCGGTCATGGTCGACAGGTCCGCCAGCCGCGCATACAGCTCGGGCGCCACCGCCAGATACCCCTGATGCGCCAGGCGCCGGCACACGTCCTTGATGTACTCGTGGACACCGAAGATCTCCTCGATCACCACCACCACCGGGAACGGACCCGCGCCCTCCGGCCGGGCGAGATAGGCCGGGAGCGCGCCGTCGGCGACCGGGACGCGCACCTCCTCCGCCACCAGCCCGTCGCTGCCCGTATGGATCACCTGCGCGTCCGCGCCGCGGGTGGCCGCCAGGGTGATGCCGCCGATCAGCCCGTTCATCACGAAGGCGCGCCGCGGCAGCGGGAAGCGCCTCAGGCCTTCGGCTTCATCCATCGGCGCTCTCCGTGAACGGTGTTCAGCGATTCAGCGCCGCCATCGACGCTTCCGGATACCGTGTTCCCGTTGCAGCGCCCGCAGGCATCGCCGCGGCGATCCGCTCCAGCTCCCCGGGCGTCAGCACCACCTCCAGCGAGGCGATGTTCTCCCGCAGGTAGCGCACGCGCTTGGTCCCGGGGATCGGCACGACGTCGCCGCCCTGCGCCAGCACCCAGGCGAGAGCCAGCTGCGACGGCGTGCAGCCCTTGCTCTCGGCGATCCTTTCGATCTGCCCGACGAGGTGGAGGTTCTTCTCGAAGTTCCCGCCCTGGAACCGTGGCGCCTTGCGACGGAAGTCGTCGGGCGCGAAGTCGTCGACGCTCCTGTACTGCCCGGTGAGGAAGCCGCGGCCGAGCGGGCTGTACGGCACGAAGCCGATGCCGAGCTCGCGCAGCGTCGGCAGGATCTCCGCTTCCGGCTCGCGGCTCCACAACGAGTACTCGGTCTGCAGTGCTGCGATCGGATGCACCGCATGCGCCCGCCGGATCGTCGCCGGTGCCGCCTCCGACAGGCCGAGATGACGCACCTTGCCCTGCGCCACCAGGGTCGCCATCGCGCCCACCGTGTCCTCGATCGGCGTGTCGGCGTCGACGCGATGCTGGTAGTAAAGGTCGATGGTCTCGATCCCGAGCCGCTTCAGGCTCGCCTCGCAGGCGGCGACCACGTATTCCGGACGGCCGTTGATGCCCTGGAACTCGCCGTTCGGGCCGCGGACGTTGCCGAACTTGGTGGCGATCACCACCCCGTCGCGCCGGCCCTTGATCGCGCGGCCGATCAGCGCCTCGTTGTGGCCGCTGCCGTACATGTCTGCGGTGTCGAGAAAGGTGATGCCGTCGTCGATCGCCGCATGCAGGGTCTCGATCGAGCCGGCCTCGTCGCGGTCGCCGTAGAACTCCGACATGCCCATGCAGCCGAGCCCGAGGGCGGACACGATGGGGCCATTGCTGCCGAGCTGGCGGGTCTTCATGGTGCCGTCTCCTTGCGTGTCGCGAACGCTTGTTCGATCCGGGCCGCGACGATGAAGTCGTTGCGGTGCAGCCCGTTGATCGCATGGGTCCGCAGGTCGACCTCGACATAGCCCCAGCCGAGGCGGAGGTCGGGGTGGTGGTTCTGCTGCTCGGCGATGCCGGCGATGACCGAGACGAAGTCGAAGGCGGAGGCGAAGTCGCGGAACCCGTAGCGGCGGTAGATCAGGCGTCCGTCCTCGCCCGGCTGCCAGTGCGGCAGGTTGGACAGCAGCGCCTCGACCTCCTCCGGCCGCAGCGGCACGGCGTCGGCGCGGCAGGCGACGCAGCTGTCGCCCGCCAGGTCGTCCGCCGCCGTCACAGCTCGCCGCGCCTGGCCAGGGCCTGGATTCGGTCCGCGGTGCGCAGCGCCAGCGCCTGGATGGTCAGCGACGGGTTCACGCCGCCGGTGGTGGGGAACACCGAGCCGTCGCAGACGAACAGGTTCGGCACGTCCCAGCTCCGGCAGTTGGTGTCGACCACGCTGGTGCGCCGGTTGTCGCCCATGCGCGCGGTGCCGGCGAGGTGGTTGGTGTCGTCCGGCTGCCGCCACACGTTCCTCGCCCCCGACGCCTCGAGCTGGCGGCCCATGAAGTCCAGCGAGTGCTCGATCATCGCCTTGTCGTTGTCGCACCAGCTGTAGGTGACGCGCGCCACCTTCAGCCCGTACTGGTCCTCCTCGTCCGCGAGCGTCACCGTGTTGCGCTCCTGCGGCATCATCTCGCCGACCATCTTGAGCCCGACCATGTGGTTGTACTTGGCCATCTCGTCCTGCAGCGCCTTCCCCCACAGCCCGCGCGCGCCGGTGTGGACCGAGGCCCATTCCACCGGCAGCGGCCCCTGGCTCATGTGGATGTAGCCGCCGAAGAAGTCCTTGCTGTCGTCATAGTTCCAGTGCTCGGTGATGGCGAGCGAGGGCGGCCCCTTGTTCCAGCGCACCTCCTCGTCCATCTCGCCCCACACCGCGACGTTGGACTGCGTCATGAGGTACTTGCCGACCAGGCCGGAGGAGTTGGCGAGGCCGTGGCGGTGCCGGTCGCTGGCCGAGTTCAGCAGCAGGCGCGGCGTCTCGATCGCATAGCCGGCGACGACGACGTTGCGCGCGCGCTGGAATCGCCAGGCGCCGTCGCGGTGGTAGTGCAGCCCGGTGGCGAGCCCCTGCTTGTCGGTCTCGATCCGCCCCACCATGGCGAGGTCGCGCACCTCCGCGCCGGCCTTGATCGCGCGCGGGATGAACGTCACCAGCATGCTCTGCTTGGCGTTGGTCGAGCATCCCACCCGGCAGAACCCGCGATACACGCAGGGCGGCGACTTGCCGCGCGGCGCGGACAGGGTGGCGAGCGGCGTTTCCGTCCACTTGATGCCGAGCTTCTCCGCACCCTTCGCCAGGGTGAGCGCCGCCGCGTTCAGGTCGTGCTGGCGATACGGGTAGCGCGGCCGGGACGGTCCCCAGGGATAGCTGATCGGGCCCGAGATCTTCAGCGCCTCCTCGGCTTCCGCGTAGTAGTGCCACATCTCGCGCCAGTCGACCGGCCAGTCGGCGCCGAAGCCCTGCTTGGTGCGCGACCTGAACGATTCCGGCCGCTGACGCAGCGCCACCATGGCGTAGTGCACGGTGGAGCCGCCGACTGCCTTGCCGCTGTTGTTGCTGCCGAGCTTGAGCGGGTTCTCGCCGTCGGTGACGCGGCGGTCGGTCCAGAACAGCTGGCTCTGCGCCGTCTCGTCGGAGGCGAAGTCCTCCAGCGGGCGGAAATATGGTCCCGCGTCGAACGCGACCACCGAGAACCCCATCTCCGCCAGCCTCGCCGCCAGGACGCCGCCGCCGGCGCCCGTGCCGACGATGGCGAAGTCGACCGCCTCGTCCTCGCGATGCTCGCGCATGGGGAACCAGCCGCCCGGCACGTGCGGGTCCGGCGCCCGGCCGTTCCTCGCGCGCGGCCTGTGCATCGCCTCCAGGTCGAGCCCGGAGCGCAGCGGCTCGCGGTTGGTGAGGATCTTATCAGACATTCCGATTCTTCCTTGCCGCCTTCGCCTCCTCGCCGGGATGGGCTTCCGCTGCCTCCCAGGGATCGCGCATGCCGAAGCCCATGCGCACATAGCCGCGCGGGCTGGCCGGACCGCCGTAACCGATCCGGCTCCAGGCGGTCGGGTGGGCATAGTACGCCGCCACGATGTCGACCAGGACGTGCTGCTTGAAGAACAGGTCCGGCGCCATGTCGCCCCAGGCGGGATCCTTCAGCTCGCCCTTCTGCATGCGCGTCAGCAGCGTGTCGCGCCGCGCCGCGTCGACGGCGACGAACGGTGCATCGAACGCCTTCACCGACTCCGCATCCAGCGCCGCGATCGCCCGGTGCCAGGCCTCCTTCGCCGGCGGCAGGCCGGCGTAGCGGTAGCCGAGGCTGAGGTCGAGGGTCAGCTCCTGGTCGACATAGGCGGCGATGGGAACGAGGTCCGGACCCTGCTCCTGCGGCACCACCCGGTCGCAGATCGCCTGCAGCGTGGCGAACTCCCCTTCCGTCAGCGTGTGCGGGTCGCGGTCCACGGCCAGCCGGCGGTCGATCGCGGTGCGGGTCGGGTCGTTCCAGGACACCGTGTTGCGCTTGCGCAGCACGTCGTAATCCGGATAGCGGGGGAGCCCGTCAGTCATCGCGTCGCTCCAGCAGGTCGAGGGCGGCGAGCCCGGCAAGGGCCAGGCCGGTGAAGGCGGGCGGCGTCGGGATCGGCGGCCCGTCAAGCAGGTTCTGCGTCCAGTTCCGCCACCCGCCCATCATCCGCGCGACGCCGCGCATGTGGAAGCCGGTGCCGGCCAGGCCGGCCAGCGCGGTCGCGATCATCCCGGCCCGCGCGGCGCTGCGTCGCGAAGCCCCGCCACGCAGCGCCGCGTCGGCCAGCAGCGCGCCGGACGCCGGCGGGATCGTGACCGGCGTATACATGAACGGGTTCTGGAAGTTGCCGCGGAAGTGCAGCAGCCACGCCTCGCCCGTGGTGCCGGCGAGGCTGAGGGCGGTGAACAGGGACAGCGCCTTGCCGGCGTCCAGGCCATACAGCGTCGGGGGTGTGCCCCGGGGCGTCCTGCGCAGGCGCTCCGACATGTTGCCGAGCACGCCGCTGATCGCGATCGCCATCGGCGCCCCGATCGGCGCGCGGTAGAAGAAGTTGAGCCAGCGGTAGCCGCCCTGGCGCGAGCCCACGTTGTAGACGTGGAACCCGGTGCCGATCAGGCCGGTCAGCGCGGTCAGCCCGAACACCACGTCGCGCGCCACGTGCACGTCCGGCCGGTCGTCGGCGGTGCCGTGCACGCTGGCGGCAAGCGCCAGGGTGGACACCACCAGCGGCGTGAACATCGCCCGGTTGCGGAAGCTGCCGCGGTAGTGCTCCAGCGCGCTGTCGGTCAGCACCGAGAAGGCGAGCACGCCCGAGGCCTGGTTCAGCTTCTGGGCCGAACCCACCACCACCGACTTCGCCGCCGGCGGTCCCTTCGGCGCCAGCACGGCCGGGACGCGCGGCGCGCTCCGCAGCGCGGATGCCTGCCGCGACAGCGTCGCCAGGGCCCGGCGCGCCCGCGCATCGCGTCCGCTGCGGGAAGGCATGAGGAGGTCGGGCAGGGAGATCATGCGGCGGTGCAGTCCTGTTGGTGTCGGTCGCCGTCACACGGCGAAGCGCTCGGCATCCTGGTGTTTCAGCGTGATCCCGATCCCGGGGCGCGACAGGTCGGGCCGGATCGTGCCGTCCTCCGGCACCGGCGCGCCGTCGAACAGCATGCGCTCGATCCGGGCGTGGTCGTGGAACCATTCGAGGTGGCGCAGCCGCGGCACGACGCAGGCGACGTGGAGATGCGCCGACGGCCCGCAATGGCCGGACAGGTCGCGATGGTGCGCGTCCGCCAGGGCGCCGGCCCGGAGGAAGCCGGTGACGCCGCCGCAGCGCGTCGCGTCCGCCTGCAGCACGTCGACCGCGCCGGCCTCGAGCCAGCGCCGAAAGTCGTCGGCGTCGTAGCCATACTCGCCTGCCGCGACCTCGACCCGCGCCGGCACCCGGCCGCGCACGAAGGCGAGGCCGGCGGTGTCGTCGGACGATACCGGCTCCTCGAACCAGGTCACCTGCTGGTCCTGGAACATCTCTGCCATCCCGATCGCCTGCTTCGGATGGAAGGCGCCGTTGGCATCGACGAACAGCACCGCATCGCCGATCGCCGCCTTGGCCGCCGCCACCCGGGCCGGATCGCGCTCCGGCTCCGAGCCGATCTTCATCTTCACGGAGCGGCACCCGTCCCGCTCCACCCAGCCGGCGAGCTGGCGCTGCAGCGTCGCGTCGTCGTAGCTGGTGAAGCCGCCGCTGCCGTAGATCGGCACCGCGTCGCGGGCGCGCCCGAGCAGGACCGCCAGCGGCAGGCCGAGCAGGTGGCCCTTCAGGTCCCACAGCGCGAGGTCGACCGCGGAGATCGCGGTGGCCGCGATGCCCGACCGGCCCATGTTGCGGACCGCGCCCTGCATGACCCGCCACGCCGCCGGCACGTCCATCGCGTCCCGGCCGTGCAGCACCTCGGCCAGCGTGCCGGCGACCAGCGCGGCGGCGCTGCCCGCACCATAGGTGTAGCCGAACCCGATTCGCCCGCCCGCTTCCACCTCGACCGCCACCATGGTGGTGGAGATCCAGGCGATGGTGCCGTCGGCTTCGGGCGCGTCGGTGGGGATGGTGTAGGCACGCGCGCGGACGGCGCCGATCAGGGTGTCGCGGACCATCGGATCGTCCAGTCTGGCAGTCGTGCGGTCGCTGAACGCCCCGCCGACCGCCTTCGTTGCGGACTGCCCTGCCGACGGCCGGGGGTCTCAACCGCCCGCCATCTCGTCCCGGAGCAGCTCCAGCTCCAGCCAGCGCTCTTCCGCCGCCGCCAGCGCGGCTTCCGCCCCCGACAAGGCGTCCGTCGACCGGGAGAACCGTTCCGGGTCGCGGCCGTACAACGTGCCGTCGCCCAGCACCTCGCGCAGGCGGCGGATTTCCGCTTCCAGCGTCGCGATCTCGGCCGGCAGCCGCTCCAGCGCGTGCTTGTCCTTGAACGACAACTTGCGTGCCGGCCTCGCCGGACGCCCGTGCGCCGGAGGCTCGCGCCTGCCGGGAACCGCCGCCGCCTCCGACGAACCGCCGGCGACGCCGCCGCCCTGGGCCAGCATGTCGCTGTAGCCGCCGGCGTACTCGACCCAGCGCCCGTCGCCCGCGGCGGCGACCACCGAGGTCGCCACCCGATCGAGGAAGTCGCGGTCATGGCTGACCAGCAGCACCGTACCGGGATACGCCGCCAGCATCTCCTGCAGCAGGTCGAGGGTTTCCAGGTCCAGGTCGTTGGTCGGCTCGTCCAGCACCAGCAGGTTGGACGGGCGCGCCAGGGCGCAGGCCAGCATCAGCCGTCCGCGCTCGCCGCCGGACAGCACGCCGACGCGGGTGCGTGCCTGCTCCGGCCGGAACAGGAAGTCCTTCATGTAGCCGATCACGTGGCGCTTTTCCGAGCCCACCTGCACCTGGTCGCCGGCGCCGCCGGTCAGGGTCGCGGACAGGGTGGCGTCGGGATCCAGGCTGCGCCGCTGCTGGTCCAGCGTCACCACCGACAGGGCGCTGCCGAGCTTGATCCGGCCGCCATCCGGCGTGTCCAGTCCGGTCAGCAGCCGCAGCAAGGTGGTCTTGCCGGCGCCGTTGGCGCCGACGATCCCCAGCCGGTCGCCGCGCAGCACGCGCAGGTCGAGATTGCGCACGATCGTCCGGCCGTCGAACGACCGCGACACTCCCTCCGCCACCGCCACCAGCCGGCCGGACAGCCCGGTGCCGCTCGCTTCCAGCTTCAGCCCCTGCGGGTTGTGCACCGCCTCCCGCCTGGCCTGACGCAGCGCCGCCAGCTCGCCCACCCGGCGCACGTTGCGCTTGCGACGCGCGGTGACGCCGTAGCGCATCCAGTCCTCTTCCCGCGCGATCTGCCGGTCGAGCTTGTGCGCGTCGCGTTCCTCCCCTTCCAGCACCTCCTCGCGCCAGCCCTCGAACCGCGCGAACCCCTGGTCGAGCCGCCGCGTGGCGCCACGGTCCAGCCACACCACGCTCCGCGACAGCGTCTGCAGCAGCCGCCGGTCGTGGCTGATCATCACCATGGCCGTCGACGAGGACAGCAGTTCCCGTTCCAGCCATTCGATGGTCGGCATGTCGAGGTGGTTGGTCGGCTCGTCCAGCAGCAGCAGGTCGGGCGAGGGCGCCAGGGCACGCGCCAGTGCCGCCCGCCGCGCCTCGCCGCCGGACAGCCGGGACGGGTCCTCGGTGCCGTCCAGGCCGAGTTCGGACAGCAGGGCGGACGCCCGGTGCCCGGGATCGTTCGGCCCGAGCCCGGCCCGCACGTAGTCGAGCGTGGTGGCGTGGCCGGACAGGTCGGGTTCCTGCGGCAGGGTGCGCAGCGTGGTGCCCGGCTGCAGGAAGCGGCTGCCCGAGTCCGGCAGCAGCTCGCCGGCCGCAATCCGCAGCAGGGTCGACTTGCCGGAGCCGTTGCGACCGACCAGGCAGAGCCGCTCGCCGGCCGACACGCCGAACCCGGCGCCGTCCAGCAGCGGCGCGCCACCCAGGGTCAGCCGTATGTCCTGGAGCAGAAGCAGGGGAGGGGCCATGGGCCGGTTCTGGCCGATGGCGTTTCCTTGCGCAACACGGACCGGCCCGGGGGACTACTTCCGGGCGGTCTGGTGTTCAGCCTGCTGCCGGAACAGCCGGTCGGCGACCTGCTTCTGCTGATCGGACAGGGCGGCGTAGAGGGTGCCGAACGCGTCCGACAGCTTCTGCGTGTTGTCGGCGTAGGACCGCGCGACGGCGGCATAGGACTTCATGTTGTCGAGGGCGTTCATCGTCGCGGCGCTGGCGGCACGGTTGCGGAACAGGGCGTCGGTGGCGGCCGCGTTGTCGCGCATCGCCGCCGCGAAGCTGTTCCACTGCGCCATCTGCGGCGGGGCGATCTGCAGGGCCGCCTGCAGCGTCTGGATCCGCTGGTCCGCCGCCTGCTGCTCGGTCTGCTCCGGAGGCGCCGTGGCGGCACCGGCGCGGTGAACCGCCAGCGGCGAGACGGCCAGCGCCAGGGCCAGAACCCGGGCCAGGATCATCGTGTGCTTCATCGTGTGCTTCCCCTTCCGGTCGCGCTCAGCGCCGACCGTGACCGCCGCCGCCATGTCC
>CALMVN010000296.1 GCA_937873225.1 uncultured Acetobacteraceae bacterium
ATCAGAACCAGCGAGTCTGTGCAACCTCGAAGTGGTCTAGGTGCGGCGGCGGCCGTCTGGGAGCCCTTAAGCCCGGATTTACGGGAGGCCGCTTGGCGCATGGAGTGCGACTGCGGAAAGTTCGTCCGCTACCCCCGGAGCTTCCGGCCGATCACGGACAGCGAAGCGGCGCAGCTTCAAGCGGTAGCGGCGTTCCACACGGTGCGACCATGGCCGGATGGGTGGGAAGCGCGAGGACAGGCGGCGTTGCAGGACTCGCCGCGCCGGGCTTAAGCCGTGCTGGGTGGATCACGTCCAGCCCAAGTACGAGATGCTTTCTCGGTGCGACATGCTCCTGTCGCTGGATGCCCGATGCCTCCGGTCATTGCGGACGATCACGGTCCGGTGCGCCTGCGGTCGTGACCAGCGGAGGCCGCTCCCCAAGCTGGCAGAGCTGCGGATGAAGGACCGCAAGGAGCGGATCGCCGCCGGCTAGGCAGTAGAACCGGAGCCACCGCTAGGTCTACGTGATCAGGTGGCATCCGGATCGACTCGGCCAAAGCCCAGGCTGGCTGTCTAGGTAGTATATGATGGCGCCATCGAGACGTCCGGATCAAGGTGGCCGTCAAGGACCCGGAGCCGATGGCCGCAGAGGCTACGGCTACCTTCGAGAACCTGCAGGGGGAACTCAATCCTCTGATTTGCAGGCCTTGTTCAGCGGATGGCCACCGCCATGCAGGTAAACGCAACCGGCAGCACCGTACCGCCGTCCACCTTGCGCGTGAATGCCACCGCGTTCGACATCGCCGCCGAGACCGCATGCTCCTCGTCCGGGCTGTCCACCGGCAGCACAAGGTCCTTGCCCCGCTCGAAGCTCCCGTTGGGATCGAAGCGGCGTACGGTCACGTTGAACTGCCTCAGCTCCACGTCCGCCCCTTCCTCACGCGTCGCTGCCGGCCGGCTCATGGATCGGGCACCGGTTGAACCGCGCCCGGTACGCCGCCGAATGCTCGTATGACTCCTTGCGTGCCCGGTTGATGTTCCCCAGCGGCCGGTGCGCCGCGAGTCCGGTCCAGGGCGAGAAGCGCATCTCCTCGTTGACCCTCTGCACCTGCCCCGCGTCCCAGCTATCCTGCGGTCCCGCATGGATCGTGGCGACCGTGTGGAAGGGGCTGTCCTCCTCCTTCCACTCCACGGTTGGGTCCTCGATCGGCTGCCGCTCCAGATCGCGGCACAGCTGCACCCGCAGCTCCCACACCCCGTCAAGGACGCGCATCTCACCCTGCACCGTGTCCCTGATCGCGTCCGGCCCGATGGAGGCGTCGATCCACCGCCCCGCGCGCGATGCGAGGTCGGGGGATACGGGCACCACGGCGAACTTCGCCACGTAGTCGCCGTAGCGGAATGGGGTCACGCTGTAATAGGTCTCGCCCAGCGGATCGACGTTGGGCGCCCCGCCCAGCGACTGGAGCTTCGGGCTCTCGACGCCCACCGCCTTCAACGCACCGCTCACCCCGCGCAGCACGCTGGACATCACGGTCTTGGTACCCTCCAGCCGGTCGGTGGTCCCGGCCAGCATCTTGAGGTTGCCCAGGAACTTGTCGCTGGTCTTGGTCTGGAACACCGGTCCGTTGACCATGACGAAGTTCTGCGTCCGCCCCTCGGCCCCCGGCAGCCGCTCGCCGTCGACGTCCAGCACCTTCAGTGCGAGGCCGCGCGGCAGGCTGATCGCGTCGGGCAGGATGTCGCCGGCATTGGTCGAGAGCCGCATGAACACCCGGTGCTCGCCGGGCCGCGCGAACATCCCCTGCGCCAGCTCCGGCAGCAGGCCCGACCTCACCGTGAGCGTGCCCTGCAGGATGCCATGCGCCTTGGCGTGCACCGATCGCACGGCATGGCCATAATCATGCGCGGTGGTGTCGAGAATCTTATCGAAAGCGGCGTTCAGCTCGCCGATCGTCTTCCCTTCGTCCTCCCCGACCGTCTCCAGGTCGTCCGAATATCGTACGGGCGGCGCGATGCTCATGGTCTATCCTCCCTGGTCCGGCTAACTAATTCATCGTTCCGGTCATGGGTTGCATCAGGCCGGGCGACAACCGAAACGGATGATCTGCGTTCTGGTCTGGCTGACATAACCGCTGGAGGAACCATGGCCGAGGCCGTCACCTACGTCCGCTACGCGGACAGCCTCGAGACACCGGCAACGGACGAGGGCCAGGTCATCGAGGGCATCATCGCGTCGATGACCCATGAGAGCCAGATCGTCGCCAAGCGGGACGGCCAGACCGTGCGGGCCTCGCACGCCAAGAGCACCGGGCTGGTGAAAGGGACGCTCAGCGTGCTGCCGGGCCTGCCCGGGCCGTATGCCCAGGGCCTGTTCGCTTCGGTGCGAGACCATCCGGTCCTGATGCGCTTCGCGCAAGGTCCTGGCGAGAGGCTGTCCGATAGCGTCTCCACCCATCGCGGCGTCGGCATCAAGGTGCTCGACGTCGACGGGCCCAAGCTGCCCGGCCACAACGACACCACGCAGGATTTCGTCCTCGCCACCGGGACGGCGTTCGCGCAATCCAGCGCCGCGACCTTCCTCACCGCCATCAAGGGCATCGAGAAGAACACCGGCATGCCGGAGGTCGTGAAGCAGGTGGTCTCGACCACGTCGCGCGCGATCAACGCCGTCTACAATGCGGTGGGCAGCGATAGCCCGACCTTCGGCTTCTTCGGCCATACCAGGCGCAACCCGCTCGCCGACGCCTACTTCAGCCAGGCCGCCCTCCGCCACGGCGACTACGTGGCCAAGATCGGCCTGTTCCCGGTCTCGCCCGAGCTGGTGGCGATCGTGGACCAGACCCTGGATACTGGCGCCGACGACGACGCCTTCCGCCACGCCGTTGTGGAACACCTGCGTAGCCATGGCGCCCGGTTCGAGCTGCGGGTGCAGCTCTGCACCGATACGGACGCGATGCCGATCGAGGACGCTTCCGTGCCGTGGCCCGAGGACCGCAGCCCCTACGTGCCGGTGGCCGTGATCGCCGTGCCGCCGCAGGACTCCTACAGCCCGGCTCGCCAGGCGTATTTCGACGAGGTGCTGTCGTTCCAGCCGGCTCATGCCCTGGCGGCGCACCGTCCGCTTGGCTCGGTGATGCGCGCCCGGCTGCAGACCTACGGGGCGCTCTCGGCCCACCGCCACGCCCAGAACGGCAAGCGCCAGTTAGAGCCCACGTCCGTCGAGGAGGTGCCGGACTAGATTGATCTCGCCAGCGGATCGCGGTTCTGACCGGCATGTGAATGAACCGTTTGGATAGCCGTTCGCTTGCTGCCAGGCCGGACGGCGCCAGACGAGGCGCCGGTTGCCACCTCCGAGGATCCGTCATGAAGTCCAGCCTGCTCGCCCTGCCGATCCTATTCGCCACCACCACATTGGCGCCCGCCCTGGCCCAGGTGCTGCCCGCACCTCCCAACCACGCCCAGGGCGTCGCCGCCGACACCCGCACAGGCTCCGCCTTCAACGACAACGGCACAACCATATTCTACCAGGTGACCGTCTCCCGCACCCCGCTCGTGCTTATCCACGGAAACCCACTCACCCGCGCCCTGTTCCAGCACCAGCAGACCGGCCTGGCCACCAGGTTCCAGGTCATCACCCTCGACCTGCCAGGCTTCGGCCGCTCCTCCGCCCCCACCGGCTTCGGCTCCACCGCGCTCTACGCCGGCTACGTCCTCGACCTGATGAACCACCTGGGCATCCAGAAGGCCATCATCGGCGGTCACTCGATGGGCGGCCTCATCACCCAGGAGATCTACCGCGAGGCGCCGCAGCGCTTCCTGGGCATGATCCTGATCGACACCATCGCCATGGGCGCCTCGCAGATCGAGCAGGGCGAGTGGGCCGGCTACGCCTTCCAGGCCACCGACGGCGGCGTGTCCTCCATCGTCGAGACCATCACGCCGCAGCTCCTGGCCGGCGCCACCCGCACCAACGACCCCGTCGCCACCACCGCAATCGAGGACATCATCGCTGAAGGCTCGATCCCTGGCGCCCAGGCGGGTGCCGAGACGCTGGCGATCCGGCCCGACTACACCGCCCAGTTGGCCTCGATCTCCGTCCCGGTCCTGGTCGTGGAAGGCCGCGACGACCCGGTCTACGCCTTCCCGATCGCGCGGGCGCTGTCGCAGCAGGTGCCGCACGGTACCCTGGCCCTGATTCCCGGCGCCTCGCACGTCAGCATCTACGAGAGGCCCGCCGCTGCCAACGCCGCCATCGTCGCCTGGGCCACAGCCGACGGCCTCTGATCATACGCATCCCGCCAGCCTCGATGCGGCGGAGCGGATTGTTCGCATCCGAGATCCTGGCGGTCGCCACGGGAGCAGGCCATGTCGCGCATTGTCCTGAAGCCGATCGCAGACTAGGTCATCATCATCACCGTCGGGGATCGGATCGGCCTGACGACCGCCAGGATGCTTGCCCGGCAAGGTGCGGCGTTGTTCCTCGTCGCCGGCAACCGGCACCCGCAACCCGCCGCCGGCCGCCGCCGCACCTAGACCACTTCGAGGTTGCACAGACTCGCTGGTTCTGAT
>CALMVN010000297.1 GCA_937873225.1 uncultured Acetobacteraceae bacterium
CCATGCCCAGCCTGAGCCGCCGCCCGCTCACAGCCCGAGCATCCGGTGGTTGGCCGCGAGGTCGGTGCCGCCGGACGCGAAGTCGTCGAAGGCGCGCCCCGTTACCGGGATGATGTGGCGCCGGATCAGCGCCGCCCCTTCCCGCGCGCCCACCTCGGCGTCCTTCATGCAGCATTCCCATTCCAGCACGGCCCAGCCGTCGAAGTCGTGCTGCGCCAGGGCCGAGAACACCGCGCCGAGGTCCACCTGCCCGTCGCCGAGCGAGCGGAACCGTCCGGGCCGGTCGATCCAGTTCTGGTAGCCGCCATACACGCCCGAGCGCGCGCTCGGCCGGTACTCCGCGTCCTTGACGTGGAACGCCCGGATCCGCTGGTGATACACCTCGATGAAGCCGACGTAGTCCATGACCTGCAGCACGAAATGGCTCGGGTCGTACAGGATGTTGCAGCGCGGATGCTGATCCACGCGGTCGAGCAGCATCTCGAACGTGGTCCCGTCATGCAGGTCCTCGCTCGGGTGCAGCTCGAAGCACACGTCGCAGCCGGCATCGTCGAACGCGTCCAGGATCGGCCGCCAGCGCACAGCCAGCTCGTCGAACGCCGCCTCGACCAGCCCCGGCGGCCGCTGCGGGAACGGATACAGGAACGGCCAGGCCAGCGCCCCGGAGAACGTCGCGTGGGCAGCGAGGCCCAGCCGGCGCGAGGCGCGCGCGGCCAGGTGCAGCTGCTCGACCGCCCATTCCTGCCGCGCCGCCGGCCGGCCACGCACCGACGGGTCGGCGAACCCGTCCACCAGGGTGTCGTAGGCTGGATGCACCGCGACCAGCTGCCCCTGCAGGTGCGTCGACAGCTCGGTCAGCGCCACCCCCGCCTCGGCCAGCGTGCCGCGCACCTCGTCGCAGTACGCGTCGCTATCCGCGGCCAGTCGCAGGTCGAACAGCCGCCGGTCCCAGCTCGGGATCTGCACCCCCTCGAAGCCGCACCCCTTGGCCCAGGCGGCGATCGCGGCGAGCGAGTTGAACGGCGGGGCGTCGCCGGCGAACTGCCCGAGGAACAACCCGGGTCCCTTCAGCGTCTTCATGGAGGCCTCCGTGCAGAGCAGGTTCGAGAACGGGGTGTGCCGAGCGAGAGTGACGCGCTGGCGCGGCACGGCCGGCGTGTCTTCCGGGAACCGGAGCGGAGCGGCCATCTGGCCGTGAGCACGCGGCAAGCACGGAAAGGCGCGTCGGATCGCAGGCCACGGCGCATGGTCGGACGTGCTCTCAGAACGGCGAGTTCGGGTCGTAGTACTCCCGGGCGTTCTCCTTGGTGATCAGCACCGTGGACAGCAGCAGCGTGCCGCGCACCGCCGCGTTCGACATGAAGTGCGCCGCGGTGAGGTCCATCGCCGTCTTCACCATGGCGGGCGGATAGGACACGTCGATCGGCATCAGGGCGTTGCCGTCCATCACGCCCTTGATCACCTCCTTCATGCCGGCGCCGCCGACCACGAAGCGGATGTCGGTCCGGTGCGCCTGCGCGATCGCCCGCAGCGCGCCCTGCGCCACGTCGTCGTCCGCCGCCCACACCGCGTCGATGTGCGGGTGCTTGGCCAGGAAGTCCTGCATCACCCGGAAGCCCTGGTCGCGGCTCCAGTTGGCGAACTGCATGTCCAGCACCTTCACCCCGGAGCCGGCGATCGCGTGCTGGAACCCGTCCACGCGCTGCGTGTCCACCACCGTCGGGATGCCGCGCATCACCACCACGTCGCCGTGGCCGCCGAGCGCCTGCACGAAGTACTTGCCCGACACGATGCCGTACTCGGTGTTGTTGCCGGCAACGTAGACGTCCTGGATCGAGGGATCGGTCAGCCCGCGATCGACCACGGCGATGAAGGTCCCGTTCTGCTTGACCCGGCGCACCGCCCCGGTGAGCTGGGCGGAGTCATACGGCAGCACCACAAGCGCGTCCGGCCTGCTGCCGGCGCTGAGGTCCTCCAGCGCGCTCGCCTGGTCGGCAGCGCTGGCCGACGACTTCACGATCACGGTCAGCCCCGGATACGCGTGCTCCAGCACGGCCGCCTCCTGCTTGGCGTCGTACAGCACGCCGCCGGTCCAGCCGTGGTCGGCGGTCGGCACCGACACCGCGATGGTGACGTGCGCCGGCGCGGCCGCCCTCGCAGTGGCGGCGGCAAAAGGCAGCATCAGGGCCGCCG
>CALMVN010000298.1 GCA_937873225.1 uncultured Acetobacteraceae bacterium
GCCGAACCGGACGGCGTTGCGTCGGTCGATGCGGGCGCGGCGGGTGGGGAAGCCTCCGCTCCCTGGGCCGGATCGGGTTGAACCGGCGGCGCGGCGGTTGTCGTCGCCTCCGGTGCGGCGGCGGGCGCCGGCTCCGCGATCTCGCCCACGCGCAGGTCCGAAGGCCGGAACAGCAGCGGCGTCGCGCCGGAATGCGGCGGCACCTGCCGCAGCAGCACGAGCCGTCCCACCCGGCCGACCCGTTCCCATTCCTGGATCGGGCTCACCAGCCGGCATCCGCCGCGGTCGATGATCCGGTTGAGCCAGCGCGCGTCGCGTCGGTGTGGGTTGTGCCCGTCGTTCAGCGCCCAGGTGGTCCACGGCACCACGCAGCCGAAGCTCGGGGTCACGACGTGGTAGCGGTCCGCGGCGACACCGGCGGCGGGAAGCAGGAACATCAGGCTTGTTGTCGCGAACAACCGCATGGTCACCTCCCCGGGCACCGTCCAGAAAACGAGAGGTTATGGCGGCATCGTCCGCGCTTGGCTATCGCGGTCCGGACCTGCCGAAGCGCCTTGTGGCTATGAACGCCGCGCCGGCTGGCCGATGATGGCCTCGATGCCCCGATCCCTGCCTGCCGACGACGCCGGCTTCACGCTGCTCGAGGTGCTGGTGGCGTTCGTGATCGCCGCCCTGGCGCTGGGCGTGCTGTTCGAGGGCGCGGTCGAGGGCCTGCGCTCCACCCGGGTGTCCGACCGCACGGAGGAAGCGCTGGCCCGGGCCCGCTCGCACCTCGCCACCGTCGGCCACGGCGTCGCCCTGCGCCCGACCACGCAGGAAGGCGACGACGGCAGCGCGTTCCATTGGAGCCTGCGTATCGTGCCGGAACGGTCCGCCGCCGGAGGCAGCAGCCCGCAGGCGCCCCGCCTGCTGCTCTACGCGGTGCAGGTGACGGAGTCCTGGCCGGATCCCGGTTCCGGCGACGGCACCCGCGCCGTGGTGCTTCGTACCGAGCGGCTCGGCACCCAGCCGGCGGCCGGCCCGTGAACGAGGTTCATGAAACGTCGCCCGGGCGGCAAGTTTTGCAACGAAGTGCAAGCCTCCCGGCCCCTGACGGCGGCTTCACCCTGCTGGAGATCGTGGTCGCCCTGGTGGTGCTGGGGATCCTGCTGGTGACCCTGTCCCGCGGCACGGAGTTCGGCCTGGCCGCGTTCGACCGGCAGGACCGCATGATCAGCGTCGGCGGCCGCCTGGAAGCGGTCGACCGCACCCTGCGCCGGCTGGTCGTGCAGCTCGACCCCGGCACCGCCACCGACGGCGACACCGTGGTCGGTGCCCGGCACGTGCTGGTGTTCCGCAGCAGGCTGCCCGTGGGCGAGGCCGGCACGCTGGCAGACCTGCGCCTGTCGGTGGACGAGTCCCGCCACCTCGTGCTGGCCTGGCTGCCGCATCGCCACGCCAAGGCGGTGAACGCCGCGCCGACGCCGCACCGCGAAATCCTGCTCGACGACGTGGACGCGATCGATCTCGACTACTGGGGCGACGGCGCCTGGCACACGCAATGGAATGAGACCGCGCCGCTGGCGCTGATCCGGATCCGGATCGTGTTTCCCGACGGCGACCCGCGCCGCTGGCCGGACATGGTCGCGGCGCCGGCCCGCGACCAGGCCAACGGGTAGGGGAGCGGGGGGTGGGGGCGATTTCAAGCGCCGCCGGCTTGTGCTCTACCCTTGTCCCACCATGATGCGCGACGCCCTGACCTGGTGGACGAGCCAGATGCTCGACCTGGTGCCGGCCCAGCTGGTCCGGCCCGACCCGTCCACGGCCGGGGCGCTGCTGGTCGAGCCGTTGCCGTCCGGCAGCCGCCTGCTCCGGCGCAGGGGGACGGAGGAAACCCTGCTCGGCGTGTTCGACCTGCCGGCGGACGAGGACGCGCTTGCCGCCGCCCTTGCGGCGCAGTCGGCGGACACGCCGGGCAGCCCGGTGCTGCTCCGGCTGCCGCCCGAAGCGGCGCTGCGTCGCGACGTGGTGCTGCCGCTCGCCGCCGAGGCCGGGCTCGACCGCGTGCTGGGCTACGAGATGGACCGGCTGACCCCGTTCAGCGCCGACGAGACCTTCTTCTCCTGGACCGTGCTGCGACGCGACCGCGAGGCCGGGCGGCTGCACCTCCGGCTGTCCATGGTGCTGCGCCGGCCGCTGCTGCCGCTGCTGGACGCGCTGCAGGGCGCGTCCACACCGGCCCGCGCGATCGAGATCCCGCCCGGCCTCGTGATCCCGCTGGCCCGCTCGCCGTCCGCTTCCGCGTCCCGCACCCGTCGGCTGCTGGCGGCGTCCGGCATCGGCTGCGCGCTGCTGGCGCTGCTGGCGGTGGTGCTGCCGTTCGCGCTGCAGGCGGTGGCCGCGTCCCGGATCGACCGTCGCATCGACGCCCTGCAGCCGCGCGTGGCCGCGGTGCAGGCGCTGCAGCGCCGGCTCGCCGGCTCGACCGCCGGCGCCGACCTGGTGGTCGCCGAGCGCAACCGCCTCGGCAACACCCTGGCGGTGCTGGCTGCCCTGACGCGCGTGCTGCCGGACGACACCTACCCGTCCGACCTGACCCTGCGACAGGGCCAGCTGACGGTCAGCGGCCAGTCGCCGCAGGCCTCGAAGCTGATCCCGGCGATCAGCGCCGATCCGGCCTTCTCCGCCCCGGCCTTTTCCGCGCCGGTGACCCGGATCGAGGGCCAGAACACCGACCTGTTCTCCATACGCGCCGGGCTGGCGCGCTGATGGCCGCGTCGGAGGCCGCACCGGTGCGCGTCGGGCGGGTGTCGCTGCCGACCGGTCGGCCGGGACGGCTGCTGGCCGCCGGCCTGTTGCTGCTCCTGCTCGTGCTGGGATGGGAGCTGGTCGGCAGCCCGCTTCGCGACTGGTTCGACGGGCGTGCCGACGCGCTGGCCGGACGGCAGGCGCTGGCGGTGCGGATGCAGGCGCTCGCTGCCCGGCTTCCGGCGCTGCGCCGCGCGGCCGAGGCCGGGGCAGGGCGGCCCGGCCCGGCGGTGCTGATCGAGGGCAGCAGCGATGCCATCGCCGGCGCGGCACTTCAGGGGCAGGTGCAGCAGATGGCGGCCACGCTCGGCGCCAACCTGTCCAGCAGCGAGACCCTGGCCGGCGCCGCCGCCGGCGCACCGGGCAGCGGCTACCGGCGCGTGTCGGTGCGCATCTCCGTCACCGCGCCGTTCGAGGTGATGGTGCGGCTGGTGGCCGCGATCGAGCGGGCCACCCCGATCATGCTGATCGACGATTTCGAGCTGCACGGGTCGCGCATCCAGCTGGCGCAGAACGCGCCGCTGGAAGCCTCCCTGACCGTGCTGTCGTTCCGACGCGGCGAGGCCGGGCCGGCCAGCCGGCCGGACGCCGCGGAGCCGGAGGCCGCGCCGTGACCCTGGCCCGCCCGGTGCTGCAGCCGCGTCCGCTGCTCCTGCTGGCCGCCGCCTGCGCGTGCCTGCTTGTCGGGCTGCTCGCACTTGAATATCACTCCGCCGTGATCAGGGAGATGCGCCTGCCCCTTCCATCCTCCCCTGCCGCCTCCGGGCGCGCAGCGTCCGTTGTCCGCGAGGCCGTGCTGCCCGATCCGGCCCACGTGCAGGGCTGGACCGCGACGATCCTCGCGCGCCCGCTGTTCAGCGCGTCGCGCCGTCCGGCGGCCACGGTGACGTCCGGGCCGCAGCAGCCGCGCCTGGCCGGGATCGTGGTGGGGCCCGCCGGCCGCAGGGCGATCTTCGCCGGCAGCGGCGACGCCCGCGGCGTCGTGGCGGCGCCGGGCCAGCCGGCCGGCGCCTGGCGCGTGGTGGCGATCGACGCCGACAGCGTGCGCGTGCTCGGTCCCGACGGTCCGCGCGTGCTCCGGCCGTCGCGCGACGACAACGCACGCGGCGGCGCTCCCGCCGCCGGAACCCTGCCGCCGCATCCGTCCATCCTCGACCTGCTGCGCAACCGGCCGCTGCAGCTGGGCGGGACGGGCCTGCCGTTCTCCAGCGGCCTGCGTCCTCCGCCGCCGCCGCCATGACCGCCGCTCCTCTTCGTTCCGGAGCGGCCGGACGGCTGCTGTTGTCCGGCATGCTGGTGCTGGCCGGATGCAGCGCGCCGGCGGACAAGCCGGTGATCCGGCCGCTGCGGCCGCTTCCGGCCTCCGCCAACCAGGCGGCGACGCCGCGCCTGAACGGCTATGTCGGCACCACCGAGCAGCCCTTGTCGCCCAGCGTGAGCTATGGCCGCGACCGCGTCCCGGTGCTGCGCAGCGTCGGCGCGGACAACGGGACCGGCAGCGTGATGCTGGACTTCGCCGACACCGACATACGCGACGCGGTGGCGCAGATCCTGGGCAGCCAGCTGCACGTTTCCTACACCATCGACCCGGCGGTGAAGGGCACGGTGACGCTGCACACCGCGGCGCCGCTGTCGACCGCCCAGCTGCTGCCGGCGCTGCAGACGCTGCTGTCCCAGGTCGGCGCCACGCTGTACCAGTCCGGCGGCATCTACCGCGTGGTCGCCGCCGGCACGCCGGGCGCGTCGGCGGCGCCGGGCGGTCCCGCGTCGGCGGCAGGCGGGTCGGGAACGCCGATGCTGGCCGGCGGCGAGTCCCTCGCCGGCAGCGCCATGGTGCCGCTGCGCTATGCCGGCGCCGAGGACCTGGCCAAGGCGCTGCAGCCGTTCGTGCAGTCCGGCGCCCGGATCACTGCGGTGAACGGCAGCAACGCCCTGCTGGTCAGCGGCGATCCCAACGTGCGCGGCACGCTGATCAGCCTGATCCAGGCGTTCGACATCGACGCCCTGGCCGGCCAGTCCTACGCGCTGCTGCCGGTCGACACCGGCGGCGCCAAGGACACCGCCACCGCGCTGCAGGAAGCGCTGCGCGGCCGCGGCGGCTCCTTGTCCCAGGTGGTGCGGGTGGTGCCGATGACCCGCGTCGACGCCGTGCTGATCGTCGCCAGCGAGTCCCGCTACATCGACGACGCCACCCGCCTGTTCCGGCTGATCGAGGCGCAGCGGCGCACCACGCTGCGCGCCTGGCACGTGTACTACCTGCAGAACAGCCACGCCAACGACGCCGCCTACGTGCTGCAGCAGGCCTTCACCCCGAACGACGTCACCGCGCAGCCGACGCCGACGCTGCAAAGCCAGCAGAACGCGCAGCAGGGGATCGGCGGCGGCAGCGGCGGCGGCCTCGGCTCCGGCGGCGGGCTGGGGTCGACCGGTGGGCTGGGATCGACCGGCGGGCTGGGATCGACCGGCGGCCTCGGGTCGACCGGCGGCCTGGGGTCGACCGGCGCGACCACCGGCCTCGGCGGCGGCGGCCTGGGCGGCGCGACCACCGCACCCGCCACCGGCGGCGGACAGTCGGCCGGCGCCAACCCGCTGCTGGGCGGGCTCGACAGCTCCGGCGGCGGCGCCGAGCTGCACAGCATGCGCATCATCCCCAACCCGCAGAACAACGCGCTGCTGGTGTATGCCACCGAGCAGGAGAACGACACGGTCAGCCAGATGCTGCGCAAGATCGACATCCTGCCGCTGCAGGTGCGGATCGACGCGGTGATCGCCGAGGTCACGCTCAACGACCAGCTGCAGTACGGCACCCAGTTCTTCTTCAAGTCCGGCGGCATCAACGGCGTGCTCAGCACCGGCACCTCGACCATCACCGGCCCGATCGCCACCGCGGCGCTGAACAGCACGCTGCCCGGCTTCGTGATCGGCGGCGCGTCCGGCAACGGCGGCGCGCCGCTGGCGATCAACGCCCTGCAGGCGGTGACCACCGTGCACGTGCTGAGCTCGCCCGAACTGCTGGTGCTGGACAACCAGCAGGCCCGCCTGCTGGTGGGACAGCTGGTGCCGATCCAGACCGGCTCGCAGACCAGCACGCTGAGCACCGGTGCGGTGTTCAACCAGGACAGCTACCAGCCCACCGGCGTGATCCTGCAGGTCACGCCGCGTGTGAACAACGGCGGGCTGGTGACGCTGGACATTTCCCAGGAGGTCAGCGCGGTGGTGCCGGGCAGTTCCAGCACCCAGGCGGCCAACCCGACCTTCAACGACCAGTCGGTGGTCTCCCGCGTGGTGATCCAGGACGGGCAGACGGTGGGCCTGGCCGGGCTGATCACCGACCAGTCCAGCCGCGGCAACCAGGGAATCCCCTGGCTCAAGGACATCCCCATCCTGGGCCTGCTGACCGGCAGCCAGACCAACAACCGCCAGCGCACCGAGCTGCTGATCCTGATCACCCCGCACGTGCTGCACGACCAGCGCGACGCCCAGGCGCTGACCGAGGACCTGCGCGACACCCTGGTGAACGCGGCCGCGGTGCCGGACGAGCTGACGCCGATGCGCCAGACCGGCAGTTCCGACCCGCAGCGCCGTGTGCGCAACGCCGTCGGGCTCGGCCCCTGATCCGCCCGGCGGCGGCAGCCCGGCCGGCGGCCCTCCGGGAGCGCGGCTTCGCGCTGCTGATCGTGCTCTGGACCCTGGTGCTGCTGTCGCTGCTGGTATCGTCGATGGCCGCCTCCGGCAGCCTGCGCACCCGCCAGGCCGGCGACCTGCGTCGCAACGCCCAGCTGGAGGCGGCGGCGGATGGCGGGGTGGACCTCGCCGCGTTCCACCTGCTCGACCCTTCCCTGCCGCCCGCCGGCGGGCACTGGTTCGCCGACGGCAGCGTGCACCGGGTCCGGCAGGAGGGCGGCCTCGTGCTGTCGATCCGCCTGCTCAACGAGGCCGGCAAGATCAACCCGAACCGGGCGCAGGCGCCGCTTCTGGCCGCCCTGCTGCAGGCGGTCGGCGCCGACTCGCGCACCGCCGCGGCGGTCGCCACCAACATCGTCGCCTGGCGCTTCTTCGGCAGCGCCGGCGCCGACTACGGGGCCGCCGGCCGCGACTACCGGCCGCCTGGCGGCGCGTTCGAGTCCCTGAACGAGCTCGGGCTGGTGCTCGGCATGACGCCGCAGCTGCTGGCGGCGCTGGTGCCGCACCTGTCGCTGTACCACGACGGCGACCCGGACCCGAACGCGGCCGATCCGGTGGTGCGCAGCGCGCTCGCGCTGCTGAGTGCCAATCCGAACGCACCGGTGCCGGCGAGCACCGCGCAGGGTCCGCCGGACGAGAGCGCGGTGACCGTGGTCGTGACCGCCGAGGACGGCGCCGGCCACCGCTTCATCCGCCGGGCGATCGTGCTGGCCGGCGGAGGCGGGGGCGGATCGGGAGGCATGATCGGGAATGGATCCGGTGGCGGTGCCGACAGCCCGCCGTTCCGCGTCATGT